>NZ_JBEPKM010000008.1:0-316826 GCF_040544715.1 Methylobacterium sp. 1030 | reverse complement strand
CGGCTTCTTGCCGACGATGATCGGGTCGCCGACCTTCAGGTGCTGCAGCTTCGAGGTCAGCGGGCCGTCCTGGACCTTGATCGAGAAGAACTCCAGCTCCTCCTCGTAGTTGGCCGAGACCACCGAGTAGGCGCGCAGCAGCGGCCGGCCCTCGACCTCCAGGCCGATCATGGTGAACTCGCCGTTGCGGAACCGGAACGCCGGATCCCGCGTCGTGCGGAACGAGAACAGGTTGTCGGTCCAGTGGTGGACCGACAGAACGCGCTCCTCGTAGAACTTGCTCATCGACGGATCAGTCCTCGAATCCTCTGACGCTCGGCACACGGCCCCGACGATTCGGGGCCCGTGGTGCGGGGGATCCCCGCCGCCCCGCTCGGGCGGGGGTGGATCCTCGGCAGGGAACCCGCCCGGATCCGGTTGCAAACACACGCGCGCCGCTTCTTTCGCAGTTGCAGCACGTCCGTCAAGGCGTGCCGGGATCACACTGGCGAAAGAAGTGAACGGCCTGGAATCGTTCGAAGATTTAGCGTCTTCGCGGACGCTCCGCAGCGCCGTTCCGGACATGGGAGGGTTGCCGCAGAGCGGGCCCCGCGCGCCGCCCTCAGAGGGGGGCGGCGGGCCGGAGCGGCGCGAGCCCGGCCTCGATCTCGGCCCGGCGCGGCTCCAGAAACGGCGGCAGGGCCAGGCGCTCGCCCAGGGTCTCCAGGGGCTCGTCCGCGGTGAAACCCGGCCCGTCGGTGGCGATCTCGAACAGGATGCCGTTGGGCTCGCGGAAATAGAGGCTGCGGAAGTAGTAGCGGTCCACCGGCCCGCTGCTCGGCACCCGCGCCGCCCGGAGCCTGTCGGCCCAGGCCTCGTAATCCCCGTCCGGGATGCGGAAGGCGACGTGGTGGACCGCGCCCGCGCCCTGGCGGGCCGGCGCGGACCGGTCGGCCAGGAGCTGGAGCTCGGCGGCCGGGCCGCCGGGTCCCATCGCGTAGACCTCCACCGGGCCGTCGCCCGTCTCGAAGGCGCGGTCCCGGCGCAGGCCGAGCACCTCGGTCAGCACGGCGGCGGTGCGGGCCGGGTCCGGCACCGACAGCCGGATCGGGCCGAGGCCGCGGATCTGGTAGGCGGCCGGCACGGGCGAGCCGTCCCAGGGATGCTCCGGCCCGGTCCCGCCATCGTCCACCAGGGCGAGGCGCTGGCCCTCCGGATCCTCGAAATCGAGGGTGAGGCGCCCGTCGCGCGCGGCGGGCTCGGCCTCGACGATCCCGGCCTCGCGCAGGCGCGCGTGCCACCACGCGACCGCGCCCTCGCCCGGGACGCGCAGGTGCGTGCGGGTGATGCTGCCGGAGCCCCGCCGCTCCCGGGGCGCCGGCCAGTCGAAGAAGGTGATGTCGGTGCCGGGGCTCGCCAGCCCGTCGGCGTAGAACAGGTGGTAGGCCGAGACATCGTCCTGGTTCACCGTCTTCTTCACGAGCCGCAGGCCGAGCGTGCCCGTGTAGAAGGCGACGTTCTCCGCCGCGCGGGCGGTCACCGCGGTGAGGTGGTGGATGCCGGTGAGCTGCATGTCGGTCCTGGGGTTCGCCGCGTCGCGCCTCAGGTGGGGGGCGGCGGCGGCTTCGCGAGCGGCTCGCGGATCGGGCGGCCGGCACCCGTTCCTCCGGGGCCGCGCCGCGGTCGGCCCGCAGCGATCGCCGCCCGAGAGGCGCCGCGCCCCGGACCGGCGGCGCGGCCGCTACGCGGCGATCGGTACCCGGGCGCGGCGGATTTCGCCGAACCGCGGTCCCGAGACCCGCTTCTCAGAGCCCCACGGGCCGGCCGGCGGCGACCACCAGCATCTTGCCGTCCGCGAAGGTGCGGGCGGCGGCCCGGCGGATATCCGCCTGGGTCACGGCCGAGACCATCGCGTTGCGCCGGGCGATGTAGTCCATGCCCAGCTCCTCGAAGGCGATCTGCACCAGCTGGTGGGCGATCTTGGTCGAGGTGTCGAAGCCGAGGGCGTAGGAGCCGGTCAGGTAATCCTTGGCCTTCTGCAGCTCGTCGTCGTCCGGGCCGTCCGTGATCAGCCGGCCGATCTCGTCGCCGATCACCGACAGGGCCTCGCCGACGCGCTCGTTCTTGGTGGCGGTGTAGCCCCAGGTCATCGCGGCCGACCGGTGGCTGACCAGCGAGGTCCCCACCGAGTAGGCCAGCCCGCGCTTCTCGCGCACCTCCTGGAACAGGCGGGACGTGAAGGCGCCGCCGCCGAGGATGTGGTTCAGCACGTAGGCCGGGATGAAGTCCGGGTCGCGCCACGGCACGCCGGCCATGCCGAACCGGATCACCGACTGGGGCACGTCGAGGTCGACGACGATGCGCTTGCCGAGATCGTGCACTTCGGTGCGCGGCACCGCCTTCAGCGCCCCGGCCTCCGGCAGGGTTCCGAAGGCGCGGTTCAGGCCCTCGGCGAGCTGCTCGGCGCCGATGGCGCCGACCGCCGCCACCTTCACCCGGCCGCGGCCGATGATGCGGGCGTGCATCGCCAGCAGGTCGTCCCGGGTGATCGCCGTCACGCTCTCCACGGTGCCGGAGGACGGGCGGGCGTAGGGATGGCCGGCGAACGCCTCCTTGAAGAAGCGGCGGGAGGCCAGCACGCCCGGATCGTTCTGCTGGTAGCGCAGGCCGGCGATGATCTGGGCGCGGACGCGCTCGATCGCGTCGGGGTCGAGGCGGGGCTTGGCCAGCGCCAGGGCGAGGAGCGCGATGCCCTCGTCGGCGTGCTTGACCAGCATCTTCAGCGAGCCGCCGACCGCGTCGGCCCCCGCGTGGAACGACAGCTCGATTGCCCGGGCGGCGAGCCGCTCCTGGAACAGGTCGGAGGTCAGGTCGCCGGCGCCCTCGTCGAGGAGCCGCGCCAGCATCTGCGCGCAGCCGGCCTTGCCGGCCGGGTCCTGGGCGGCGCCGCCCTCGAAGGTGAAGGCCAGGGCGATCATCGGCACCACCGGCGACTCGACGTGCCACGCCTCGATGCCGGCGGCGGTCGTCACCGGCAGCGCCGTGGTGGGCGAGCTGACGGTTTGGGCGGTGGTCTCGACCAGAGTCTCGGCCAAGCTCATGGGAACCTCGTGTCTCTATCTCGGGCGACGGCGGAGCGGGCCAGGGCTCCCGTTCGGCAGAGCGCCCCGCCCGGACCCGTCACGGGCCCGGCGGGACGCACCCGGGGTTACTCGGCGGCCATCGCGACCGGGGCGTCGGGATCCTGCGCCTTGGTCAGGTAGCCGGTGACCGAGCGGGCCGGCGTCAGCCAGCGCTCGGCGGCGCCCTTGAGACGCGCCTGCGTCACCCCCTCGATGTCGGTCGGCCAGCGGCGGACCTCCTCGATGGTCTCGCCGATCGCCAGCGCCGAGCCGTAGATGCGTGCCAGCGACGACTGGCTGTCAGAGGAGTAGACGGTCTCGGCCACGAGGCGGGTCTTGGCGCGCTCGATCGCCTCGGCGTCCAGGGCCTCCGCGGGGGCGCGGCGCAGCACCCTGTCGACGGCCTCCTCCAGCTTCTCCAGGGGCACGCCCTCGGCGGGCACCGCGTAGACGGAGAAGCGGGTGTCGTCGATCGCCGAGCCCATGTACCAGGCGCCGGCATTCACCGCGAGGCCGGTCTCCATGACCAGCTTGCGGTAGAGGTAGGAGGTCGAGCCGCCGCCCAGCACCTCGGCCAGCAGCTCGAGGTCGTGGCAGCCGCCGTCCCGGGCGGTGATGCAGGAGGGGGTCAGGTAGAGGCGCTGCAGGGTCGGCTGCTCGACCTTCGGGTCGGCGACGGCGACGCGGCGCAGGGCCTTCGGCTCCGGCTCCCGCGCCCGCAGGCGCTCGGGCCGGGCGCCCTGGGGCGTCACGCGGCCGTAGGTGGTCTCGGCGAGGCGCCGGACCTCGTCGGGCGTGACGTCGCCGGCCACCACCAGGATGGCGTTCTCGGGGGTGTAGAAGCGCTTGTAGTAGGCCAGCGCGTGCTCGCGGTTCAGGCCCTCGATCTCGTGCATCCAGCCGATGATCGGGATGCCGTAGGGATGGTGCACGAACAGGCCGGCCGCCATCGCCTCGGAGAGCTGGGCGGAGGGGTCGGTCTCGACCCGCATGCGCCGCTCCTCCAGCACGACGTCGCGCTCGGGGGCGACGACGGCGTCGTCGAGGACGAGGCCGCTCATGCGGTCCGCCTCGAATTCCATCATGGTGCCGAGGTGATCCCGGGCGACCCGCTGGAAGTAGGCGGTGTAGTCGTAGCTGGTGAAGGCGTTCTCCTGGCCGCCCAGGCCCGACACCGCCTTGGAGAAGGCCCCGACCGGGTGCTTCTCGGTGCCCTTGAACATCAGGTGCTCGAGGAAGTGGGCGATGCCCGACTGGCCGAGCGGATCATCGGCCGAACCGTTGCGGTACCAGATCATGTGGGTGGCGACGGGGGCCCGGTGGTCGGGGACGACCACCACGTCGAGGCCGTTGTCGAGGGTGAAGGCCGTCACTTCCGGTCCGCCCGCCTCGGAACGCCCGAACGGCGCGGCCTCGCCCCGGCCGGCGCTGCCGCCGTAGGGCGAGCCCGGACGCAGCGGGAAGAGGGTGGGCGTCGCCTTCCTGAACAGGTGCATTCCGCTTTCCTTCTGCCGGCCCCGGATCGAAGCGTCCCGCGTCGGGATGCGCGCGCGGATCGGGGCCGTCCTGGTCACCGGGGCGCAAGAACCGCACCGGGACGATCATCTCATGTTGCCACGCCGCGGCGCCGTTGCAACGGCGACACGGCGCCCCCGTCACTGCTGCGCGCGCTGACGGAGATACGCGCGGGGATCCGACTCCTCGCGCTCGCGGCTGGCGTTGTTGATCGGGTCGCTCGACGGCGGCCGGGCCAGCTGCTTGGGCGACTGCCGGTACCCGGTCGGCGGGTCCGTGAGCGTGTCGCGGCTCGGCTCGATGTCGGAGGGCTCGGCGTTGGCGCTCTTGCCCTTGAGCAGCTCGAAGGGGCTGAGCAGGCTGTCGTCGCGGTTGTTGTCGCCGGGCTTGCGCTCGGCGGTGGTCGTCAGGCCCGCGCCGGCACGGCGGCCGCCGCGCATCTCCTCCACGGAGAGCGTCGCGTTGTTGTCGTCGTAGCGGCCCTGGGCCTGGGAGCCCTTGGGATTGCGCCGCTCCACGGCGGCGCGCTCGCGCTCCACGATCTCGGGATCCTTCGGCCAGGCGGTGCTGGTGGAGCGCGCCCGCGGCTGCGGCAGGGCCTTGCCGTCGATCTTGGGCGGCATCACCAGTGGCGGCCGCTCGTGATAGTCGATCGGATCCTGGCGCTTCTCCAGGAGGCCGATGCCCGACAGGGCGTCACGCATGAACTCGCCGCGCTCCTGCGCGTGCGCGGCACCGACGACGCAGAGCGGAGCCAGGGCCACCGCGGCGGAGAGGAGGGGACGAAGCCTGCGATGCCCGGTCATGCTGCCTCACGGGTTCCGGACGGAGCGTCCGGCTCTGGGAAGGCCGCGGCGCGGCCCGATCCGACAGGTCCCGGCCTGAGACCGGTTTCCGGCGATCGTATGGCGCCTTGACTGCGTCGCGCCAGGAGGGGGACGCGGGAGGACCTGTGTGTTGCAGGGATCACAGGCGCGGCGCCGGGTCGCCCTGCGGGGGGGACGCCCGGCCCCTGCGGCCGTCCGGGGACAGGCTGTCGAGGATCAGGCCGATCACGCCGGCCACGATCGCCGCGTCGGCGACGTTGAACACGTACCAGGACCAGCCGCCGGCATGCAGGTGGACGAAGTCGAAGACGGCGCCGTAGGCGGCCCGGTCGATGGCGTTGCCGAGCGCCCCCCCGACGATCAGCCCGAGGGCGATCCCGAGGAGCCGCGACGTGGCCCGGCGCATCCAGATCCCGAGGCCGAGGGCGGCGGCCAGCGACAGGGCCACGAGGAGCCAGCGGCCGATCCCGCCCTCCTGCTGGAACAGCCCGTAGGAGACGCCCCGGTTCCAGACCACGACGAAGTCGGCGAAGGGCGCCAGCCGCCAGGGCTGCGTCAGCACGAGGTCGGTGCCGAAATAGAGGCCGAGCTTGCTGGCCTGATCGAGGACCAGGGTGAGAACGAGGGCCAGGAGGCCGGCGCGGAACGGCGTCACGGGCGGCGCACTCGGCCCGGGCCGGCGTCCCCCTCTCCCCGCGGGCGGGGAGAGGGAGTGGCGCCGCCGACGACGCGGAACGCCCTCACGCCGCGCTCGCCTCCGGATGCGCCGCGTCCCACTCGCGCAGGGCCTGGGCGTCGCGGGGCGTCACGTCCGGGTAGTCCGGGTCGCTGCCCACCTCCGGGCTGACCCGCCAGGAGCGGGCACATTTGCGACCCGCGGCCGGGCTCGGCACCACCGCCACGCCGCGTACCTCGTCGAGGCGGAAGGCCTCGGCCGGGCCCTCGCCCGCCACAACGGCGATGTCCGAGGTGATGCAGGTATCGGCGAAGTCGCAGCCCTCGAGCGCCGCGAGAAGCTCCGGATCCGCCACGTAGACCGTCGGCGCCGCCTCCAGGCTCGCGCCGATGCGCTTGGCCGCGCGCTCGATCTCCAGGGCGCCGGTGACCACCCGCCGCACCCGCCGGATTTTTTGCCAGCGCTCCGCGAGGGGGGCGTCGAGCCAGTCAGCCGGGGTCTCCGGCAGGGTCTGGAGATGCACCGAGCCGTCCTCGGACGGGTAGCGGTCGAGCCACGCCTCCTCGGCGGTGAAGGCGAGCACCGGGGCGAGCCAGATCGTCACCCGGCGGAAGGCCTCGTCGATCACCTGCAGCGCCGACCGCCGGCGGACCGAGGACACGGGATCGCAGTACAGGGCGTCCTTGCGCACGTCGAAGTAGAAGGACGACAGGTCGCCGGTCATGAAGCCGTTGAGCAGCGCCACCACCCGCTTGGTGTCGAACGCCGCGTAGGCCTCGCGGATCTCGCCGTCGAGCTCGGCGAGCCGGTGCAGGATCAGCCGCTCCAGCTCCGGCATGTCGGCGTAGGCCACGTCGTCGCCCTGGACTCGGTGGGCCAGCGAGCCCAGCATCCAGCGCAGGGAATTCCTGAGCTTCCGGTAGGTCTCCGCGAAAGTCTTGATGATCTCCGGGCCGATGCGCAGGTCATCTGTGTAGTCGGAGGCGGCGACCCACAGGCGCAGGATGTCGGCGCCCGAATCCTTGATGACGCTCTGCGGTGCGACGACGTTGCCCTTCGACTTCGACATCTTCAGGCCCTTGCCGTCGAGCACGAAGCCGTGGGTCAGGACGATGTCGTAGGGCGCCCGGCCGCGGGTGCCGGCGGATTCGAGCAGCGAGGACTGGAACCAGCCGCGGTGCTGGTCGGAGCCCTCCAGGTACATGACCCGGTCCTGCCCGCCGTCGCGGACGCGCTTCACCCCAGAAAGCCCCGGGAAGGCCTCCGGATCGTCGAGCACGAAGGCGTGGGTCGAGCCCGAATCGAACCAGACGTCGAGGACGTCGGTGACCTTCTCGTAGGCGGCCGGGTCGTGGTCGGGCGCCAGGAAGCGCTGCGCGGCGTCGTCCCGGAACCACGCGTCGGCGCCCTCGGCCGCGAAGGCGTCGCGGATGCGGGCGTTGACGGCGTCGTCCTTCAGGATCTCGGCGGTGTCGCGGTGGACGAAGACGGTGATCGGAACGCCCCAGGCGCGCTGGCGCGAGACCACCCAGTCCGGCCGGTTGGCGACCATGCCGGTGATGCGGTTCTTGCCTTGCGTCGGCACCCACTGGGTGTCGTCGATGCCCTGGAGCGCTACCTCGCGCAGCGTCCGGTTGCCCAGCGAATCCACCGGCCGGTCCATGGCGATGAACCATTGCGGCGTGTTGCGGAAGATCACCGGCTTCTTGGACCGCCAGGAATGCGGGTACTGGTGGCGCAGCACCCCGCGGGCGATCAGCGCCCCGGCCTCCGTCAGCGCGGCGATGACCGCCTTGTTGGCGTCGCCCTTCTCGCCCTTGGCGGTGAGCACGCGGGTGCCGGTAAAGCCCGGAGCGGCCTCCGTGAGCACGCTGTCGGCGTCGACCGTGTAGGGGATGGTCGCGTCGATGCCGCGCTCGCGCAGCAGCCGGCCGCTCGCCATCCAGAGCTCGAAATCCTCGCGGCCGTGGCTCGGCGCCGTGTGGACGAAGCCCGTGCCGGACTCGTCGGTGACGTGGTCGCCGTCGAGCATCGGCACGGCGAAGCCGTAGCCGAGCTTCGCCAGCGGGTGGTCCAGGGTCAGGCCGGCGAGCGTCGACGGGCTCACGTCGGCGACGCGCGCGAACGCCTCGACCCGGGCGGCTTTGAACACCGTGGCGGCGAGGCTGTCGGCGAGCAGGTAGGTCTGGCCGGGCACCGCCCAGTTGTCGGCCGGCGCCTCCGTGACCCGGTACAGGCCGTAGGCAATTTTTTTGGAGAACGCGACGGCGCGGTTGCCCGGGATCGTCCACGGAGTGGTCGTCCAGATCACCACCCGCGCCTGCGCGAGATCGCCCTCGGCGCCGGACCGGATCGGAAACGCGCAAAAAATCGTGTCGCTGACGTGCTCCTCGTACTCGACCTCGGCTTCGGCCAGCGCGGTCTTCTCGACCACCGACCACATCACCGGCTTGGAGCCGCGATAGAGCTGGCCGCTCATCGAGAACTTCATCAGCTCGTCGGCGATCACGGCCTCGGCGGGGAACGCCATGGTGGCGTAGGGATGGTCCCAGTCGCCGGTGACGCCGAGCCGCTTGAACTCCTCGCGCTGCACGTCGAGCCACTGGGCCGCGAAGGTCCGGCATTCCTGCCGGAACTCGATCACCGGCACGTCGTCCTTGTTGCGGCCCTTGGCGCGGTACTGCTCCTCGATCTTCCACTCGATCGGCAGGCCGTGGCAGTCCCAGCCCGGGACGTAGTTGGCGTCGAAGCCGAGCGCGGTCTGCGAGCGGACCACCACGTCCTTGAGGATCTTGTTGAGCGCCGTGCCGATGTGGATGTTGCCGTTGGCGTAGGGCGGCCCGTCGTGGAGCACGAATTTCGGCCGGCCCTGGCCGCGGGCGCGCAGCTTGCCGTAGAGGTCCATCCGCTTCCAGCGCTCGATGAACAGCGGCTCGCGCACCGGCAGGCCAGCGCGCATCGGGAACTCGGTCTGCGGCAGGAACAGGGTCTTGGAATAGTCGCGGGCGGGCGCGGTCTCGGGGGCGGTCATCGGATCTCGCATCGGCGGTCGGGCCGGCAGCGTCGGGCCGGCGGAATCGGGTCGGGCGGCAGGAGGATCCCGGACCTCCGCGCGGCCGCGCTGGAGCGGGCCCTCAGGCGGAGGCCGGGCCGGTAATTCGGATCGGGCGGCCGGGGCCGCGCAGGGCGCGCGAAGCGTGCATGACGGGTTCTCTACCAGCCGCCCCGGCCGGAGGCCAGCGGCAGCGCGGATCACGCGCCCGTGACCGCGGATGGGACCAATCGGCGTCTGAACCGTTGACCGACACACCCTCCGCCCGCCGCGGCGGCGCGGAGCCGATTCGGACAGACATCCGGGAGTAGCCCCATGAAGAAGCTTCTGATCGCGACCCTCGCCCTCGCGCCGCTGGCCTACGCGGGCGCCGCGGAGGCCCAGGGCACGGCGCGCGGCGCCCAGCGCGGCGTCGAGGACGGCACGGCCGCGGCCGGCCCCGTGGGCGGGGTCGTCGGCGGCGCGGTCGGCGCGGCGACCGGCACCGTCGGCGGCGTGCTCGGCACCGATCCGGACCCGGCCCGCCGGGCGCGCGAGAACCGCCGCGAGGAGCGGATGGAGCGCCAGGAGCGCCTCGGCCGCTGACAGGGTCCCGTAACAGGGTCCGGCCGGTCGCCTCAGGCGGCCGGCCGCGCCTCCCGGCGGATCGTCTCCTGCGCCAGGAGGTACAGGCCGGAGCCGACGACGATCATGGCGCCCGCCACGGTCCAGCGGCTCGGAACGTCGCCGAACAGCAGGAAGCCGAGCGTCACCGACCACAGCAGCTGCGTGTAGATGAACGGCGCCAGCACGTTGGCCGGGGCCCGGGCATGGGCCATCACCAGCAGCCAGTGGCCCAGCGTTCCGAACAGCGCGACCCCGAACAGCAGCGCCCAGTGGGTCAGGCTCGCCGGGCTCGTCCAGATCCACGGTAGGAGCGGGGCCATCAGCGCGAGTCCCGCGAGGCCCGTGTAGAACATGGTCGTGGCGGTCGAGTCGTAGGCCGCGAGCTTGCGCGTGATGATCGCGTAGAAGGCGTAGACCACCACGTTGGCGACGCAGAGCAGCGCGGCCGGATGCATGCCGCCGGCGCCCGGCCGCACGATCACCAGCACGCCCAGGAAGCCGACGCCGATCGCCGCCAGCCGCGCCCGCGACGACCACTCGCCGAGCAGCGGCCCGGCGAGCAGCGCCACGGTGAGCGGCGCGGCGAACTGGATCGAGATCGTCTCGGCGAGCTGCAGGTAGCGCAGGGCCAGGAAGTTGAGCGCCGTGGAGGCGAAGAGCAGCAGGGAGCGCGCGATCTGCAGCGGCAGGCGCCGGCTCTTCACGACGCCCGGCGTGCGTACCGGGTTGATGAACAGCGAGATCATGGCGACGCTCGCCGCGTAGCGCATGAAGGTGGTGACCAGGGGATCGACGCCGGCCCGGGCCAGGGTCTTGCCGCAGGCGTCGAGGCTCGCGAAGAAGGCGACGGCCCCGCACATCAGGGCGATGCCGACGATCCGCCGGCGGCCGGCGAGGTCGGCCTCCGGAGCGGCGCGCGGCGCGGCGCTGTCGTCGGGGACGGAGGTCGCGACCTGCGTGCTCATGCCTGACCAATCTCGGTAGAGGCCGAAATCCCTGCCACGCCCGGTGCCGTGCGGGTACCGGCCGGCGCGCAGGGGAACCATGCAGCCGGCACGGTCGCCCGCGACGGCGGCGGCTCAGCGCTTCGCCGCGACCTTCTCGGCAACGGGGGCCTTCTCGGCGGAGGCCGTCTTGGTGGCGGCCTTGGCGAGCTTCGGCTTGGGCGGCGTCGCGCCGGCGATCAGGGCGGCGAGGTGCGACTGGTCGAGCCCCGCGGCGGCGCGCGCGGGCGCAGCGGGAACAGGCGCCGCCGCGGCGACCGGCGCGGGCGCCAGCGCGGCGGCCCGTTCGACCCGGCGCGGCTCGATGGAGCCGGTCGCGGCGGGCTCGGCGAGGCTCGCCGTCGCGGCCGCGGGGGCGGCGGACTCGCGCTGGACCCGGAGGGTCCAGTGCGCGGCGGTGGAGAGCGCGGCGATGCCGAGAATCGCCTTGATGCCGCTGGTGAGCAGGGCTCGCATGGTCGTCAGGCCCGAGAGAACGCGGTTACGCGGAACCGGATCCCCGGCCCGGACGCATCATCGCGCGGGAGCGTGAACGAAGCCGCAACGGCCCCGTGCGCCCCTGTCCCGGAACGGGTCAGGGACCCGCGCCCGCGACCCGTCTCGCGGGCGGAATCGGGTGGGAAATCATGTGGGCCATGCGCCGGACCCGCGGTTCCTGTTCCCCGCGCTCCCGACACTCCTGCAGCGACTCGGCCCACTGAGCCTCACAGGAACGGCCCAGAGAACTGGTCCGGACCGTCCCGTCACTGCCGACCCCGCCGCCATGCAGGCCCGAGCGGGCTCGCGAAACCTTCAGGCGCATCGGCCGCTGGGGACAGCCCGTGTAGAGGGTGACAGCCGAGCCGGCAACAGAGGCGGGGCCGTTTCCGGGACCCCGCGGCGATCAGTGCTCCGCCGCGGGCGCGACGAAGCGCATCAGCGCGGCGATCTCGTCCGCGCCGTCCTCCGCGGCGAGGCGCCGGTAGAGCGCGGCGTAGCCGGAGAAGACCTGCCGCCCGGCCGCGTCGGGCCCGAGGAACCCGGCGATCTCCTCCATCTCGGGCGCCCAGCGATAGGCCTTCGGCACCATGTCGGGCAGCCCCCTGGCGAACCGGGCCAGCAGCGACGGCTCGTTCTCGGCGAGCTCGGCCAGCAGCGCTTCCCCGGCGCCGGCGCGCTCGGCGGCGCCGATCACGAGCGCGGCGAGCGCCGTCAGGCCCTTGTTGAGGCCGGCATAGCTCATCTTGAGGCTGGAGGCGGCGCCGACCGCGCCGGGGCAGACGCGCAGGTCGAGGCCGAGGTCGCGCAGGACCAGGGCCGGGGCCGTCTCGGGACCCGAGACGTAGACGCGCGGCCCCTTGGCGCCGGGCTTCGGCGGCAGGCCCAGGATCGCGCCGTCGAGGAATGGCGCGCCGGTGGCCGCGACGATCCCGGCGACGCGCCCGACCGTCTCCGGGCTGACGGCGTTGGCGTCGATGTAGACCGGCTTGCGCGGGGCCGCCGCCAGGGCGGGCGCGAGCCGGCGGGCCAGCGCCTCCGCGTCGGCGGGCGGCACGATGGAGAGCAGGAGATCGGCGGCGGCGAGCTCGCCGTCCCCGGCATGCGCCATGCCGGCGGCCGCGGCCCGGGCGCGGCTCGCCGCCCCGCGCCCGTCCAGGGAGGTCAGTACCCGGGCGCCGTGCCCGGCGAGCCGGGCCCCGACGGCGCTGCCCATGGCGCCCGGGGCGATCACCGCGATCGTGGGCACGGGACGCCTCCGGGACCTCGGGGCCGCTACCGCAGCGAGCCGCAGAAGCGCTGGATGCGCCGGCAGGCCTCCTCCAGCACCGCGTTCGACGTCGCGTAGGAGATGCGCAGGTTCGGGCCGAGGCCGAAGGCCGAGCCGTGGACCGCCGCCACGCCCTCGGCCTGGAGCAGCTCCATGACGAAGTCCTCGTCGGTCTCGATGGTCTTGCCGGCCTCGGTCCGCTTGCCGATCAGCGCCGCGCAGGACGGGTAGACGTAGAACGCGCCCTCCGGCGTCGGGCAGGTCAGCCCGTTGGTCTGGTTGAGCATCGACACGACGAGGTCGCGCCGGCCCTGGAAGGCGGCCCGGAACGTGGCGAGGTGGTCCTGCGGCCCGTCGAGGGCGGCCACCGCCGCCCACTGCGCGATCGTGCTGGCGCCGGAGGTCTGCTGGCCCTGGACGAAGTCCATCGCCTTAATGAGCGCTTCCGGCCCGGCCGCGTAGCCGATGCGCCAGCCGGTCATGGCGTAGCCCTTCGAGACGCCGTTCATCGTCAGCGTCCGCTCGATCAGCTGCGGCTCGACCTGGGCCGGCGTGACGAACGCGAAGTCGCCGTAGGTGAGGTGCTCGTAGATGTCGTCGGTGAGGATGTGCACGTCCGGGTAGCGGAGCAGCACGTCGGTGAGCGCCTTCATCTCGGCGCGGGAATAGGCGGCGCCCGACGGGTTCGACGGCGAGTTGAGGACGATCCACTTGGTCTTCGGGGTCAGGACCCGGTCGAGCTCCTCGGCCTGGAGCTTGAAGCCGTTGGCCATGTCGGTGTCGGCGAAGACCGGCGTGCCGCCGCACAGCCCGACCATCTCCGGGTAGGACACCCAGTAGGGGCGGGGGATCACCACCTCGTCACCGGGGTTCAGCGTGGCGAGGAACGCGTTGTACAGCACCTGCTTGCCGCCGGTGCCCACGATGGTCTGCGAGACCTTGTAGTCGAGCCCGTTCTCGCGCTTGAACTTCCGCACGATCGCCTCGCGCAGGGGCACGATGCCGGAGACCGGCGGGTAGCGGGTCTCGTTCCGGTGGATCGCCGCGATGGCGGCCTGCTTGATGTGCTCGGGCGTGTCGAAGTCGGGCTCACCCACCGACAGGCTGATGACGTCGACGCCGGAGGCCTTCAGGTCCCTGGCCTTCTGGGTCATCACGATGGTCGCGGACGGCTTCACCCGCGAGAGGACGTCGGCGAGGAGAGCCATGGCGTGCGGTGCTCCGGATTTTTGCGGTCAGGCGCCGCTTCCCCGCGGCGCGGCGGACCCTAGGCCCGGGACGCTGAGCCGGCAAGCGCGAGACGCCGCGGCGGCGCGCGGGAGCGACGTTTCTGCTATGATCCTCGGAATCGGGACGGAACGAGAGGCCCTGCCGATGGGCGAGACGATCAGCATCACCCTGGCACCGGACACGCTCCGCGCCGTGCGGGAGAGCGTCGAGGCCGGTGAGTACGCTTCGGTGGACGCGCTGCTCGACGAGGCCGTGCACGCCCTGCAACGCCAGCGACGCGAGGATGCCGAGCGTCTCGATGACATCCGCGCCCGCATCCGGCGTTCCCTGGACGATCCGCGGCCGGATCTGAGCATCGAAGAGGTTCAAGAGGATCTCGACAGGATGTTCGCTGAAGCGCGGCACGACACCCGCCGTGCGTAGACTGCCTGTCGCGTTTCGCCCTCAAGCGCAGGCCGATCTGGCCGGCATCTTCCGAACGGTCTTGCAGCGGAGTCAGAACGTCGCGACGGCGCAGCGCTTCACGCAGCGGATCAAGGATCGGTGCGACCGAATCGGCCACGCACCGCATGCGGGCCGACCCCGTGACGATCTCTTGGAAGGCTTGCGAACGGTGGCGTTCGAGAGATCGGCTGTGATCGCCTATCGCGTGGAACGTGGATCCGTGAGGATCCTCAATATCTTCTATGGCGGCCGCGATTTCGAGGCGGTCTATCCAGGCGATACCACGGAAGAAGCTCAGGAGCCCCCGTCCTGACGAACTGCCCTCGCACCGGCCGGCCCAGACCCCCATCTCACCCGGCATGACCCCGCTCTCCGTCCTCGACCTCTCCTTCGTCAGCGCCGACTCGACCCCGGCGCGGGCGCTGCACGACACGCTGGCCCTCGCCCGCCACGTCGATAACCTCGGCTACCGGCGCTACTGGCTCGCCGAGCACCACGCCCTGCCCAACGTGGCGAGCCCGGCGCCCGAGATCATGATCGGCCAGATCGCCGCCGCGACCCGCAACATCCGGGTCGGCTCGGGCGGCATCATGCTGCCGAACCACGCGCCGCTGATGGTGGCCGAGCGCTTCCGGGTGCTGGAGGCCCTGTTCCCGGGCCGGATCGACCTGGGTCTCGGGCGCGCGCCCGGCACCGACGGCCTCACCGCGCGGGCGCTGCGCCGCCGGGAAGCGCCGGGGGAGGGCGGGGACGACTTCCTCGACCGCCTGCAGGAGCTGCTGTTCTGGGACGGCGGCTTTCCGGAGGGGCACCCGTTCGCGCGGATCGAGGCGAGCCCCGCGGGGGTGCCGCTGCCGCCGATCTTCCTGCTCGGCTCCTCCGACTACAGCGCCCGCCTCGCTGGCGAGATCGGCTGCGGCTTCGGCTTCGCGCAGCACTTCTCCGGGATGCCCGCGGAGCCGCCGATGCTGGACTACCGGACCCGGTTCCGGCCGACGCGGCTCGGCGCGAAGCCCCACGCGATCCTGGCGGTGGCGGCGATCTGCGCCGCCACGGACGCGGAGGCCGAGCGCCTCGCCTCCAGCGCGCGGCTCGCGACGCTGCGGCGGGAGCGCGGCGAGTACCGGCCTCTGCCGAGCCTCGCCGAGGCGCTGGACTACCCGTATTCCGACGGCGAGCGGGTGCAGATCGAGCGCGGCCGCGACCGCCTGCACGTGGGCGGCCCCGAGACCCTGCGGGCCCGGCTCGCCGACATGGTCGCGCGCACGCAGGCCGACGAGCTGATGATCGTCTCGGCGATCCCCGACCAGGCGGCGCGCCACGACTCCTACGCGCTGCTGGCGCGGGCCTGGGGACTCGGCGCCGCCTCACAGGCGGCCTGAGCCGTCACTCGCCCCCGCCGCGGGCGCTGGCGGCGGCGAGGCCGGCCGTGCAGGCTCCCCCCGGTTCACGCCCGCGACCAGACGGGCCGACCGGAGGAGAGGCAGCATGGGCAACCGACGCGAATTCCTGACCGCCACGGCCGCGGGCCTCGCCGCCGCCGCCGCGGCGCCGGCCCGGGCCGCCGAGGAGCGCACGGCGGCTCCGAAATCCACGCCGGCGGGGGCGCCGCCCTTCGGCATGCCCCGCGACATGGTCCTCCTCAACATGCGCCGCGGCGACGGCTACGCCCTGGGCGTGAAGACGAAGGACGGCGTTCTCGACGTCGAGGCCGCCGGCCGGGCGCTCGGGATGCCGGTCCCCGCCGACATGGACGACCTTCTCCAGAACGGGCGCGGCCCGGCCCTGCGCGCCCTGATCGACGCGGTCGAGGCCGCGCCCGACGGGCGCTTCGTGCTGGCGGAAGCCGACGTCGCCTACGCGCCGGTGGTCACGCGGCCCGAGAAGATCATCATGATGGGCTTCAACTACCGCCACCACGCGGAGGAGACCGGCACGCCGATCCCCAAGGACCCGCCGCTGTTCAACAAGTACAACAACGCCCTGAACCACCACGGCGGCACGATCGCGCTGCCGACTCAGGCGGCGCGGGAATTCGACTACGAGACCGAGCTGGTGATGGTGTTCGGCCGCGAGTGCCGGAACGTGTCCGAGGCGGACGCCCTCGATTATCTCGCCGGCTACTGCACGGGCAACGATTTCAGCGCCCGGGACCTCCAGACGCTGACCTCGCAGTTCATGATCGCAAGACCTCGGACGGGTTCGCGCCGCTCGGCCCCTACCTGGTGACCGCCGACCGGGTGAAGGACCCGAACAACCTCAAGCTCAAGACGCTGGTCAACGGCCGGGTGCGCCAGGACTGGAGCACCGACGACATGATCTTCAACTGCCGCCAGCTGATCAGCTTCGCGTCGAGGGTGATGACCCTGAAGCCGGGGGACATCTTCTACACCGGGACCCCGCAGGGGGTGATCTTCGGCGAGAAGATCCCGCGCAAGGACCGCGCGTGGCTGAAACCCGGCGACGAGGTCGTGTCCGAGCTGGAAGGGCTCGGTGAGCTGCGCTTCAGGCTGGTCTGATCCGTCGTCCGAGCGGTGCGACCCGCACCGTCATCACGAGCGCAGCGACGTGACCCAGGGCAGCGCGACGGCAGGTGTCGTCGCGCCGGCCGGATCGCTTCGCTCCGCTCGCGAGGACGGCACTGTCGCAGCCATCACCCGTGAACGGCCCGGGTGCTGGGACCGTCCTCAGCGCCCGAACAGGCGACCGAGACGGGCGAGGAAGCCGCCCCCGTCCGCGGGCTTCGCACCGGGCGTCGCCGCCTGCGCGGCCCCCGCCTTCGGCGCCAGGACCAGCCCGAGGGCCGCCGTATCGGTGGTCTCGCGGTCGATCAGGATCAGGCTGCCGGTCTCGCGGTTCTCCGCGTACGGGTCCACCGCCACCGGCCGGTCGAAGCGCAGGCTCACGTCGGCGATGTCGTTCGCCGACAGGCGCTCGGCCGGGCCGGGCCTGCCGGTCTCGGGATCGATCCGCGAGGCGATCCGCTCCACGGTCGCGGTGACCGTGGCGGTGCCGATCTTGGCGAGCAGGCTCGCGCCCGGGCTGAGATCGGTCTCGGCCGCCCAGAACAGGCGCGCGTCGAGGGTCTCGGTGACCCGCATCGGCGCGTCGGTGGCCACGATCACCTGCCCGCGGGAGGCGTCGATCTGGTCGGCCAGCACCAGGGTCACCGACTCGTCCTCGCCGGCCTCGGGCAGGTCGCCGTCGGCGGTGTAGATCCGCGCCACCGTGGAGGTCCGGCCGGAGGGCTGGACCGTCACCGAATCGCCCGGCCGCACCCGGCCGCTGGCGATCCGGCCGCTGTAGCCGCGGAACTCGGAATTGGGCCGGTTGACCCACTGCACCGCCATCCGGAACGGCGCGTTCAGTGCCTCCGCGCGGACCGGCACGGTCTCGAGGTAGTGGAGCAGGGTGCCGCCCGTGTACCAGGGCGCCGCGACGCCCGCGTCCACGACGTTGTCGCCGTTCTTGGCCGAGAGCGGGATCGCCTTGACCTCGGAGAAATTCAGCCCGCGGGCGAAGTCCGAGAACCCCGACACGATGCCGTCGAAGGTGCCCTGCGCCCAGCCGGCGAGGTCCATCTTGTTCACCGCCAGCACGACGCGGCGGATCCCGAGATTCGACACGAGCAGCGCGTGGCGCCGCGTCTGCCGGGTCAGGCCCTGGCGGGCGTCGACCAGGATCACCGCCACGTCCGCCGTCGAGGCGCCGGTGGCCATGTTGCGGGTGTACTGCTCGTGGCCGGGGGTGTCGGCCACGATGAAGGAGCGCTTGTCGGTGGAGAAGAACCGGTAGGCGACGTCGATGGTGATGCCCTGCTCGCGCTCGGCCTGAAGGCCGTCGACGAGCAGCGCGAGGTCCATCTCCTGCCCCTGCGTCCCGTGCTTGCGCGAGTCGCGCTGGAGCGCCGAGATCTGGTCGTCGAAGATCTGCTTGGTGTCGTGCAGGAGCCGCCCGATCAGGGTCGACTTGCCGTCATCCACCGAGCCGCAGGCGATGAAGCGCAGCACCGCCTTGTTGCGGTGGGCCGTCAGGAACGCCGCGTAGCCGGAGGCCCGGTCGGTGAAGGCCGTGGGAGCCTGGTGGAGCGTCATCAGAAATAGCCCTCCTGCTTCTTGCGCTCCATGGCGCCGGCCCCGTCCTTGTCGATCACCCGGCCCTGCCGCTCCGAGGTGCGCGCCGCCAGCGTCTCGCCGATGATCTCGGGCAACGAGGCCGCGTCGCTCTCCACCGCGCCGGTGAGCGGGTAGCAGCCGAGCGTCCGGAAGCGCACGAGGCGCTGCTGCGGGGTCTCGCCCGGCGCGAGCGGCAGGCGCTCGTCGTCGACCATGATGAGCTGGCCCTCGCGCTCGACGACCGGCCGCTCCTTAGCGAAGTAGAGCGGCACGATCGGAATGTTTTCCTGCTCGATGTAGAGCCAGATGTCGAGCTCGGTCCAGTTCGACAGCGGGAAGACGCGCAGGGACTCGCCGCGCTTCTTCTTGAGATTGTAGAGGTGCCAGGGCTCGGCGCGCTGGCGCTTCGGGTCCCAGCGGTGCTGCGCGGTGCGCAGGGAGATGATCCGCTCCTTGGCGCGGCTCGCCTCCTCGTCGCGGCGGGCGCCGCCGAAGGCCGCGTCGAACTTGTGCTTGTCTAGCGCCTGCCGCAGGGCCTGCGTCTTCATCACGTCGGTGTGCACCTCGGAGCCGTGGCTCACCGGCCCGACACCGCGGGCGAGCCCGTCCGGGTTGGTGTGGACCAGGAGGTCGAGGCCGAGCTCCTTCGCGCGGGCGTCGCGGAAGGCGATCATCTCGCGGAACTTCCATGTCGTGTCGACGTGGAGCAGCGGGAACGGCAGCCGCCCGGGCGCGAAGGCCTTGAGGGCGAGGTGCAGCAGCACCGACGAATCCTTGCCGATCGAGTAGAGCATCACCGGGTTCTCGGTCTCGGCGACCGTCTCCCGGAAGATGTGGATGCTCTCGGCCTCCAGCCGCTTGAGATGGCTGAGGCGGTCGGCGGCGGTCGGTGCGGGCGTGGGGGCGCTCGGCTGCACGGCGGCGAGGGCGGCGCTCATCGGGCGAACTCCGGCTGGCGGGCTGTCTGATTCGGGGTGGTCTCGAAGGCGGCGGGCTCGAGGATCGCGGGCTCTTGGCCCGGCTGCACGGCCGCACCGGGGCGTCCGACGTGCAGGCCGCACTCCTTCTTGTCTTCCTGCTCCCACCACCAGCGGCCGGCCCGCTCGGGCTCGCCGAGCTTCACGGCGCGGGTGCAGGGGGCGCAGCCGATCGACGGGAAGCCGCGATCGTGCAGGACGTTGTAGGGCACGAAATTGTCGCGCACGAAGCGGTCGACCTGCTCCCGCGACCAGTCGGCCAGCGGGTTCAGCTTGATCAGGCCGCGCTCCGCGTCGAAGGCGGCGAGCGGCGTCTCGGCGCGGTTGGCCGACTGGCCGGCCCGCAGCCCGGTGAGCCAGCCGCTCGCGCCGGCGAGCGCGCGGCCGAGCGGCTCGACTTTGCGGAAGCCGCAGCAGGCCTGACGGGCCGCCACCGAGCGCCGGAAGCCGTTGATGCCCTCGCTCCGCACGAAATCCTCGGCGGCCGCGCGTTCGGGGGCGTAGGCGGTGATTCGGATGCCGTAGGCCGACTCGGTCTCGGTCCACGTGTCGTAGGTCTCGGCGAAGAGGCGGCCGGTATCGAGGGTGACGATCTCGACGCGACCCTTCGCGAGGCCCGCCATGGCCAGCGCGTGGGTGAGCGCCTGGTCCTCGACGCCGAGGCTCGTCGTGAAGACGAGGCGGCCGGGGATCTCGGCGGCGATCAGGTGGAGGCGGCCTGGAAGGTCGAGCCCGGACAGCCGCTCCGCGAGGGAGTCGGCCGCCTGTCGGTCCGGACGGGTCATCGCGCCATGTCCCGGGGTTCGCGTGGTGGAAAGGCCACGGCCAGCGCCGTGCCTGTTGTCGAACGGTCGAAATGTTCGCTATACCGAACGAAGTCAAGGCGCCCCGGCGCGCTTGGCGGGGTCGGACCGGCGGTTCGGCGTGCGGTTGCGCACAGCTTCCGGCGCGGGCAGCATGGGCCCGAGGTAAAAGATTCTTCTCACTGGTCCCGGTAGACACGTATATGCGCTCGCGCCCCGCGCGCGGCGGAAGCCCACGGAGACAGCTTTGGACGCGATCGATCTGAAGATTCTCGCCCTGCTGCAGACGGACGCCACGCTCTCCATCGCGGCGATCGGCGAGCGCGTGGGCCTGTCCCAGACGCCGTGCTGGAAGCGCATCCAGAAGCTGGAGGCCGACGGGGTCATCGACCGGCGCGTGGCGGTGCTCGATCCGGTGAAGCTCGGCCTCGGGCTGACCGTGTTCGTCTCCATCGAGACCGCGGACCATTCCCAGGAGTGGCTGCAGCGCTTCGCCGCAACCGTCTCGGCCATGCCGGAGGTGCTCGAGTTCTACCGGATGGCCGGCGACGTGGACTACATGCTGCGGGTCGTCGTCGCCGACATGCAGGCCTATGACAGCTTCTACAAGCACCTCATCGCGGTGCTGCCGCTCAAGAACGTCACCTCCCGCTTCGCGATGGAGAAGGTGAAATCCACCACGGCCCTGCCGCTGCCGGCGCCCCCGAAGAACGGGCGGCACCTGCCGGGGACGGCCCCCGTCCTCGCCGTGGTTGGAGAATGATATTCTCTTTTTTCGCAGTGCAGCGAACGTGATGTCCTATACGCCACCCGTTCTGCAAAACGAACGTTTCTCGATTGACACCGGCCGCGCCGGCCCCGACATGGTCCCGTGATGTCCCGCCAGAATCTCCTCCCGCGCACCGCCCCGTTCGGGGACGGCGAGCGCGCCAGCCTCGACGCGGTGCTCGGCACCGCGAGCCCCACGCAGCGCGCCTGGCTCGCCGGCTTCCTGGCGGGCCTCGACGCCGCGGGCGGCCAGCCGGCCGCGGTAC
The DNA here is from genome assembly GCF_040544715.1 of Methylobacterium sp. 1030. Classification (NCBI taxonomy): domain Bacteria; kingdom Pseudomonadati; phylum Pseudomonadota; class Alphaproteobacteria; order Hyphomicrobiales; family Methylobacteriaceae; genus Methylobacterium; species Methylobacterium sp. 1030. The sequence goes on along the minus strand of NZ_JBEPKM010000008.1, from coordinate 295,695 downwards.
CGGCCGCCCCGCCCAAGGCCGCCGCGCCGCTGACGGTGATCTACGCCAGCGAATCGGGGAACTCCGAGGCGCTCGCCGGCAACGTCGCCAAGCTCGCGCGCAAGCAGGGCTTCAAGCCGAAGGTGGTGGACTTCGCCGACCTCGACGTCGCGACCCTGCCCAAGGCCGGCAAGCTGATCGCCATCGCGGCCACCTGGGGCGAGGGCGAGCCGCCGGCCCGGGCCGTGCGGGCCTACGGCGAGCTGATGGGGGAGGGCGCCCCGCGCCTCGACGGCGTCGAGTTCGCGGTCCTGTCGCTCGGCGACACGTCCTACGCGGAGTTCTGCGCCATCGGGAAGGCGCTCGACGCGCGCTTCGAGGCGCTCGGCGCCAAGCGCGCCGCCGAGCGGGCCGACCTCGACCTCGATTTCGAGAAGCCCGCCGCCGACTGGATCAAGGGCGCGCTGAAGGCGCTCGCCCCGGCCGAGCAGCCCGACAACGTCGTGGCGGTGGACTTCGCCCGCGCCGGCGCCGGCGAGGACGACGACGCCGAGCCGAGCCGCGAGCCCGTCGTGGTCGAGGTCGTCGAGCACGTGAACCTCAACTCGTCGCGCTCCGACAAGGAGACGATCCACCTCGCGCTCGCCTTCGAGGACGGCGCGCCGGCCTACGAGCCCGGCGATTCGCTGGAGATCTATCCCGAGAACGACCCGCAGCTCGTGGACGAGATCCTGAACGCCGCCGGGCTCTCCGGCGACGAGGCCCTGCGCACGGCTCTGCTCGCCGAGCGGGACATCACCACGCTCTCGGCCGCCACGATCGAGCGCTTCGTGAAGGCGACCGGCCACGCGGAGGCGCAGACGCTCATCGACAGCGGCGAGGCCAAGGCCTGGATCGAGGGCCGCCACCTGATCGACCTGCTGGAGACCTACCCGGCGAAGCTCACGGCCGATCACATCGGCACCATCACCCGGCCGTTGCCGCCGCGGGCCTACTCGATCGCCTCCTCGCGCAAGGAGGTGGGCGACGAGGTCCACCTCGCGATCGCGGCGGTGCGCTACGAGACCCACGGCCGCGCCCGCTCGGGCGTCGCCTCGGTCCACGTCGCCGACCGCATCCGCGACGGCGCCAAGCTGCGGGTGCGGCTGAAGCCGAACCGCCACTTCCGCCTGCCGCAGGATCCGGCCACCGACATCATCATGGTCGGGCCGGGCACCGGCGTCGCGCCGTTCCGCGCCTTCGTGCAGGAGCGCCGCGCAGTGGAGGCCCCGGGGCGGTCGTGGCTGTTCTTCGGCGACCGGCACTTCACCCACGACTTCCTGTACCAGCTCGAGTGGCAGGACGCCCTGGAGGACGGGTCGCTCACGAAGATCGACGTGGCCTTCTCGCGGGACCAGCCGGAGAAGGTCTACGTGCAGGACCGGATCACCCAGCACGCGCAGGAGTTGGTCTCCTGGCTGGACGGGGGCGCGCATCTCTACGTCTGCGGCGATGCCAAGGCCATGGCCAAGGACGTGCGCGCCGCCGTGGTGGGCGCGTACCAGAGCGCGAAGGGCCTCAGCGCCGCCGAAGCCGAGGCGCAGGTCGCGGCGCTGGAGCGCAGCCACCGCTACCAGCAGGACGTTTACTGAGGACACACCGCTCCCCGCACCGCGGGGGGCCTTCAACGAGATGCGGCAGAGACAGGCGGGACGCAGGTCCCCGCTCCCGGGCGGGAGAGGGACAGGGTGAGGGATCAGGTCTTTCCGGAGAGGGCGCACCCCTCACGCCGACCCGCTCCCGCACGGGAGAGGGGGCGGGTCGCGGATCCGGTTCCAGTCCTGCACCGGCTTCGCTCCGCTCGCCACCTCCCGATCGGGGAGGAAGACGCGTTCAGACAGACGGATTCACCCCATGGACGACCACAGCCCCCGCGACGCCGCCGAGACCCCGGCCCCCGGCCCGATCACCGCCCCGGCCAAGCGCGTCTACGAGACCCCGCCGACCGCGCGCCCGATCACGGACGCCGAGGCCGCGCGCGCGGAGAAACTCGCCGCGAACGAGCACATCAAGATCGCCAGCGGCTACCTCCGCGGCACCCTGGCGGACGGCCTCCTGAAGCACGCCACCGGGGCGATCTCGGAGGATGACGGGCAGCTCGTGAAGTTCCACGGGATGTACCTGCAGGACGACCGCGACCTGCGCCCCGAGCGGACCAAGAAGAAGCTCGACAAGGCCTACAGCTTCATGATCCGCCTGCGCATCGCCGGCGGCGTCATCACCCCGAAGCAGTGGCTGATCCTCGACGACATCGCCCGGACCTACGCGGGCGGGGCGCTGCGCGCGACCACGCGCCAGACCTTCCAGTACCACGGCGTGATCAAGTCGAACCTGAAGCGCACGATGGCCGCCATCGACGGCGCGCTGCTCGACACGATCGCGGCCTGCGGCGACGTCAACCGCAACGTCATGGCGGCGACGAACCCCGCTCAGACCGGCGCCCACAAGGCCGCCTACCAGCTCGCCAAGGACATCTCCGACTCGCTGCTGCCCAAGACCAGCGCGTGGCGGGAGATCTGGCTCGACGGCGAGCGCGTGGTCGGCGGCGAGGAGGAGGCCGAGGTCGAGCCGGTCTACGGCCGGACCTACCTGCCGCGGAAGTTCAAGACCGTCGTGGCGGTGCCGCCCTCCAACGAGGTCGACATCTTCGCCCACGACCTCGGCTTCATCGCGATCCTCGACAAGAAGAACCAGGTCACCGGCTGGAACGTGACGGTGGGCGGCGGCATGGGCATGACCCACGGCGAGCCCGACACCTTCCCGCGCACCGCCGACGTGATGGGCTTCGTGAAGCCCGAGGACGCCCTGAAGGTCGCCGAGGCGGTGATGACCGTCCAGCGCGACTGGGGCAACCGCAAGAACCGCAAGAACGCCCGGCTCAAGTACACGATCGAGCGCTACGGCCTCGACGCCTTCCGGGCCGAGGTCGAGAAGCGCGCCGGCAAGAAGCTCGGCGCGCCCAAGCCCTTCACCTTCACGGGCAACGGCGACCGCTACGGCTGGGTCGAGGGCGACGACGGCCGCCACCACCTGACCCTCTACGTGCCCTCGGGCCGGATCAAGGACATCGCGGGCGGCGCGCAGTTCCTCTCGGGCCTGCGCCGCATCGCCGAGGTGCATCAGGGCAATTTCCGCCTCACCGGCAACCAGAACGTCATCATCGCCAACGTCCCGGCCGAGAAGCGCGCCGAGATCGACGCGCTGGTCGACGAGTACGGCCTGACCCGGGGCGCGAGCGCGCTGCGGCGCAGCTCGATCGCCTGCGTGGCCCTGCCGACCTGCGGCCTCGCGCTCGCCGAGAGCGAGCGCTACCTGCCGGACCTGATGACCGAGCTGGAGGAGAGCCTCGCGTCCCACGGGCTCGCCGAGGAGGAGATCACGATCCGCTCCACCGGCTGCCCGAACGGCTGCGCCCGGCCGTTCATCTCGGAGATCGGCCTCGTCGGCCGCGGCCCCGAGCGCTACCACCTCTACCTGGGCGCCGCCCACGACGGCTCGCGGCTCAGCAAGCTCTACCGGGAGGACGTGGCGGCCTCCGAGATCCGCGACACCCTCGACCCGCTCTTCGCCGACTACGCGAAGGGCCGGCAGCCGGGCGAGCATTTCGGCGACTACCTGATCCGCGCCGGCCACGTGGCGCGGACCACCAACGGCCCGGACTTCCACGAGCGGACCGGCGCCCTCAAGCCGGCCACGCTCGGCTGATGAAAGGCCGCGCGCGTCCGGGACGGCGCTTCCGGACGCGCCGGGACCGCGAGGCCGCGGCGGCAGGGTCGCGGGCAGGGTTGCGGAATGCGGGTCGCGGCCCGGCCCCGCCCTGACCGGAGCCGCGCGCCGATCCCGGGCGGCCGGGCCGCGGCGCGAGGGATCCGAGCCCCGGAGGAACTCCCCGCCCATGCGTGGATCCGGACGGCCGTTCCGAGATAACCGGAACCGCCGCCGGAGACCCGGCCGCGCTCGCGCCGGCACGCCCGGTAGATCCCCGCCCTCGCATATCCCCGTCCCAGCGGTGCGCTGTCGTCGCAACCCATCGCCCCCGATGAGAATGAACGTTCATTGACATGAGAATGAACGTTCATTATAAGGGTGGGGCAAACAGGAGCGCGCGATGGCTCTCACACTCGAAGGCCGCTGGTCCGATCTCGATGCCGAGCGTTTCGGCGCCCGCGGCCCGGGCGCCCTCGCCCTCGTCCGCGCCGTCTGCACCCCCGCCAACCTGACCTTCGGCGCCGTCCTGGCCCTCGCCTGGCTGGCCCTGATCAACTGGACGGGCGCCGGCCCGGACGGCTGGCAGGCCCGGATCTGCGCGGACCTGCATCAGGGACCGCAATCCTGCGCCGTCGCCAGCCTGGGCAAGGACCAGAGCCGCGTCGCCCCGGTCGCCGTCACGGCGCAGCCGGGATCGTGACCGTCGCGGCGGACAGGGCGGCGGAGGCCCGCGGCAACCCGTCCGCCCGGCGCGAGCACATCCTCGACGCCGCCGAGACCTGCTTCGCGCGCAACGGCTTCCATCGCACCACCATGCAGGACCTCGCCCGCGAGGCCGCGATGAGTCCGGGCAACTTCTACCGCTACTTCGAATCCAAGGAGGCCCTGGTCCTCGGGCTGGTGGAGCGCGAGCGCGAGCGCGGCACGCTCCTGGTCGCCGAGATGGAGGGCAGCGGCGATCCGCGCGGGACGTTGCTGGGCATCATCGCCCGCTACTTCGCGTCGATCACCCGCGAGGCCGCGACCCTGCGGGTGGAGATCTGGTCGGAATCGACCCGCAACCCGGACATCGCCGCCATGACGGCGCGGACCGAGGCGGAGAGCCGCGACTGGTTCGTGGCGACCCTGGCGGCGCTCGCCACCGCGCCGGGATGCGATCCGGCCGGGCTCTACGCCCTGCTCGCGCCGCTGATGAAGGGGATCGTCGTCGGCCGGGCCGCGCTGCCCGACTACGACGTCGCCGCGGCGATCGCCCAGCTCCACGCGCTCCTCGACGCCGGGCTCGACGGTCGCCTGCCGGCCCCGCCGCTCGCAGGCCGACACGCCGGCCGCTGATCCCGGCACCGCCGCCGCCGCGCCCTCGGGACGCACCGGCGGCGCGCCGGTCGAACCGCCATCGACGATCGCGCGTCGGACACGGCGCGCGGTACGCCGGCCGGTCCGCGTTTCCCCCCTCGCGCGGGCCGGCCGGCCGTTCTCCCGGGCGATCCCGCGCGATCACGCCCGGTCCCCTGACAGACGCGACGGCGTGAGTCGGCCCGCGGCCCGGGATTCAGCCGGTTGCGAAGGGCACGCATTACACACTCTGTAGTTGGCATCTTTGAATGATTTCAAAGCATTGCCCCTCAAAGCGTGCCTTCCGCGCCACATCCGGGCAGAGGATGCGCGCGTCACCCGCGGCTTTCCCGATCGGCGTTGAGAAACGACGGCGTTTGCACTCTAGAAACACCGCACCGCGTCGATACGTCGCTCTTGAGAACGATTTTAAATCATGCCCGCCGCCCGGATCGACGTCGTCGATCGCATCAAATACTGCCGGTCGCGCCTGAATATCTGCAGCACCGGACTCGCGACGTCGCTCCTCCTGCTCGCGCCGACAGAGATCCGCGCGCAATCCGACCCGGCCGCCGACGAGGTCGTGCTCTCCGAACTCAGCGTTGCGGGCACGGGCCCGGTCAGCGAGCGGGCCGACGGTCCCGTCACCGGCTATCGGGCGACGCGCTCGGCGACCGCCACGCGCACCGACACGCCGGTGCGCGACTCGCCGCAATCGATCAACGTCGTGTCCCGCTCGGTGATCACCGACCAGCAGGATCTGCGGCTCACCGATGCCGTGACCAACGTCAGCAACGTGGTTCTCGGCAGCACGGTGCAGGGACGGTCGCAGAACTACCTGATCCGCGGCTTCTCCACCCAGGTCTTCGCCGTCGACGGCGTGCTGGTCGACCCGGCCATCAACTTCTACCCGGTCACACGGGACCTCGTGGACGCCGAGCGCGTCGAGGTGATCAAGGGCCCGGCCTCCGTGCTGTTCGGCCGGGGCGATCCCGGCGGCGTCATCAACATCGTGACCCGCCGGCCCACCTTCGAGCCCACGGCCGACGCGAGCGTGCAGGGCGGCAGCTTCGGCTTCCGGCGGTTCCAGGGCTCCGTGTCGAGCGCGCTGCCCGCCGTCGAGGGCCTCGCCGCGCGTCTCAGCTTCGCCGCCCAGGAGGATCCGACCTTCCGCAATTACGGTGGCGACACCAACCGGCGCGTCTTCGTGGCGCCGGCCTTCAGCTGGACGCCGAGCGCCGACACCCGGGTCTACGTGAACTCGGAATTCACCAACCAGCACACCCAGTACGACGAGGGGCTGGTGGCCTTCCGCGGCCGCGTCCCGCTCGACAACATCGGCCGGTTCTACGGTGAGCCGTCCTCGCGCTACTTCGGCGCGTTCAACACGATCACCATGCGCGCCGAGCACGACGTCAACGAGAACCTGACGCTCCGGCAGGTCATCGCCGGGCAATGGGGCACGTTCGACGTGTTCGCCGCCCGTGCCCTATCGGTCAACAATGCCGGCACGCTGCTGAGCCGGCGCGAAGCCACGGTCAATTCGCGCTTCGCCGCGGTCGACAGCCAGACCGAGGCCGTGATGAAGTTCGACACCTTCGGCTTCGCCCATACGGCGCTCCTCGGGTTCGAGTACTCGAACGGCTTCCGCCACGCCTTCTCCCAGCAGGGCAACCTCGCCCCGGTCAGCTTCCTCAACCCGATGTTCGGCGCGGCCTTCCAGCCGCTCCAGTTCCAGGCCGACCTGAAGCAGAAGCTGGAAGTGTTCGGGCTCTACGTCCAGGACCAGATCGTGCTGGCGCCGGGCCTGCAGCTCGTCGTCGGCGCCCGGTTCGATCTCGGCAGCCAGTACTATTTCAACCGCCAGCCGGCCTCGCGGACCCAGCCGCCCGAGCAGACCCTGTTCGGCGCCTCGCCGCGGGTCGGGCTGATCTACCGGCCGTTCGAGCCGCTGACCTTCTACGCGAGCTACGCCACGTCGTTCCTGCCGCAGACCGCCAGCGTGCTGAACGTGGCGAGCCCCCCGCCCAGCACGGGCGAGCAGGTCGAGGCCGGCACCCGGGTCGATCTCACGCCCGGCCTGACCCTGAGCGCGGCCGCCTTCCAGATCGTCCGGGACAACGTCGCGGCCACCGACCCGCGCAATCCGACCTTCTCCGTCATCACCGGCCAGCAGCGGTCGCGGGGTGTCGAGGCCGACCTGGCCGGCGAGATCCTGCCCGGCTGGAGCATCATCGGCAGTGTCGGCCTGATCGACGCGCGGATCACCAAGGACACGACCTTCGCGGTCGGCAACCGGCTCACCGGCGTGCCGGTGTTCAGCGGCAGCCTGTGGACGACCTACGCGTTCCAGGACGGCCCGCTGCGCGGGCTCGGGCTCGGCTTCGGCGTCACCCATGTCGGCCGACGCTACGGCGACCTCGACAACAGCTTCACCGTGGGCGCCTACAACCGGCTCGACGCGCTCGTGTACTACGATTTCGACGCCCACTGGCGCCTGTCGGTGAACATGCGCAACCTGACGAACGCGCGCTACATCGAGGCGCCGACCAACGCGACCAACAACACCCCCGGGGCGCCGTTCACGGTGCTGGCGACGATCACCGCCCGGCTCTGACGGGCGGGCCGCATCGCCCGAGCGGCCGGGCCCGTCGGGGCGCGGATCGCCGCCCCGCCGTCCGCGCGACGGGGTGGGTGTCATCGAACGCTGGCGCCGCCGGAGGCCCGCCGTCAGGGGCTCGCCGTGCGGACCGCGCCCGCCGGCGCCCCGGCCGCGACGGTCCTGCGGCGGGCGCCGGCGCGGCGGCGCAGGACGTAGAGCGTCAGGCCGGTCGCCGCGAAGCCCGGCATGGCCAGCGCCGCGAGGCAGAACAGCAGCGCGACGAGGTCGCCGAAGAAGCGGCCGCGATGCACCTCCAGGACGTTGTCCAGGAGGCGCCGGCCTAGCGGCGCGTCGGCGGCCCGCTCGGAGGCCAGCAGCGCGCCCGTGGCGGGATCGTAGCGGATCTCGTTGCGGGCGCTCGGCGCGTCGACGCCCTTCGGCAGCCAGCGGATGCGGATCGCCTTCGTGTCGGCGCCCGGCAAAGTCAGGACCGCCGTCCCGGCCTCCGCGCCGGTCCGCGCGCGGAAATCCGCCCAGGCGCGGTCGACGGCCGCGCCGTCGGCGGCGGGATCGGCCGGTTTTCCGGCGGCCCTGCGGCCGGCCGGCTTCGCGGCGTCGGGGGCGCCCACGAGCAGCCGCGTCGCGCCGTCCTTGAACCACGGGTAGGACCACGTCAGGCCGCTCAGCGCGATGACTAGGTAGACCGGCAGGAGCCAGGTCCCGACCACGGCGTGCAGCGACCACCAGCGCGGCCGGCCGGGCCGCGACAGGGCCGGCTTCAGCCAGATCCGCCAGCGGTGGATCCGGGGCCAGCGCAGGTAGAGGCCGGTCGCCAGGAAGGCCAGCAGCGCCAGGGTGCAGGCGCCCGTCACGGTGCGGCCCCAGCCCTTGGACCCGCCGGGCAGCAGCAGCCAGCGGTGCAGGTCCCGCACCGTCGTGAAGGCGCCCTCCAGCCGCACCGGGCCGAGCAGCGCGCCGTCGTAGGGGTCGGCGTAGGCGGCGGGCGGCCGCGCGCGGGTCTCGGGGTCGCGGGCGAAGCGGACGTGGACGCTCGCGCGCGGGTCGTCCGACAGGGTCAGCACGTTGGCGACGCGGCCGCCCGCCTGCGCGTCGATCCGCGCCGCCAGCGCCGCGGGGGGCAGCGCCGTCCGCCCGGCGGGCGCGACCTCGAGCCGGTCGCGGTTGGCGAAGGCGGTGACCGCCTCCTCGTAGCTCATCAGCGCCCCGGTCAGGCCCATCAGGGCGAGGACGAGGCCGGCGGTGAGGCCGAGCGCCCAGTGCAGGCGGAAGAGCAGGGTCCGGAGGGAGGGAATCGGCAGCGTCATGGCGGTGCCGGCTGCCTAGCAGAGTCCGGCCACGCTGACGACGCGGCGGGACGCATGCCCCGCCCGACCGTCCGGCCGTCCCGCCGGTGAGTCTCAGGTGATCGGCGCGGGGTTGAACAGGGTCAGGTCGTTGAACAGCCCCCACCGGTCCGACCAGGGGCGCTTGCGCCCGCTCGCGACGTCGAGGATCAGGTGGAACAGCTCCCAGCCGACCTCCTCGATCGTCGCCGCGCCTGTGGCGATGCGGCCGGCATCGAGGTCGATCAGGTCGGACCAGCGCTCGGCCAGCTCCGTGCGGGTGGCGACCTTGATCACCGGCGCTTGGGCGAGCCCGTAGGGCGTGCCGCGGCCGGTGGAGAAGACCTGCAGGGTGATGCCCGAGGCGAGCTGCAGCGTGCCGCAGACGAAGTCGCTCGCCGGGGTCGCGGCGAAGATCAGGCCCTTCTCGCGGACGCGCTCGCCCGGCGCCAGGACCCCCGAGATCGCGCTCGTGCCCGATTTGGCGACCGAGCCCAGCGCCTTCTCCACGATGTTGTTGAGGCCGCCCTTCTTGTTGCCCGGCGACGGGTTGGCCCGGCGGTCGGCCTCGCCCTTGGCGAGGTAGGCGTCGTACCACGCCATCTCGCGGACCAGCGCCGCGGCGACCTCCGGGCTCTTCGCCCGGGGGGTGAGGAGGTGGATCGCGTCGCGCACCTCCGTCACCTCGGAGAACATCACGGTGGCGCCGCAGCGGACCAGCAGGTCGGCCGCGAAGCCGAGCGCCGGGTTGGCGGTGACGCCCGAGAACGCGTCGCTGCCGCCGCATTGCAGGCCGACGACCAGCTCGGAGGCCGGGCAGGTCTCGCGGGTCCGGCGGTTCAGCACCTCCAGGCGGGCCTCCGCCATGGTCAGGATGCTGTCGATCATGGCCGAGAAGCCGCGGTGGCGCTCGTCCTGCAGCCGCACCACCCCGTCGCCGGCCGCGCCGCTGTCGGGCAGGAGCCGCTCCGAGACGAGCTTCTCGCAGCCGAGGCCGACGACCATGACCTCGCCGCCGAAATTCGGGTTCTGCGCGAGGCTCTGGAGCGTCCGGATCGGCACCACCGCCTCGGGAGCGTTGATGGCGACGCCGCAGCCGTAGGCGTGGGTCAGGCCGACCACGTCGTCGACGTTGGGGTAGCGCGGCAGCAGCTCCTGCTTGATCCGCCGGATCGCAACGTCGAGGGTGCCGGCGACGCACTGCACGCTGATCGAGATCGCCAGGATATTCTTGGTACCCACCGACCCGTCCGGGTTGCGATAGCCCTCGAAGGTGTAGCCCTCGAGCGGGGGCAGGGGGGCCGGCACGCGGGTGGCCATCTCCAGGGCGTCGAGGGCGGGGGCGACCGGCGTCGCGACGCGGGATTCCTCCACCCAGGCGCCCCGCGGGATCGGTTGCGTGGCGATGCCCACCACCTCGCCGTAGCGGCGGACCTCGCCGCCCTCCGGGATGTCGGTGAGCGCCACCTTGTGGCCCTGCGGCACGAACTCGACGAGTTCCAGCCCGTCCGGGAAGACCGTGCCGGCCGGCAGCCCGAAGGCGTTGACCACGATCGCGACGTTGTCGCTGTCGCTCAGGCGGATCGTGCGCGGCACGTCGCCGGCGGCCCCTGCGGCCCCCGCGCCGGCCGGCTGCGGGCGGGTCGGGGCTTCGATCTCGGCCTGCATCGGATGCTCCTTCCGTCTCGCGCCCGTCCGGGCTCCTGTCGGGATCAGGCGGCGTCGCCGACCGCGTGGTTCGCCAGGGCCTCCAGGGCCTTCACCATGGCGGAGTGGTCCCAGGCCGCGCCGCCCTGGGCCACGCAGGCCGAGAACAGCTGCTGCGCCAGCGCCGTGGCGGGCAGGCTGAGGCCGAGCGTCCGGGCGTTGTCCAGGGCGAGGTTCAGGTCCTTCTGGTGCAGGCCGATGCGGAAGCCGGGATCGAAGGTCCGCTCGATCATCCGCGCGCCGTGCAGCTCCAGGATCCGCGAGGTGGCCAGCCCGCCGGTTATCGCCTGCCGCACCTTGGCGGGATCGGCGCCGGCCTTCGAGGCGAAGAGCAGCCCCTCGGCCACCGCCTCGATGGTCAGGGCGACGATGATCTGGTTGGCGACCTTGGCGACCTGCCCCGAGCCGACCGGGCCGACATGCGTCACCGTCTTGCCCATCGCGGCGAACAGGGGCTCGGCGCGCGCGAAGGTCCCGGCCTCGCCGCCGACCATGATCGAGAGCGCGGCGTTCTTGGCCCCGACCTCGCCGCCCGAGACCGGCGCGTCGAGATAGGCGCCGCCCCGCTCGGCGATCCGGGCGGCGAAATCCTTGGTGGCGAGCGGCGCGATCGAGCTCATGTCGATCACGGTCTTGCCGGGCGACAGCCCCTCGGCGACCCCATCCGTCTCGAACAGGACCTGCTCCACGTCCGGGGTGTCGGGCAGCATCAGGATGATCGTGTCTGCGCGCTCGGCCACCTCGGCGGCGGTGGCGCAGGCGGTGCCGCCCGCCGCGAGCAGGGCCTCGGGCACGCTGCGCCGGGTCTTGAGGAACAGGCTGTGGCCCGCCGCGATCAGGTGTCCGGCCATGGGCGTGCCCATGATGCCGAGGCCGATGAATCCGATGTTCATGGGTACGATCCCGTTGCGGAGCTCAGGCGCGGAAGCGGGCGGCGAGCGCCTCGGAGCTGCGGGCGAGGAGCCCCATGTCGGAGCCCACCGCTGTGAAGCGGGTGCCGGCCGCGATGTAGCGGCGGGCCAGCTCCTCGCTCGGCGTGAGGATGCCGGCCTGCTTGCCGGCCCGGACGACCCGGGCGACCGCCGCCTCGATGGTGGCGACCACCTCCGGGTGGCCCTGCTGGCCGACATAGCCGAGGCTGGTGGAGAGGTCGCCGGGCCCGATGAACACGCCGTCCACGCCCTCCACGGCGGCGATCGCGTCCAGATTGTCGAGGGCGCGGCGGGACTCGACCTGCACCGCCACGAAGATCTCGGCCTCGCAGCGGGTGTGGTAGTCCTTGATCCGGCCGAACCGGGCGGCGCGGGGCGCCTGCGAGAAGCCGCGGATGCCGCGGGGCGCGTAGCGCGTCGCCGCGACCACCCGGGCGGCCTGCGCGGCGTCGTCGATGTTGGGGATCATCAGCGACTGGGCGCCGGCGTCGAGGATCCGCTTGATGGTGATCGGGTCGTCGCTCGGCACCCGCACCATCGGGTGCGTGTCGCCCTCCATCATCGCCTGGAGCTGGGCGTAGATGTCCCGGAGGTCGTTGGCCGAGTGCTCCATGTCGAGGAGCAGCCAGTCGAACCCGGCCCCGGCGACCACCTCGGTGGAGATGGGACTGGCGAGGCTGCACCACAGGCCGATCTGCTGGCGCCCCTCGGCGAGGGCCGCCTTGAAGCGGTTGGTGAGGCTGTCCATCACGATCCTCCCTGGGGGCGTCGCGGCGTCTGCGCGCCGTCCGCCCCATCACGCGCAGCCTTCCGCCGCGAGGTCAAAGCCAAACACTGGATCGATCGATGCGGATCGCGCATCGATCGACCGTGCGGGCTCACGCGGGCGGCATCTCGGCCACGATCGAGACCAGCTGGGCGATGAGGGGGTCGTCCGCGTCGCGCCGCCACGCGAGGAGCAGTTCCACCGGGCGCGGCGCCGGCAGGACGAGGGGGCGGAACACCACGCCCTCGAAGCGCAGGCGCTCGGCGGCGGCCGGCACCAGGGCGATGCCGAGCGCCGCCCGGACGAGGGCCAGGATCGAGTGGATCTGCGTGAGCTGCTGGACCGTCGGGGGCCGGATCTCGGCCTCGGCGAGCAGGCCCAGGACGAGGTCGTGGAAGTAGCGCGCCTCGTTGGGCGCGTAGCCGATGAGCGGCTCGCGCCCGAGATCGGCGGGGGTGAGCCCGTCGCGCAGGGCCAGGGGGTTCCCGGCCGGCAGGGCCACCACCAGGGGCTCGGCCAGCGCCCGGACGGCGATCAGGTCCGGGTGCGTCACGGGCGGGCGCACCAGCGCGGCGTCGATCCGGCCGGCGAGCAGCTCCTCGATCTGGTCCTTGCTGACCATCTCGCGCAGCGCGAGCGTCACGTCCGGCAGCGCCCGCCGGAACGCGGTGACGAGGCGCGGCAGGAAGTCGTAGGCCGAGGCCGCCGTGAAGCCGAACTTGAGGACGCCCGCGCGCCCCGCCGCGACCTGCCGGGTGACGTGCGTCGCGGTCTCGGCGAGCCGCAGGATGCGCTGCGCCTCGGGCAGGAAGCTGCGACCGGCGGCGGTCAGCCGGACCGTGCGGCTGGTGCGCTCCAGGAGCTGCACGTCGAGGACGCGCTCCAGGACCTGGATCTGCCGCGACAGCGGCGGCTGCGTCATGTTCAGCCGGGCGGCCGCACGCCCGAAATGCAACTCCTCCGCCACGGCGGCGAAGCACCGGAGCTGGCTGAAGTCGAACATGAAGGCTCCCTCTCCCGGACCGCGGCGCAGTCGGGCGGGAGCATAAGGCCTTCGCGGCGGCCACGTTGAGATCGCCGCCCTCATCCAATTAGGTAAGGCGGCGGCCTCCGGGCCCGACCGGCCTACGGGGTCACCTCGTGCCCGGCATAGTCGATCCGGCCGTCCGGCCCCTTGGTCCACTCGTAGATGACGTAGTCGGGGCGGGTGAGATCGCCCTTCCCGTCGTAGGCGATCGGGCCGACCACCGTGTCCACCGGCTTGCCCCGGTGCAGCCAGTCGGCGAGCGTCTTCCCGTCGCTGGAGCCGGTCTCGGCCATCGCCTTGGCCAGGACCTGCACGGCCGCGTAGGCGTAGAGCGTGTAGGCCTCGGGATCGATGCCCCGGGCGTTGAACGCCGCCACCACGCCCCTGGCGTTCGGGTTCTTGCGGGCGTCCGGCGCGAAGGTCATCAGGGTCCCGGCCGCGCCCGGGCCGGCGATCTGGACGAATTCCTTGTCGGGGATGGCGTCGCCGCTCATCATGCGGGCGGCGAGGCCCTGATCGCGCATCTGCCGGATGATCAGCCCGGCCTCGGTGTGCACGCCGCCGAAATAGACGACGTCGACGTTGGCGGACTTAATCTTGGAGACGAGCGCCGAGTAGTCCTTCTCGCCCGGGTTGATGCCCTCGAACAGCACCTCCTTGCCGCCCTTGGCCCTGAACGCCTTCAGCGTCTCGTCGGCCAGCCCCTTGCCGTAGGGCGTCTTGTCGTGGACGAAGGCGATCTTCCTGCCCGGGAAGTGCGCGGCCAGGTAGCTGCCCGCCACCGCGCCCTGCTGGTCGTCGCGGCTGCAGGTGCGGAACGTGTTCCACATGCCGCGCTCGGTGAACTTCACGCTCGTGGAGGCCGGCGTGACCTGGATGATGCCGGCGTCGAGATAGACGTCGGAGGCCGGGATCGTGACGCCGGAATTGTAGTCGCCGACGACCATCTTCACGCCGTCGCTGGCGAACTTGTTGGCCACCGAGACGCCCTGCTTCGGGTCGGAGGCGTCGTCGCCGACCGTGACGGTCAGCGTCCTGCCCTTCAGCGTGCCGGCCCTGTTGATGTCCTCGACCGCCTGGCTCACGCCGTTCCGGATCTGGGCGCCGAAAGCCGCGTTCGGCCCGGTCATGGGCGCGGCGACGCCGATCTTCACCGGCGCGCCGCCCTCCTGACCTTGCGCCGCGGTCATGAACAGCAGCCCGGCCAGGCCGGCCATCAATAGTCGCGTCATCTTTCCCCCAAGATGTGGCCGGACAGATCGCCGACGAACGCTGAATTCGGATAGATCAACGCGGATCCCCGCGCGTCGAGTCGCAGATCACCCGGCGCGATCCTGTCGCTCACCTTCACCGGGGTCAAGGTTTGGGGGTGGGCCGAGACGGTCGCCGGCGCGGGCGCGCGATCGGCCGGCGGGCGTTCACGGAGCCGTGCGGCGGCCCGAAGGCCCGACGGGTCGGGATGGCGCCGATGATGCATCGGGCCGGCGCATCCGCAGCAGCCCGCCGTGACCGATGACCGCCTCCCGTCCCCGCCGCACCCCCAGCCCCGGCCGACCGGGCCCGCGTCCGGGACGCGGCTGATGGGGCCGCGCGCGGACGAGGATCGGGACGAGGATCGGGACGAGGATCGGGACGAGGATCTGGACAGGGATCGGGGCGAGGGTCGAGACGCGTCGGTGGACTGGGCCGAGCGCCGCCGGATCGCCGAGCAGGGACGGGGCGACCGGGCGTGGTCGCTCTGGGGCCCCTACCTCAGCGAGCGGCAATGGGGGACCGTGCGGGAGGATTACAGCCCCTGCGGCAACGCCTGGGCCGCCCTGACGCACGAGGACGCCCGCTCGCGCGCCTATCGCTGGGGCGAGGATGGGCTGGCCGGCATCTGCGACGAGCGCGGCAACCTGTGCCTGGCCCTCGCCCTCTGGAACGGGCGCGACCGCATCCTCAAGGAGCGGCTGTTCGGCCTGACCAACCAGGAGGGCAACCACGGCGAGGACGTGAAGGAGGTCTACCACTACCTCGACGCGGTCCCGAGCCACGCCTACCTGAAGATGCTGTACCGCTACCCGCAGGCGGCTTTCCCCTACGCGGACCTCGTCGACGAGAACGGGCGGCGCGGGCGGGAGCAGCCCGAGTACGAGATCGAGGAGACGGGCGTCTTCGACGGGGACCGGTTCTTCGACGTCACCGTGGAGTACGCCAAGGCCGACGCCGACGACGTCCACGCGGTGATCACCGCGCTGAACCGGGGGCCCGAGCCCGCCGACCTCCACCTCGTCCCGCAGCTCTGGTTCCGCAACACGTGGTCGTGGGAGGCCGGGCAGGCGCGCCCGCGGATCGCCCGCGCGCCCGACGGGGGCGCCGTCTGCACCCACGAGCGGCTCGGGCCGTACCGGCTCGCCTTCGACGGGGCGCCGGACCTGCTGTTCTGCGAGAACGACACCAACCTGCGGCTGCACGGCGGGCAGCCGGACGCCGCGGGGCCGTTCAAGGACGGTCTCCACGCGGCGATCGTCGACGGCGATCCCGCTTCGGTGCGCCGGGACGCGGGCACCAAGCTCGGCCTGCACTACGCGCTGCGGCTGGCGCCCGGGGAGACCGCCCGGATCCGCCTGCGGCTGTCGGCGGGCCTGCGCGCCCAGGCCGTCGACGACGGGTCCCTGGTCCGCCGCCGGGTGGCCGAGGCGGACGCGTTCTACGAGGAATTGCAGGACGGCATCGCGAGCGCGGATTCCCGCGCGATCTTCCGCCAGGCCGCCGCCGGCCTGATCTGGTCGAAGCAGCTCTACAGCTACGACGTGCGGCGCTGGCTGGAGGGCGACCCGCTCCAGCCGCCGCCGCCCCGGGGGCGCGCGGGCGGCCGCAACGGCCAGTGGCGCCACTTCGCGGCGGCCGACGTGCTGTCGATGCCCGACACCTGGGAATATCCCTGGTTCGCCGCCTGGGACCTCGCCTTCCACTGCCTGCCGCTCGCCCTGCTGGACCCGGACTTCGCCAAGAAGCAGCTACTGCTGCTCACCCGCGAATGGTACATGCACCCGAACGGCCAGCTCCCGGCTTACGAGTGGGAGTTCGGCGACGCCAACCCGCCGGTCCACGCCTGGGCAGCCTACCGGGTGTTCGAGATCGACCGGGACCGGCGGGGCGGGCGGGGCGACCTCGCCTTCCTGGAAGGCGTGTTCCACAAGCTACTGATCAACTTCTCCTGGTGGGTGAACCGCAAGGACGCGCAGGGCCGTAACGTGTTCCAGGGCGGCTTCCTGGGGCTCGACAATGTCGGCGTGTTCGATCGCTCGCGCCCGCCCCCGGGCTTCGGGGTGGTGCACCAGGCCGACGGCACCGCCTGGATGGCGATGTACGCGCTCAACATGATGCGCATCGCCCTGGAGCTCGCCCTCCACAACGACGTCTACGAGAGCACCGCCTCCAAGTTCTTCGAGCACTTCCTGCTGATCGCCGAGGCCATGACCGACATGGGCGGGTCGGGCGGAGACGGGCAGGGCTACGGCCTGTGGGACGAAATCGACGAATTCTACTACGACGAGGTCGACATCCCCGGCGGCGGGATGCTGCCGCTGCGGGTCCGCTCGATGGTCGGGCTGGTCCCGCTCTTCGCCGTCGAGGTGATCGAGCCCTCCGTGCTCCACCGGCTGCCGGACTTCGCCCGGCGCCTGAACTGGGTGCTGGAGAACCGGCCCCACCTCGCCCGCTTGGTCTCCCGCTGGACCGAGGGGGGCGTGAAGGACCGCAAGCTGCTGTCGCTGCTGCGCGGCCACCGGATGAAGGCGCTGCTGCGCCGCATGCTCGACGAGGCCGAGTTCCTCTCGCCCTACGGCGTGCGCTCCCTGTCGAAGGTGCACCGCGACGCGCCCTACGTGCTCAACGAGCTCGGAGCCTCTTTCACGGTCCGGTACGACCCGGCCGATTCCACCTCGAACATGTTCGGCGGCAACTCGAACTGGCGCGGCCCGGTCTGGATGCCGATGAACTTCCTCATCGTCGAGGCGCTGCGGCGCTTCCACACCTATTACGGCGACGACTTCCTAGTGGAGTATCCGACGGGCTCGGGCGCGATGCTGACGCTCAGCGCCATCGCGGACTCCCTCGAGGACCGCCTGATCGCGCTGTTCGCCAAGGACGGGACCGGGCGCCGGCCGGCCTTCGGGACCCGGCCGCCGATCGCCCCGGCGCCGGGTGCCGAGGAGGCGCTGCTGTTCCACGAGTTCTTCGACGGGGATACGGGGCGGGGCCTCGGCGCCGCGCACCAGACCGGCTGGACGGCCCTGATCATCAACCTGCTGCGTGACCGGGCACGCCCGCGATAGGCGCGCCCGGCCGGGAGCCGGCCGATCCGGTCAGCAGCTCAGCCGCCGGCCCTCGCGACGCCCGAACACTTTGTAGTGGGCGGCGCCCGATTCCATCTGGCCGTTGGCCACGGCGCGGCGGACATCCGGATTGCAGCGCAGGTACTCGCGCTCGTCGAACCCGTAATTGGCGCGGCCGCGGTAATCGTCCCGGTCGCGGTAGCCGCGGTCCCGGTAATCGTAGTCGCCGCGGTCGCGGTAGCCCCGGCCGCCGTAATCGTCGTAGTCGGGGCGCGGCTGCGCGGAGACCGGGCCGACCACGCCCAGAATGCCGAGGCTCACCGCGGCCGCTGCCAGAATCGCCTTCATCGTACCAATCCTCCCTTGTCGGTGGCCAGAAACGCGTCGGGGCGCGGATGGTTCGATCGCCTCGGACGTGGCACCCCCGGCCAGCCCGAGCCCAGCCCCCGCGATGCGGGAAGCCCGCCTCGCGGCTCTGCCCCGGCCCGCGCCGGGGCGGACGCAGCCCCGGCGCGGATGCGCGTCACATGCGGCGCATCATCTCGCGACGCATCTCGCGGTGGCGCATCTCGCGGCGCATCTCCCGATGCATCATGTGGCGCTCCATCCGGTGGCGCATCATCCGGCGCTCCATGCGACGGCGCATCATGTGGCGCTCGACGGGATCCATCTGGACCGTCGAGACCATGCCGGCGGGCGCCGACACGCCCGTGCCGGGGCCGATCGGCGCGGCGGAGGCCGGGATCGCGACGGCGGAACCGAGGGCCGCCAGCAGGGCAGCGGCAATGATCGTTGAACGCACGTGAGGTTTCCTCTCTCGCCGCCCGGGAAGACGGGCGGGCGTTTCCAGGGGACTCGCGGCCGGATCCGCCCGCAATCCCGCCCAGGAAGGCTCGGGCCGCCCGGATGGTTCCCCGGACCGGGCCGCCCCGCCAGGAACGCGCCGGAGCGGTATCGCGACGGGCATCGCGTCGGGCCGGCGGCCGGGCCCCGTGGCCGCCCTGGGTTGGACCGGGCAGGGCACAGGTGATGCACGAACGCATCACCCGGCCGCAAAAGCGAACGGAACCAAGCCGCGGCACGACCGAAGATCAGAGCAACATCTCCGCCCACAATGACTCGAATACAACCTCAAAATACTCATTCTATGAAATCCGTGATATCTATAAAATATCATTCTCGTCTCAACGATTGCATAACCAGTCAAATTTGAGGAAACATCTCGAAAATTCACGCTTCAGAATCGAGACATCATGACCTAATCATAAGAACGCATCATGCGAACCGCGCGAGATCAGCAGAAGCTCCGCTTCGGCATCCGAAGCCTTACCGGCGAAGAGACCTTGACGCTCATGCCTTCGACGACGCGCGGCGGGGGACACTACATGTACCGCATCTCGAGTTCCGGACTTCTCCTGTGCCTGCTGTCGCAGGCCGCGATGGCGGCGGACCTCCCGCGGCGGGCCCTTCCGCCGGCGGCGACGGCCGTGCCGATCTTCTCCTGGACCGGAGCGCATGCCGGCCTGTTCGCCGGTTACGGGACCCTCGATCGGGCCACGCAGTTCGTCTGCACAGGTCCGGACGGGCAGCCCGGAGCCCGGAACTGCCCGGTCATTCCATCGAAGCGGGCCTCGGACGGGAGCTTCGTCGGCGGCGCCGAGGTCGGCTACGATTGGCAGGTGAATTCCGGCTTCGTCGCCGGCGCCGCCGCGGATTACCAATTCACCCGGCTGTGGGGCTACGATCGCCGCGAGGGCGCCTTTCCGGCCGCGGGCGGCGGCTTCTATCGCCGCAGCGTCGCTCATTCCGGCCAGAGGCTGGACGAACTCGCCACCCTGCGCGGCAGGATCGGCTTCGCCGTCGATCGCACCCTCGTCTACGCCACGGGCGGCCTCGCCGCGGGCACGGTCCGGACCGACAACAACCTGTCGTTGGCCGGTTTCCCGCTGTTCGACGGGCGCCAGGGCGCGGTGCGCCTGGGCTACGTGGCCGGCGCCGGCATCGAGCACGCCTTCAGCGAGCACCTCTCCGCCAAGGTCGAGGGTCTCTACTACGATCTCGGCTCCCGGGCGGTCCTCCCGGCTCCGTCGTACCCCGTGCTGACCGGCTACCACGCCGGCACGCGGGTCGCGACGGACGGCTTCCTGGCCCGCGTCGGCCTCAACTACCGGTTCGGAGCCGGGCTTCCCACCCTGGCCCCGATCGCGTCGGCAGGCCCGGCCACCTGGGATTTCGAGGGCGGCCTGCGCTACTTCTTCAGCGCCGGGACACCGCGCGAGAAGCTCGGCGACCCCGACGCGCCCGGCCAGCTCAATTCGCGCCTGACCTACAACAACACCCAGGCGCATGCCGGCGAGAGCTTCGCACGGCTCGAGCACAACCCCACCGGCCTGTTCGCCAAGGGCTTCCTCGGCTCGGGCGGCGTCACCGGCGGCCGCCTCGCCGACGAGGACTTCCCGCCCGCCCTGCGCCGCTATTCGAAGACGCTGTCGCCGATCAAGGACGGCGACATCGGCTACGGCGTGATCGATCTCGGCTACGACGTGCTGCGCCGGGACGGGTACAAGCTCGGCGGCTTCCTCGGCTACCAGTTCGCGTCCGAACTGTATAACGGCTACGGCTGCCGTCAGGTGGCGGGCGGGGCTCCCTGCGCCAGACCCTACCCGACCAGCATGAAGACGCTGGGCGAGAGCATGCAGTGGAACGCGCTGCGCGTCGGCGTGATCGGCGAAGCGCGGTTCGACCGGGTCCGGCTGAGCCTGGAAGGCGCCTACTTGCCGGTCGTGAGCCTGAGCGGCGTCGACCGGCACTGGCTGCGGCCCGACATCAATCCGGGGCCGGAAGGCGGCCGCGGCGACGGCTACTTCCTGGAGGGGATCATCTCGTACGACCTGACGCCGTCCGTCAGCGTCGGCGTCGGCGGCCGCTACTGGCAGCTCCAGGCCGACAAGGCGCACACGACGGCCTTCCCGTTCTCGCCGCCCAGCCCGATGAAGTTCGAGACCGGTCGCTACGGCGGCTTCGCGCAGCTCTCCTACCGGCTGGCCGATTTCGGCTTCGGCGAGACAGGCGCTCCGGCGGCCCCGATCCGCAAGGACTGATCCAGCCGCCACGCCGCGCCCGAACGCGGGCGCGGCAGGCCAGGGGACGGGCCGCGCCGGCCGTTCGATTCCGGTGCCTCGATATCCCGGTGCCTCGATCCCGGCATCGCCCCCCCGGCCCGCGGCAGCGACGCCGCGGGGCCGCTCAGCTTGGCCGCGCGGCCGCGTGAACCGGCCGCGACCGGTCGTCGGCGTCCCCGGCAGGTCCGGCCCGGACGGGAGTTCCGGCCCGGACGGGAGTTCCGGCCCGGACGGGAGCGCCGGCACGCTCGACGGAGGGCCGACGCGGCCGGACCGCTTCCGCACGGAGCGCGTGCCCCGCGCGCGCGCCACTCACGGCCGCGGCCGGGCCGGGTTCCCCACCACGGTGGCGCCGGCCGGGACGTCGCGCGTCACCACGCTGCCCGCCCCGACGATCGCGTCGTCGCCGATCGTGACCCCGGGGAGGATGATCGCGCCGCTGCCGATCCAGACATTGGCGCCGATCACCACCGGGCGGGCGAATTCCAGCATCTGCCGGCGCTGGGCCGGGTCGCGCGGATGATCGGGGGTCAGGATCTGCACGGCCGTGCCGATCTGCGTCAGGTCGCCGATCGTGACCGACATCACGTCGAGGATGCTGCACCCGAAGTTCAGGAACACGCCGCGGCCCAGGCTGATGTTGTAGCCGTAGTCGCAGTGGAACGGCGGCCGGATGTTGCAGCCCGGGCCGACCCGCGCGAAGGCCTCCTCCAGGAGCGCCTGCCGCTCGGGCTGGCTCCGCGTCTGCGCGGCGTTATACCGGTCCATCCATTCCGAGATGCGCCGGTTGTCGGCGGCCAGTTCCGGGTCGTCGGCGCAGTACAGCTCGCCCGCCAGCATCCTCTGCTTCTGGGTCTTCACGAACTCTGTGTTCATGGTGGGGACCTCCCTCCGGCCGCGTCGGACCCTAGCTATGCGTACAGATGTACATATCAAGGCCGCGCGCGTCACGGCCCGGCTGCCCTGAACCGGATCCGAGGAGGTCCCCTTGCCCGCCGCCCAGCGCCGTTTCGACCCGGATCGCCGGGCGCGCATCATCCGGGCGACCCTCGACGTCGTCGCCGAGCACGGCGTCGCCGGCACGACCCACCGCCGGGTCGCGGCGGCGGCCGACGTGCCGCTGGGCTCCATGACCTACCATTTCGACAGCCTCGACGCGCTTCTGACCGAGGCGTTCACCGGGCTCGCCGACACGGTCTCGGCGCGGTTCGCCGACCGGCTCGCCGCGGCCGCGACCGTCGACGAGGCCTGCGAGGCCGTGGTCGACCTGATCGTGAGCGACCTCTGGGCGAGCCCGCGCACGATGCTGCTGAGCTACGAACTCTACGCCTTCGCGGCCCGGAACCCGCCGCTGCGCCGGGTCATGCAGGACTGGATGGCCAAGAGCCGGGCCGCCCTGGAACGGCACTTCGCGCCGGAGACCGCCAAGGCCCTCGACGCCATGATCGAGGGCCTGACGATCCACCGCTCGGTCGACCCGCAGCCGGCGGATCGGGCGCAGGTGCGGGCGATCGTGGAGCGGCTGGTGCGGTAGGGTCGCACCCGTCCCCGCACCCGTCCCCGCACCCGGCCGGGGACGCCGCGCGCCGGCCCCTCAAGCGATCGTGATCGCCGGCCGGACAGGTGCCGAATGCCGCACGGTGCCGGCAAGGAATCAGCAACCGTCGCGCGAGCAGGTTCGCCCCGATGCGTGCCGAGGGCGCGCCCGGGCGCGGTCCGCGCCGGTGGTGGGGAACCCTGGGGCCGATGCAGACTGACGCGACCCGCCCGGCCGCGCCGCCGGATCCCGCTCCGCACCGGGCCGCGGGCGAGCCTGCACCCTGGGACGGGGGCCCCGGCTTCGGGCAGTGGCGTCTCGATCCGCGGACCCGCCGGGTGACCCGATCGGCGAGTCTCGCGCGACTGCTCGGGACGCCCGGCGCGTGCGACCTGCCGCTCGCCGAGCACGTCGCGTGCTATCATCCGGACGACCGCGCCGCCCTGGTCGCGCGGCTCGAGGGGATCCTGGGAGGAAGCCGGCCGGCAATCCCCTACCAGGCGCGGGCCCGCATCGTCCGCCCGGACGGGACCGTGCTGGACGCGATCATCCAGGGGCTGCCCGAGTTCGGGCCCGAGGGCGCGCTCGTCGCCCTGCACGGCCTCATCCTCGACGTGACCGACCTCGTCCGGTCGGAGCGGCGGGCGCGCGAGACCGACATGATCCTGCGCGGCACGCTGGACAGCTTGGACCAGGGACTCGTCGTCCTCGACGCCGACCAGCGGGTGCGCGCGTTCAACCGGAGCGCCGCGGACCTGCTCGACCTGCCGGACGACGTCCTGCGGGCGGGCGTCGCCCTCCCGGACATCCGCGCCTACCAGCGGGCCCGCGGCGACTGCGCGGCGGCCGGGTCCGATCCGGGTCTCGGAACGGGCGCGCGCGCCGGGCTGCCGCCGCTGTTCGACTGGCGCCTGCCCGGCGGCCCGATCCTGGAGGTCCGGTGCGCGGCCCTGCCGGACGGCGGCACGGTCCTGACCTTCGGCGACGTGACCCAGAACCGGATCGCCGAGCGGGACCTGGAGGAGAGCGAGCGCCGCTACCGGCTGCTGGCCGAGAACGCCACCGACATCATCATCTGGTCCGACCTGACCGCCCGCCGCCGCTACGTCTCGCCGGCGGTGCGCGCCGTCCTGGGCTACGACCCGCAGGAGCTGATCGGCACCCATCCCCTCGACTTCGTCCATCCCGACGAGGTCGGCGCGTACCGCCGCGTCCTCGACGACCTCACCGGCGGCCGCGCGTCCCGCGCCCTGACCTCCCAGCGCTACCGGCACCGGGACGGGCACTGGGTCTGGGTGGAGATCTCGTTCAGCCTGACTCACGATCGGGCGACCGGCGCCCCGGACGGCTACGTGGCGACCCTGCGCGACGTGAGCGCCCGCAAGGCCGCGGAGGACGCCCTGCGGTTGAGCGAGGCCCGCTACCGCGCCCTGGCCGACGCGCTGCCGCAGCTCGTCTGGATCGCCAGCACGGAGACCGGCGACGCCTCCTACGTCAACCGGCGCTTCGAGGATTACTACGGCCCGATCGGCCCGACGCGCGCCGCCCGGATCGCCCGGACGCATCCCGACGACACGGAGCGGATGGAGCGGCTGTGGTCGGAGGCGCCCGCCCGCCGCGCGCCCTACGAGGTCGAGGGCCGCCTGCAGCGGCACGACGGCGCCTACCGCTGGCACAAGATCGTGCTCCTGCCGATCTGGCAGGGCGAGAGCATGGTGGGCATGCTCGGCACCGCCCTCGACATCGACGAGATCGTCACCGCCCGGCGCGCCGTGGAGGATGCCAGCAGCCTGCTGCACCTCGCCCAGCAGGCCGCCCATGCCGGGACGTGGCACCTCGACCTCGACAGCGGCCGGATCGAGTGGTCCCCCGAGAGCGCGCGGCTCCACGGCATCGAGACCGACCGGAACCACGCCCTCGACACCCGGGACTGGCTCGCCCTGATCGACCGCACCGACGGCGAGCGGGCGCTGCGGATCGCGGCCGCGGCCGCGGCCGCCGGGCAGACCTTCTCGATCGAGTTCCGGGTCCCCACCGCGGACGGCGGGGTGCGCTGGATCAACGGCGTCGGGCGCGGCGCGCCCGGGCAGGCGCGGCGGATGATCGGCCTCAACATCGACGTCACCGCCCGCAAGGCCGCCGAGGCGGCGCTCCTCGCCGCCAAGGCGGCGGCCGACGCCGCGCGCCTGGAGGCGGAGCGGGCGAGCGCGGCCAAGAGCGAGTTCCTCGCCGCCATGAGCCACGAGATCCGCACGCCGCTCAACGGGGTGATCGGCTACGCCGACCTGCTCCTCGACGGGACGGATCTCGGACCGTCGGCGCGCCGGAACGCCGACCGCATCCGCACCGCCGGGGCCGCGCTCCTGACCGTGGTCAACGACGTCCTCGACTTCTCGAAGGTCGAGGCCGGGCAGATCGAGATCGTGCCCCGGCCCTTCGCCCTGGAGGCGCTGATCGACAACGCGGTGTCGATCGTGCG
Source organism: Methylobacterium sp. 1030 (assembly GCF_040544715.1). Lineage (NCBI taxonomy): Bacteria > Pseudomonadati > Pseudomonadota > Alphaproteobacteria > Hyphomicrobiales > Methylobacteriaceae > Methylobacterium > Methylobacterium sp. 1030. The sequence continues at coordinate 270,797 of NZ_JBEPKM010000008.1, read as the reverse complement.
CCCCTCCGCGGAGCGCAAGGGGCTCGCCCTCACGCTCGCCCAAGGCCCGGGCCTGCCCGACTGGGTCGAGGGCGACGAGGACCGCCTCCGGCAGATCCTGCTCAACCTGCTCAACAACGCCGTGAAGTTCACCGCGTCGGGCGGCATCGACCTGTCGGTCCGGGTCAGCCCGGACGCGATCGGCGGGACACGGCTGCGCTTCGCGGTCCGCGACACCGGCATCGGGATCCCGACCGACAAGTGCGACCGCCTGTTCCGGCGCTTCTCGCAGGTCGACGGCTCGATCAGCCGCGAGTACGGCGGCACCGGGCTGGGGCTCGCCATCTCGAAATCCCTCGTCACGCTGATGGGCGGGACGATCGGCGTCGCGAGCACGGTCGGGCACGGCTCGACCTTCTGGTTCGAGGCCGACCTGCCCGCCGCCGTCCCGCCGGCCCGCGCGACCGCGCCGGCCTCGGCGATCGCCCGCGCGACCGGCCGCCGCCTGCTCCTGGCCGAGGACGTGCCGCTCAACCAGGACCTCGCCCGGATGATCCTGGAGCGCGCCGGGCACGCGGTGGACGTGGTGGCCGACGGGGTCGCCGCGGTGGCGGCCGTCCAGGCGCGGTCCTACGACGTCGTCCTGATGGACGTGCAGATGCCCGTGATGGACGGCATCGCGGCGACCCGGCGGATCCGCGCCCTGGGCGGCGCCGCCGGCCGCCTGCCGATCCTCGCGATGACGGCGAACGTCCTGCCGCAGCAGGTGGCCGAGCTGCGCGCCGCCGGGCTCGACGACCATATCGGCAAGCCGTTCCGCGCGGACGCGCTGCTCGCCGCGATCGACCGGTGGGCGGCCCCTCGCGCCGAGCCGCCGCGCCGCGCGGGGACGATCGACCGGGCCACCCTGGACGAGATGACCGCGATGGTCGGCCAGGCGCGCATGGGCGACCTCCTGGCGATGCTGGCGAAGGAGCTCGCCGAGCGGTTCGGGCCGGCGGCGACCGACGGCGACCGGACGCGGCTGATGGGGGACGCGCACGCCATGGTGTCGGCGGCCAGCATGATCGGCTTCCTGGATCTGGCCGCGACCTGCCGGGCCTTCGAGACGGCCTGCCGCGCGGGCGAGGACGTCACCGCGCTGCTGGCCGCGCTCCGGGCCCAGGCGGCCGCCACGATCGACGAGATCGCCGCGCTGCGCGCGGCCTGAGCGGGGGCGCCGCCGGAGCCGGCCCGCGGGTTTTGCACGCCCAAATTCTCGTCTCCCAGGCACGCGGCGGCGAGGAACGATCTTCCAGCCGGCGGTCCCGCGGCGGCGGGCGCCCGCCGGGCCGCGACTCCGGGACGACGATGGCGGGCGCCTCCGGCGAGGGCGGTTCGGAGAACGGCACCGGGTATCGCGCGCGTCCGGGGAGATGGATATTCCGGCGCGCGCGGTCCGCGCACCGCCGCGGGCGGCTGCCCGGGACCCGCGCACCGCCGCGGGGGCCGCGGCGCGAGGCGGATCCCGGGCGCGACCCGGGCAGGGCGCGGGCCCTTGCCTTCGTGGCCGAGCTCGGTCGACCCTGCGCCCGGCCGCCCGAGTCGCCCCCGCACCGGGCCGGCCGAATGGGGGACATCTCATGACATCTGCCGGTCCGCACCGCCGCGCCGTCGCGCTGGCCGCCCTGGCCGCCCTGGTTCTCGGCGCGCCGTTCCCCGGCACCGCCCGCGCGGCCGACCGGGAGGTCACCTTCGCCCACCAGGACATGGTGGTGCCGTTCCGCGCCCTGATGGCCTCCGGGGCGATCGAGAAGGCGACCGGCTACACGATCCACTGGCGCAAGTTCGGCGGCGGCGGCGACGTGATCCGCGCCATGGCCTCGGGCAGCGTCCAGATCGGCGAGGCGGGGTCGAGCCCGATCGCGGCGGCCGCCTCGCAGGGGCTCGACATCCAGCTGTTCTGGATCCTCGACGAGATCGCCGACGCCGAGCAGCTCGTGGCCCGCGCCGGCAGCGGCGTGACGGGCGTGGCCGACCTGCGCGGCAAGACGGTCGCGGTGCCGTTCGTGTCGACCGCGCATTACCAGCTGATCGCCGCCCTGGCGGAGGCCGGGCTCACGCAGGCCGATGTCCGGATCCTCAACATGCGGCCGCCCGAGATCGCCGCCGCCTGGGAGCGGGGCGACATCGACGCGACCTTCATCTGGGACCCGGTGCTCGCCCGGGTGAAGAAGTCCGGCACCGTGGTGGTCTCGGCCGGCGACCTCGCCCGCCGGGGCAAGGCGACCTTCGACGGCCTCGTGGTCGACCGGGCCTGGGCGGCGCGGAACCGGGACTTCCTGGTGACGCTCATCCGGCTGATCGCCGCCCAGGACGCGGCCTACGCCGCCAGGCCCTGGGGCGCCGACGCGCCGGAGGTGGCGGCGGTGGCCCGGATCAGCGGCTCGGCGCCCGCCGAGGTGCCCGCGAGCCTCGCGGCCTACCGGTTCCCGACCCTGGAGGCGCAGGCCTCCCCGGCCTGGCTCGGCGGCGGCGCCGCCAAGGCCCTCACCGAGACCGCCGCCTTCCTGAAGGCGCAGGGGCGCGTGCAGGCGCTGGCGCCCGACTACGCCCGGTTCGTCACGACGGAGGTCGTGGACGCGGCCCGGAAATAGCCTGTCCCCGGACCGGAGGGCCCATGATCGAGATCCGCAACCTGAGCGTCCGCTACGGGCAGGGCGCCGACGCGGTCGCCGCGCTGTCGGGGATCGACCTGACCATCGGTCCCGGGGAGTTCGTGGTGGCGCTCGGCGCCTCGGGCTGCGGCAAGACCACCCTGCTCTCGGCGATCGCGGGATTCCTGGCGCCCACCGAGGGCCGCATCCTCCTCGACGGCGCGCCGGTCCGGGGTCCGGGAGCCGAGCGGGGCGTGGTGTTCCAGCGCCACGCCCTGATGCCCTGGCTGGACGTCGCCGAGAACGTGGCCTTCGGACCGAAGATGCGGGGCGTGCCCCGGGCGGAGCGGCGGCGGATCGCCCTGGCGACGCTCGACCTCGTCGGCCTGCCCGACTGCGCCGACCGGAAGGTCTACGCGCTCTCGGGCGGTATGCAGCAGCGGGTCGGCCTCGCCCGGGCGCTCGCCGGAGACCCGCGCGCCCTGCTGATGGACGAGCCGCTCGGCGCGCTGGACGCCTTCACCCGCGAGCAGATCCAGGAGCTGATCCTCCGGATCTGGCACCGGACCGGCAAGATGGCCTTCTTCATCACCCACGACGTCGAGGAAGCGGTGTTCCTCGCCACCCGGCTGGTGATCATGAGCCCGCGGCCCGGCCGCATCGTCGAGACGCTGGACCTGCCCTTCTCCCGGGCGTTCGTCGAGGGCCGCGACGCCCGGGCCGTGAAGTCGGACCCCGCCTTCATCGCCGTGCGCGAGCGCGTGCTCGCGCGCATCCGGAGCGGCGCCGCCGCGGCACCGGAGGCCGTCCGATGAGCGGTCTGCCCCGCGCCGCGCCGGACGCGGTCCCGGACGCGGTCCCGGACGTGATCCCGGACACGGCCCCGGCCCCGGCTCCGGCGGCGGCCCCGCTGGCGCGCACCGGAATCCGCCGCCGCGGTGGGATCCTGGTGCCGACGGTCAGCGCCGCCACGGTGCTGGCAGCCCTCGGCCTCTGGCTGGTCGCCACCCGTGCCGGCTGGGTGAAGCCGCTGTTCCTGCCGCCGCCGGAGGCGGTCCTGGCGGCCTTCGGTCAGGCCTGGCGCGGGGAGATCGACGGCGCCCCGCTCGGGCTCCACATCGGCGACAGTCTCCTGCGCGTCCTCGGCGCCTTCGCGCTCGCCGCCCTGGTGGGCATCCCGGCCGGGCTCGCCATGGGCACGAGCCGGATCGCCCGGGGCATCCTCGACCCGCCGATCGAGTTCTACCGGCCGCTGCCGCCGCTCGCCTACCTGCCCCTGATGATCATCTGGTTCGGGATCGGCGAGCTGTCGAAGGTGCTGCTGATCTTCCTCGCCTGCCTCGCCCCGGTGGCGCTCGCCGCGCGGGCGGGGGTGCGCTCCGCCTCGGTCGACCAGATCAACGCCGCGCGCGCCCTCGGGGCGAGCCGCTGGCAGGTCCTGCGCCACGTGGTCTTCCCGGCGGCGCTGCCGGAGATCCTGATCGGCCTGCGGATCGGCATGGGCGTGGGCTGGACCACCCTGGTGGCCGCCGAGATGGTGGCGGCCCAGGCCGGGCTCGGCCAGCTCGTCCTCAACGCCTCCAATTTCCTGCGCACCGACGTGGTGGTGATGGGCATCCTGCTGATCGGCCTGTTCGCGGGCCTGTTCGAGCTCGGGATGCGGGGCCTGGAGCGCGTGCTGGTGCCCTGGAAGGGAAAACAATAGATCCACGAAGGTCCACTGCATGTTGCTGAGGTTCAACGGCTAGCTCACTGAAATCCTCTCTTGTTCACCTGAGTCCACGGCTACATATTGGACGGAAATTGGACAGGATGAGATCCATGGCCAAGCGCGTCCGCGACGCCGTTCTCGACTCCCCGACGGCGCGTGCGAAACTCAAGCAGCAGACGAAACCTTACTTCCGATCGATCGATCGCGGCCTTCATCTCGGCTACCGCAAGGGCAAGACCGGCGGCACCTGGGTGGCGCGGCGCTACCTCGGCGACGAGCGATATGCTGTCGAAGCGCTCGGCCGGGCGGATGATCGGCAGGCCGCGAACGGCACGACGATCCTCACCTTTCAGCAGGCGCAGGACCGCGCGCGCGGCAGGGTGAAGGAGGTTGAGGAGGCCGAGCGGATCGCCGCGCTCGGACCGACCATCACGGTGCGGAACGCTATCACAGCGTACATCGAGGCCTGCGAGGTACGGGAAGCGAAGAACAGGAGTGGCTTGGCTCTCCGGCGGCACACCCGCTCCCGTCTTACCAAGCACGTGCTGCGGGGAGACCTCGCCGAGAAGGCTCTTCAGGCACTCACGGTCGACGACCTTCAGACCTGGCGGGCGGCTGCAGCCACGACAATGGCGGACGGCGGCGTCCGCCGGGTCACCAATGATTTCCGCGCGGCGCTGAACGCCTCAGTGCGTCGCCATGCGGCTCAGTTGCCGGCGACAATCAGCACGACGATCCGCAACGGCCTCGCGGCTCAGGCAGCGTCTGCGCCCGTCGCTCGGGAAGCCCAGATCCTGCCGGACGCCGACGTCCGACGCCTCGTCGCCGCAGCGGCAGAGGCGGACGCCGACGGCGATTGGGATGGCGATCTCCACCGCTTGGTTGTGGTGCTGGCGGCCACGGGGCTGCGGTTCTCGCAGGTCACTCGCATGACGGTCGCGGACGTCCAGGTCGAGCAGAACCGGCTCATGGTGCCGGTGAGCCGGAAGGGGACGGGTACCCGCCACACGTCGCACATCGGCGTGCGCGTCGCCCCGGATGTGATCACCGCTCTGCGTCCGGCCTTGGTCGGCCGCCGCGGGCAGGAACCGCTTCTGATGCGCCCACGCTGGCAGAAGGTGACGGTGCGGGACCATCGGAAAGTTGGCCGCGTTCGTTGGGGCGAGGCCTCCGAGATGCTGCGTCCGTGGGCGGAGGTCCTGAAGAAGGCCGGGGTCTCCAGCAACCTCGTTCCCTACGCGCTGCGCCATAGCAGCATTGTCCGCGGCCTGCGGGCCAACCTGCCGGTCCGGCTCGTGGCCGCGCTCCACGACACGTCCACCGCGATGATTGAGGCGCACTACTCCGCCTACATCGTCACGGCCTTGGACGAGTTGGCAGCACTCGCGGCCGTCTCTCTGGTCACGCCAGTCCCGGCGCAGCTCCGGAGCGTCGGATGAGCCGACCGTCTGGGATCCCATCCTGGGCGCCCCGTGGAACCGTCCTGATGCAGGAAGCCGCGGGCCTCACCAATGAAGTGGCCGATCGGCTCCTGCGGGATCCGAGAATGGAGCAAGCCTGGAAGGATCTGCAGAGGCTGCCTGAGCCAGCTGATCTGCAAGAGAGGATCGAAAGGATCCGTGCCGGCTTCTCGCCAGATGCCTACACGCAAGAGAAACTGGACCTAACGGCATTTGATAGACAATCGGCTGCGCTCTTCTATCAAGTTATGGTCGAAGTTTATCAGCCCGAGAGAACATACTGGACGAAGGGTGAGGCCGACAAATTAGCAATGCCCTTCCTCGATGCGGCAAGGCTTTGCGAGGAAAGTGCTCGAAACGACAGCACGATCCGAATGCGTAGCGATCTGCTGGAAGCGCTCAAGCTGGTGGGCAGCTACTTCCAATCTCAGGGCGACATGAGGCAGATGCGCAGCAACCCGCGCGTTCTCGGTCGGCGCCTCCCTGGCGTCTCGGATGAGAAGCGAGGGCACGCGAGAATGGTCGCGACGATGATCCGCGATCTATTCGGCCCTCCGCCAGGCAATTTCCCGCACTCGGCAGTCGCGCGCTTCGTGACCGTCAGCCTGGGAACCGATGACGAAATTGATGAGCTGAAGGAAAGCGTCCGCGATTGGTGCAAAGGCCTCCCGCTGGAAGGTGCAGCCCTATAGCCGAGGGGCTCCAATAAGGAATTTCGTTGCTTCCGTTCCGGCAGCAGCGGGGGCATGGCTAGCTCAACTCCACCACGTATCTCGTGGACTCACGGAGTTAGCCAGATGCCTCGCAAGAGTGTTCAGGCCCGGGCGAATGAGACTGCAACCGCAGCTCTCCGCCCAATCCAAATCCTTCATTCCGACGAAACCAGCGCGTTCAGCGTTCCGGAGTTCTGCGCTCGGAACAAGATCGGCGAGAGTTCTTATTTCTACCTGAAGGCCATCGGCCGAGCGCCCAAGTCAACACGCGTCGGACGGCGCGTGATCATCTTCCCGCAGGATGAGGCTGCTTGGCGCCAGAGCATCCAGGATAACCCGCTGCCGGCCTCACTGCGCCGCGCGGCTGAAGCCGTCGCCAAGAAGGAGGCCGCTTAGCACGATGGCCCATAGAAAAGGTGAACCCCGCCGCGACGGCAATCGCGGGCGGGGCTCGGAATTCTCGGTGGGCACCGATGGTTCTGAGATAGCACCCACCCCGCTCGAAATCCAGACCGCTCGCCTCCGCGCGCAGTACGTTTTCAGCCCGGCGCTCGCGGCGGTTATCGCGGCCCACGCCTACAGCGTGGCGGATCGTTGGGGGCGCACATGAACGCCCTCTCTCATACCAGATCCGTCACGCCGCTCGCGTTCGATGCGATCGCAGAACGCGCCGGGCTTGCCGCCCGGTACGCGGAAGCCGCCGCCTACCTCGCCGCTGCGCAAGACGGTCCTGGCATGGCCCACGCCCTTGGATGCGCCGGTCGGGCGCTCCTGGCCGCCAGTCAGGCCGCCGCGGCCCTCCGCCCCGCAGCACAGGAGGCGTCGCGATGAGCATCGCCAACATTAGGCGCATCATGGACGACACGGACGCCCGCCTTCATCGCGCGAAGGATGAAGATGAGGTCCGGCAGATCGGGATCGATCACGTCCGCGCGCTCGGCGCGGATCTGGCCACCACGGCCTACCTGAGGCTCATCTCCGAGCCGGAACGCACCGTTCAGCAGCAGGCCGAGTTTCTGCAAGAACTCATCGCGGGGCTGTTCCAGTCCATCGAAGAGACGTTCGCCCATCATGGCGTGCGAGACGTCGCCCTGCTCTCTGATCACCTTGAGGCGGCGGATGTCGGGTTCGTCTGCCGCCTCGACGAGCTGTTCTCCGTGGTGCGGATCGGAGGGCACGCCTGATGGATCTCCGCTCCGCGGCGCGCGCGCTCGGGGGCGAGGTGGTCGGCCGGGGCATCCTCTGCCCCGGTCCGCACCACAGCCGCCAGGATCGCTCCCTCTCCGTCCTCTTTGACGCCTCGGCGCCGGGCGGGTTCACCCTGCACAGCCATGCCGGCGATGACTTCGGTATCTGCCGCGATCACGTCCGCGATCGGCTCGGCATGGGTGCGAATTATTCCGCACCTTCAGAGCGGCTGATCAAGCATGGCAATGTCAGCCATGATCCAAGTTTGGATTGTGAGTGCGAAGGGGGTGGGTATTCACCACCCCCTCCTTCCGGCTCGGACCGGACTGGGCTCGCGCTTCGGATCTGGCGCGAGGCTCGGGAGCCGGCTGAGACGCCGGTCGCCCGATACCTCTCCCGCCGCGGCCTCGACCTCGTCGACGATGTGCACGGAGTTCTGCGGTTTCATCCGAACTGTCCGTTCGCGGGCGGGCGGACGCCGGCCATGGTCGCGCTGGTCCGGAACATCGTCACCAACCAGCCGCAGGCGATCCATCGCTCAGCTTTGAGCCATGAAGGGCGGAAGGTTGAGGTCGACGGGAAGGACCGGCTCGCCCTCGGGAGCATTCGCGGCGGCGCCGTGAAACTCACGCCGGACGAGGAGGTCACAACCTGCCTCGGGATTGCCGAAGGTGTTGAAACGGCACTGTCGTTCCGCCGCCTGCCCGAATTCGGGGCCTCGCCCGTCTGGTCCGTCCTGAACGCGGGCGGGATCACCAGCTTCCCGGTTCTGCCCGGCATCGAATGCCTCTGGATCGCGGTCGACAACGATCCGGCCGGGCGGGGCGCATCTGAATTGTGTGCCGACCGCTGGCGCCGCGCAGGCCGTGAGGTGCTGCTCGTGCACCCCACCGGCGACGGCGCTGATCTCAACGACATCCCGGAGGTGCGGCATGGCTGAGCCTGCCTATACCATCGAGCATCTGCGCCCGCGGGCCGAACGTCGGGACACCGGAGCAGGCCGTGCAGGCTCCGCGATCAGCATCCGCTGGCACGGCGACGCAGACCCCAACGCCGATCGAGCTTGGCTCGTGCGGGATCTCGTCTTCGAGACCGGCAAGGGCCTGCTCGCCGGCCAGTGGGGCGGCGGCAAGACGTTCGGCGCCCTCGACCTCAGCGCGTCCGTGATGACTGGGAGCCCCTTCGCAGGGAAGCGTGTGATGCGGCAGGGCGGCGTCCTGTTCATCGCACCGGAGGGATCCTTCGAGATCCCGATCCGCCTGAAAGGCATCGTTCACGGCAAGCTCGGGCCGGACGCACCGGAGCGGTTGCCGTTCGCTTGGATCGAGGAATGCCCGCGCCTGCTCGATGCCGATGCCGTGCCGCAGCTCGTCATGGTGGCGAAGATGGCGGCCGAGCACCTGGCTGAGGCCTTTGACCTGCCGCTCGCCCTGATCGTGATCGACACCGTCGCGGCCGGCGCCGGCTTCATGGACGAGAACTCAGCCGCGGAGGCGCAGCGGGTGATGAACGCCATGGAGGCCTTGAGCCACCACACCGGGGCTTTCGTGCTCGGCGTCGATCACTTCGGCAAGGCCGTGGAGACCGGCACCCGGGGCTCGTCCGCGAAGGAAGCCGCAGCCGACGTGGTGCTGGCCATGCTTGCCAGCCGCGACGAGGCCGGCACGATCAGCAACACCCGCATGGCGATCCGGAAGGTGAGGGGAGGGCGCTGCGGGTACGAAATCCCCTACGCGCTGGAGGTCATCACCGTCGGCGAGACCTACGACCGCGAGCCGATCACCACGTGCATCGTGAACTGGCAGACGGACCGGATCTCGGCCTCGGCCGTCGCGGTAGCCAAGGAGCGCTGGCCGACTTCCCTCAAGGTCTTTCGGGAAGCTCTGCTCTCCAGCCTCGCCGATCATGGCCTTCGCGCTTGGCCCTACGGTGCCGATCAGGCCGAAGTGCAGGCCGTGCCGCTCCAGACCGTCAGGGCGGCGTTCAGCGCGATCTACCCGGCGGACGGAGATGACGAGGCCAAGCGGTCGGAAGCCAAGCGCAAGGCGTTCAAGCGCGCCGTTGAGACCTGCCTCGGTCGGAGCCTGATCGGTTCGGTCGCCCTCGGTGGCGTCGATCACCTCTGGTTGAAGCCGGACACGGACTAACCGGACATCCGAGACCGGACAGACAGGACACTTCCTAGTGTCCTTGTCCTGTCCGTCCGGAAACGGACAGCGGACATCCGGGACATTTGTCCGTTTTGTCCGGTTTGTCCGGGTCTTGGAAGGGGCAGGGGACAGGGTTCGGATTGCGGGCGCCGAACCCAGTCATAATTGCAGATTTAATCTGCGGAAGCCGAGCATTTGCTGTCTTTGGGCAAAGAAACAGTTCAGTGGGGCGCAGTGAACCGTTACGCGCCAATGACTTAGCGGTCGATCTACACTATCTTATCCAACCGATGTCCAATAAGGCGCGCGGATCGGTGGCAGATAGCCCGAGCATTGCAGTTCAGAAGCCGTCGCACCGGAGCCGCGTCACGAACGGCAGCACCTTGCTGCAGAACGTGGACGGGCGTTCGGGCTGGGCGCGGCGCATGCGGGACCTCATGGCGCTGCACTTGTCCGACCTGGGCGGGGAGGGCGCCGTGTCCGCCGCGGAGAAGTCCATCATCCGCCGGGCGGCGACGCTAACCGTCGAACTGGAGCGGATGGAAGAGCGGTTCGCCACGGACGGTGAGGCCGACGCGGACGCCCTGGACCTCTACAGCCGCACCTCCGGAAACCTGCGCCGGTTGCTGGAGGCCATCGGCCTGCGACGCCGCCCCCGCGACGTGACCCCCGACCTCCGCGACTACATCGATGCGAGGCCGGCGGCATGAACCTGCTTGAGGCCATGTCCGACCCGAAGCTGTTCGGGCCCTGGTTCAAGGATGCCGACACCTGGGCGGCCTGGAGGGGCTTCGTAGGCTCCCTGTTCGGCCTGCCGCTGTCCGAGGCCGAGGCAACCACCTTCCGGGCCTGTACGGGCCGCTCTGAGGCTCCTGAGGCCGCCAGCACCGAGGCATGGCTCATCTGCGGGCGCCGTGCCGGCAAGAGCTTCGTGCTGGCCCTAATCGCGGTCTACCTCGCCACCTTCCGCGAGTACCGTCAGCACCTCGCTCCGGGCGAGCGGGCGACCATCCTGATCATCGCCACCGACCGCCGGCAGGCGCGGACCATCTTCCGGTACATCCGCGGCCTGCTGACCGAAGTGCCGATGCTGGCCCGCATGATCGAGCGGGAGACGGCGGATGAGTTCGACCTCACCAACCGCGTCACCATCGAGGTCGGCACCTCCTCCTATCGCGCCGTCCGCGGGCGCACGCTGGCGGCGGCCTTGTGCGACGAGCTGGCGTTCTGGCCGTCCGACACCTCCGCGAGCCCCGACTATGAAATCCTGGACGCCCTACGCCCGGCGATGGCGACGATCCCGAACGGGATGATGCTGTGCGCCTCCTCGCCCTACGCGCGGCGTGGCGCCCTCTACGATGCCTTCCAGCGCTACCACGGCCGGGACGATGCTCCCGCGCTGGTGTGGCGTGCTGCGACGCGGACGATGAACCCCAGCGTGCCGCAGCGGGTGATCGACGAGGCCCTGGAGCGGGACCTCCCGAGCGCGTCGGCCGAGTACCTGGCCGAGTTCCGCAGCGATGTTGAGAGCTTCATCACCCGCGAGGTGGTGGAGGCTGCGATCTCCCGCGGCGTGGTCGAGCGGGCGCCGCTGTCGAAGGAGTCCTACTTCGCCTTCGCGGATCCGTCCGGCGGCGCCTCGGACTCCATGACGATGGCGATCGTCCACCGGGAGGGCGACCGCATCGTTCTGGACGCTGTACGCGAGCGGAAGGCCCCGTTCAGCCCCGAGGCGGTGGTCTCGGAGTTCTCGGACCTCCTGAAGCGCTACCACCTCAGGAAGGTGGTCGGCGACCGGTACGCGGGCGAGTGGCCTCGGGAGGCGTTCCAGCGCCACGGGATCACCTACGAGCCGGCTGAGAAGCCCAAGAGCGCGCTCTACCTCGACCTGCTGCCGAAGCTGAACAGCGGCGAGGTCGACCTCCTCGACGTGCCGCTGCTGACGACGCAGCTCATCACCCTTGAGCGCCGCACGGCTCGCGGCGGCCGGGACAGCATCGACCACGCCCCGGGGGCGCACGACGACCTCGCGAACGCGGTGGCGGGAGCGGTGGTCGGCATCGGCAGCAAGCCCAAGCCCCTCATCGTCACGCCCGAGCAGGCTGCGTCCTTCGCGCGCCCCGGCAGCGCCATGCGCTCCCGCGCCCGCCTCCGCTACGGGAGCCTGCGCTGATGCCGATGACCTCGAAGCTCGCGGTGAAGAGCGGCCCGCTGGACCCGTTCGCCCGCGCGGTACTGCGGGAGCTGAACAAGCGCGTCGCCATTGGGATCCCGGCGTCGAGCAAGCATCCCGCCGAGAAGGGCGAGGCGCCGATCTCGAACGCCGTGCTCGGCTACCTCTTCGAGCATGGCCAGCCGGAGAAGAACCTGCCCGCCCGCGCGCACCTCGTGCCGGGCGTGGAGAGCATCCGCGATCAGGCCGCCGAACGGCTGCTCAAGGCTGCCAAGGCCGCGTTCCTGGGCGACCTGGATGCGCCGGAGAAGGCCCTGCACGCCATCGGGCTCATGGGTGTCGCGGCCGTCCAGCAGCAGATCGCGGACGGCGCTTTCGCGCCCCTCGCCGAGCGTACCGTGAAGGCCCGGATCCGTCGCGGTCGAACCGGCACCAAGCCGCTGATCGACACGGGCGCCTACCGCCGGTCGTTCACCTACACCGTCATGAGCCGAAATATTCGAGAGTGAGGGACAGCCTATGAGCTACCGCGTCTGCTTGTATTCGGCCCAGTCTCTACTGATCGACGGCCGCCCGTGCCGCCGTTGGCCTGCTGCGGCCTACACCGGCATTGCGAATGACCAGCGATACTTCGCCATCGTCCAGCCGGTGAACCTGATGTCCGCGTCCTGGGCGCCGGCCTCGGCGGTCACCGGCAACCCGGCGGACGGCGGCGTGATCGAGCTGCACGCGCCGACGGAGAAGCCCTCCGACGTGCCGCTGTCCAACTTCATCCCCTGGAACCCGCCAAGCAACTGAAGGAGAGGCTGATGCCCGAAAGTCCCATGAAGTTTTGTGCCTCGATGACGAAGTGCAGCAAGGCCTACACGGTCGGCGCACCCGGCACTGTGAAGATCGCGCACGACAGCGCTCCGATCGACGAAAGCAAGATCAACGGCATTCTCACGTTCCTGTCGAGCAAGCTGTCGGAAGGCGACTTCGCGACCATCACCGACATGCTGGACGACGTGATCGACAAGGCCGAGGATCTGAACCCGACCAAGCGCATGGCTGCGGACGCCCTGCCGGCCGCGACGCGCCGCATCGTGCGCCGTGCCGTCCGCGCGCCGCTTCTCGGCTACGACGCCCGCCCGGACGGCATGGGCATGGCGCTGGACGCGCAGCGCGAGGCCACAACTAAGGCCGTGCTCCCGAACCACGGTCGGCTGAAGGATGCCGGTTCGTTCGGCTACGCAGCGCCGATGCCGAGGAAGCCCTCGCGTCCGATGACGGAGGCGGAGAGAGCCGAAACCGCCCGGGCGTTCCCGAACATGTTCAAGGGGAGCTGAGCACCATGGCGAAAGCAGCCCTCACCCTGATCCCGCCCGCCCGCACGCCCGAGCGGCAGCGGCTCGCCGACGCCATCGCTGAGCGCGACCGTCGAGACGCCCTGGTCGAAGCCAAGCGCGCCGAGATCAAGGCCATTGAGGAACGGCGCTGGTCGATCTGGTCCCGTCGCGATGAGCTTGAGGAGACAGTTCGGCGCCTAGAAACCGGACACAGCGAGGCCGAGCGCCGCGATGCTCTGTTGCGTGGTGAAACCCTCGCACCGGACCAAGACATCGACGTCGTGCGGACGCAGTTGGCCGCAGTGAACGACGAGCTGACCGGCTCGAAGAAGAATGAGGCCGAGCTGCTGAACGATATTCAGCTGCTCAACATGCCGCGCGATCTCGCGCGATCGGACGTGGACAGTGCGATCGAGGCAGTTCTCCTCGCCGACCCCGTGCGGGCCGCACTGATCGACGAACTGCAGCGGCTGGAGCCACGGGTGACGAGGCTGCGGCAGGCCGTGGGCAACACTTTCGGGCTTTGGAGCGTCGTTGACGAGTATAAGCCCGGCGCCGTGTTGGCTGCGCCGTGCCCCTGGCAGGCCGCGCGCGACCGCCTCGCCTCCGATCCCGATGCCCGGCTACCCATGCCGGAGGACGTGTTCGCCGAGCCGCCCCCGCGCTCGGCAGCCTGATGCTGCGCAGTCACCGGCATAGCTGACAGGGCGGGTGCCGGACGCGCAGCAAGTGCGGGGCTTTCGAGCTTCACCCGCACGGCGCCCAGCCGCAGAGTGGCGCTCTCCAAGTAACCACGGCATCGGGCCGGATGCTCAGCCAAGATCCCGCGCCCGTCGAGACTGTCCCCGGCGCCAATGACGTGCCGGGGACGCCAGTGGATAGGCGGACATGACCGAACAATACCTGCGCAATATGTCCGTCGAGATCCAGGGCGGAAAGACGTTCACCTATCGTGGTGACGAGAACGGCGGGCAGGGCCTGCGCATGACGTTCGAGATCACCATGCGCGACATCAGCGCACCGAATGTCGCACGGATCGGAGTCTTCAACCTCGCGGACAGCAGCACCCAGCCTGCGTTCTTCGTGGGCAAGCGGGTGAAGGTGAGCGCCGGCTACGTCACCGGGCAGAGCTACGTCCTATTCGACGGCGAGATCATCCAGGCCCGCAATCTCCGCGTGGATGTGACCGACAAGGTCCTCGCGATCCTGGCGACGGATAGCAGCACGCCTCGGAATTATGCCGTCGTGAACAAGACGCTCTCTGCGGGGCACACACACAATGACAGGGTGATGGCCTGCTATGAGCCGATGAAAGCCATGGGCGTGGGGCTCGGCTTCATCGACACAGAAGCTTTGACGAAGGTCAAGTTTCCCCGTGGGGCCGCGCTCTTCGGCAATGCGAAGGACTGGCTGCGGCAGACCTGCCAGGCCACGCGCACGTCATGGTCAATTCAGAACGGCAAGCTCCAGGTTCTATCGAACGACAAAGCGTTGCCGAACGGCGATATCGTCCTGAACAGCAAAACCGGGTTGGTCGGTCTGCCGGTGCAGACCATCCAGGGCATCGAAGGTGTGTGCCTGCTCAACGGCAACATGGTCCCCGGTTGCGTCGTGCGGATCGACCAGAAGTCTATCCAGCAAGCCGAGTTCGACCCGAGCCTAGCCGGAGCCCCGAACAACAAGTTGCTGGAACAGACCGGCGTGTCGGCGGATGGCAGGTACAAGGTTCTGTACGTCGGACATGTCGGCGATAGCCGGGGCGAACCGTTCTTCACCAACTTTATCTGCGTGAAGATTGAGAACGGTCGGGTGCCCTACGCAGTGGCGCAACGTGGAATTGGGATGCCCGCCAATGGACAGTGAGAACAACCTTGAGCCGTCGGTTTTTCATGGGGCCATGAATGGCGCGCGTGTTGGCTTGGCTCACTTCGGCATCTCCGCTGACGACGAGATTTGCGCTCAGGTCGCGGTCGCTGTCCTGACGGGATTTGTCATGTGCCGGGGACTTGAACCCGAAAGCCTGGAACGGCTGCGCGACATCACCCTGCGAGCCTGGGAAGCATCGGAGAAGCGCAGCCATGACGCCTGAGTTCGAGATCGCCGGCAACCGCTATCGGTTCGACCGGATGCCCGCACAGACGGAGACCCGCATCCTGCGCCGGTTCGCCCCCATGATCGCGGAGGCGGTACCGCTCGTCTTGGCCCCTGGCCCCCGCATCGCGCTGCGCTCCAACATGGACGTGCAGAAGGTCATCCAGACCGTGTTCCGCGCCTGGGGCAGGCTGTCGGACGACGACACGGACATGATTGAGCGCGCGAGCTGCGGAAGCCTCACGCGTGAGCACGGCGGCGCATGGGTGCCGGTCTGGCCGAAGGGCGACCCGGAACCGGCCTTCCCCGACATCGACGGCGCCACGCTGGAGCACATGGTCGGCTACGCGCTCGGCTTCACGGTCAAGCGGTGGCTGGAGGGCGGCGGCGAGATGGTGCCGGCCGAGATCCGCGCCGTCATCGGCAAGCTGCACTGAGGGGGGAATGACCATGGACGACTGGCTGAAATCCTTCTCCGTCGCGCTCGGCTTTCAGGTCGACACTGGCTCGCTCAACACGGCGAAGAAGTCGATCGCCGACTACGAGGCCGCCGTGAAGGCCGCCGAGAAGCGCATCGAAGATGCCCGGTGGGCCGGGGCGAAGTCCGAGCAGGAAATCGCCAAGCTCACTATGGACACGAACCTCAAGGAGGCGCGTGCCGCATTGGCCGCCGCCGAGCAGAGGGAGAAGGCCGAGCAGGAAGCCGCCCGCAAGCGGGATGCCCGGCACAAGGAGTTCATGGCCGGCATGTCGAAGCTGGCTCTGGCCGCGACGGCGATGGCGACGGCCGTGAGCTACGCCGCCAACGCGGTCACGCGCTCGTTCGACAACCTCGGCTTCATCTCGCAGCGGACGGGCGCGTCCGTTCAGGCTCTCAACTCGCTCGGCTACGCCTTCAAGCAGTTGGGCGGCTCGTCCGACCAGGCTGTCGGTGCCGTGGAGAGCTTCGCGAAGGCGATCCGCGAGAACAGCGGCGTCAAGTCGTTCGTGGAGGGGCTTGGCGTCGACACGACGAAGGACACGGCCCAACAGCTCCTCGACACGGTAGAGGCGCTGAACAAGCGACCCTACGATGTAGGCTTCCGGGAAGCTGGATTGGCCGGCATCTCCGAGGAGAACTACAATCTCATCTCTCGCCAGCTAGCCCAGATCAAAGCCTATCGCGCCGAGTACGATGCGATGACGAAATCGCTCGGCGTGAACAGCAAGGACGCGACCGACGCGTCTATGGCGTTCCAGCGGTCGCTCAACCGTCTGCAGGCGACCGCATCCGCGCTGAGCGACAAGCTACTCGTCAGCCTCGCGCCAGCCCTCAAGAGCATCGTCGACCACTTCCAGGACTGGATCCGCTCGAACCCCGAGAAGGTCGAGCGGATCATGGACGGCATCTCCAGGGCCGTCGTGTGGGTGGCTGAGAAGATCGGCGCCTTGGTGCAGTCGTTCACCGGGTCGAGCGGCGACGAGTTCATGAAGCGGTGGGAGGCCTTCGGCACGCGCGTCCGGCAGTTCGCCGACAACATCGAGCGCATCGCCAACGGGATTGAGAAGATCGCCCGGTTCCTCAACTGGGCCTCCGGCACGCGGTCCCCACTCGGTGATCCTCAGCGCACGGCCGACATCCTCAACCAGATGCGACGGGATCGCGGCGACACGGACGTGCCCGCTGTCGTCGTCACGCCTGGCGCGTCGCCGGGCCCGGTTCGCGACCGTCGCACGCCTTGGCAGCGGCACGCCCCGACGTGGCTCGGCGGCCAGCCCGATCCCAACGCGCCTGCGGTTGAGCGTACCGGCCTGCGGCGACGCGGCGACCGCAACGCCGAGGCGATTGGTAGGCTTAACCCGCGGGCTGCCGAAGGGCCCGGACGCTATCGGCCGGAGTACAAGCTGAGCGACGCCGATCTGAGCCAGCGCACGGCGGACATCATCGCGGGCGAGGCCATCCGCAGAAACCCCGAGAGCATCGATGCTGTCATCAACAACATGCTCAACCGCGTCGGGTCGAAGGGGTGGGGACCGAGCCGCAATCTGCAGGAGGTAGCGACGGCGCCTGGGCAGTATGAGGCCGCTTGGAAGGGGGCGGGGGCCAGCCCTTCCGAAACCGAATTCATCCGCTCCCGCATCAAGGCTATCGCGTCCGGCGGCATTCCCGACAACACCAACGGATCCAACGCCTTCAGGGCCTCAGGGTATCGAGGGCCTTGGTTCCAGAGGAATGCGAACGCACCCGTCGTCGGGGGCAATCGGTTCGGCTACGAACCCGGCGTGCCGAACGGACCTTACGCGCCGTACAGCACCCCGAAGGACGTGCCCCCGCCGAAGCCTGCCGACGCGAGCACGTTCCCGATCAAGGTCACTGCGCCCAAGATCGAGATCAGGGGTGCGGAGGGTGCGAGCGCGCTGCCTCAGATCCGCATTCCGCACCGGATGGATCCCGGCGGGTTCGACGTGAACGCGTTGTTGCGGCCGGATCCTGCCATCTCGTCAGCCGTGCAGAACAGCACGGTCACGAACAACCGAGCGGTGCATCAGACGTTCAACACCAAGACCACGATCACGGGCGCCGACCGGCCGCAGGAGTCTGCGCGCGTCATGGAGAAAGCGTTCAGCCGGATGCACGACCTGGCCCTGATGAACGCGCAGTCTGCGACGGTCTAGCGGTGTTCGCGGCAGATGGGCGTGCGGGGATTGGCTTTGCAGTAGGCCGCATCCCCGCCCGCACTGGAGCCGAACCCGACGATGGCCGGCGGCTTGTCGCCGAGGCACATCAAGGACAGGCGAAGCGCTCCTACCTCGGGCAGGTACTTCCCGCTTTCCATGACGCCCCACATCTCGCGAGCTTCCTCGCCCTGAGCGGCCGCCCATCGCTGGCACGCCTCAGCGGTCGCAGGTGACGGCAGGGGCGTGAGCATGGGCATGTTCGCCATCGCCGGCTCGACAGCGAAGGCGAGGATCATGGCGGCGAAGGCGTAGCGCATCCTAGCAAAATAACTCTCAGAGAGGCGGTGTCGAGCCAAGATGCTGCCAGCCAAGGGGCTGATGCTGCTCATGGTATACCGGGCGATTAAACCAGAGGGCCGCACCTGCGAGGCTATGGCGATCAGAGGACAGGCAACTGACCACACTCTGCCTCGCACTGAGGAGAGCGCTCGAAGGCAGGTGACAACCCAAATTTATTGGGACTGCTGCAGCCAACCTAAGCTTGACGCTCCGACCTGGCTGATGCGCATAGTGCGCGGGGGCCAAAAAATCAGGGCAAACGAGATGGGCGTCGAAGCTGCGCGTTTGGCTTCAGGAACTATCAAAAGCAACCATTTCGGTAGCGCAAACACAACTGTCATAGGGCAGCTGTATACGACCAATGAGCCAGACATAAAGGCGGTTGTAAAGGCGCTCAGTCCGCGGCAAATTGCTAACGAACTCATTGCGGCTGCTTTAGCGGAAGCGCTGGGGCTTCCCGCCCCGCGCTCATTTCTAGTTTTCGCAGATCCTGCTGACTCCTTCAGTACGAATAACTATAGTCATTCTTCTGGAGAGATTATATATTACGGAAGTGAATTATCCGCCAATCAGACCCTTATTGCATATTTCAATTCCGTCGACATCTTGGCCTTCAAGATGATACACAGTTATGCTGAATGGGGCAATTTGTTAGCTTTTGACGAATGGACCGCGAACTCAGATCGACATCTAAAAAATTACATGTACGATGGCTCGAAGATCATCCTGTTTGACCACGATCAATGCTTAACAGGACCACAGTGGACCCCATCGCAGCTAGTAGCCAATCACATATACCAATGTCACGCGCGCATACTTCAGATCCATAGCTCAATGCCCCAAGACAAAAAGGACCAAGCAGCAGCGTTGGCCGGCAAGCTTGAAACTTTGGCCGCTCAGCTAGATGTTTCTTCTCTCATAACAAGCAGCTTAGCATCAGAGGTGCAGAACAATATCCCGAATGATTTGCCAGCCGCAGAGAAATTCTTGAAAGAAAGAATACCGTTTATACAGAAACTCTGCAAAAGCCGCTTGGCTTGAGGATAGGGCCGATGAGCAATTTTATTCTTCCGCCACGGCACACCTACAAAGCCACGTGGTCGCCTGTATACTACTATCCGGTGATAGGATCCAATGATTGCTACACCGTTGGAGTCGTCGCATTCGGGGATAATGGCGAAAGCATAGTCTTAGAAGCCAACAGGCTCGCCAGCTTAAACTGTCTGTTTGGCACGGCCGCCGAACAACATGTTCAGTTTATTAGGATGAGCTTGGATTGTCTCCGCGATGAAATCAAAGATCGCGGGCCCGCCTTTTTTGAGCAAGAAATGAACTTGGGTGGACTTGTTCGTCTGGGCCAATCAAGTCGAGGGTCGGGCTTTGATCTGAGATCTATAGCACTGTCGTGGTTGTCGAAAATCTCTACACTGCACTTTTCCGATACATTAGACATCGCTCTATTGCGCGAGGAAAGAGTGCTAGCAGACACCGCCACCAAGAAAGAACCAAAACTTGTCCCGGCAATCCGAGAAGAGATAACTGTCATCAATCCAAAGTTGGCCGTAAATTTCAACGCTGAGTTTCACCCGAAGGGCCGTCTGTTGCCAGTACGCCTTGGATACAGCGGGGAGAAAATTGTAGCAAATTTCGATCGTATACCTCAGCGCAATCTTGGCGCAGCGCTCGAAAGAATTCGATCGAAACTCTGGCTGCTAGCAGAACACCGAGATCAAACATTGCACGAAACTTCTAAATCCCATGAAATGCTAGTCGTACCCGCTGCGTCGATTGATCGACAGACTGGAGAACACGACATGGATTTCATTGGCAAAGCTTGCGCCGACATGGAGAAAGAAGCAGACCGGCGAGAAATTCGGTTTCGTCAATTTGCATCTGCGCAGTTAGCCGCCCAGCACATATTTAGCGTTGAGGCTACTGGACGACCTCTCCATGCCTAACGTTGAAACCACGATTTGGAGAAAAATTCACTTCAGATAGCCCTTAGCCTTCAGATGCTCCGCGAGGATCTGGCGGATCGCCTCAGCACGCGATGGCGGTGGGACTGGCTGTTCCTCCCGCCAACTTTCGACGGCGGCAACAAGCTCCGGTGGCATCCGGATACCTTGGTGGGGCGTCACGCCGGTCGCTGGGCGGCCGCGCTTTTTCTGGGTATCAGGAATTGACATCCACATGATTTCCTGGGTATCAGAAAAGCGGGCCGAGAGGAAGAGGCAACTTCCGTCTCGGCCCTGACCACGAACTGAAGGGGTCTACAGTTATGGCTATCCACCACCCTACACCGCCCATCGGCGGCGGTGAACGCCCGCGCTTGCCTTCAGCACAGGTAGGTCCGGTCACACAGGCCATCCGCACGATGCGGGCGGCTCATGCTGTCGCAAATCTTGCGACTGCATTCGTGGCCGCCGCGCCTTCTCTCAAGGGAGGCCAGGCATGACGTCCGTCGTCGACGCCGACAAGCTCGTGAGGGACATGAGCAACGCCGAGATTGCGGCAATGGATTTCAAGCCCTGGGATCGGAACGGAGCGTGCCCGGTTCCAACCTCCGATCAATTCGACCAGTTCAAGCGCATCGCGCCCTGGCTGCGCATCGCGTGGCTCTATCTGACGCTGCCGCGGGAGGATCTTGCCGACGCCATTGGAGAGATGGACGCGCCGGACCTTGATACCTTGGAGGGCGTGCTGCGCACCACCAAGGAGAACTGCCAGGCGATCGCAGACATGTGCGCCTGCGCGGAGTCGCGGATGATGATCGCCTATGCGGTCCTCACCCTTCGAAGTGAAAGCGCGGGAGGCGAGGTATGAGCACCGCCTCCACCCGTCGCGCCGCCTTGGGCGCCATCCTCGCGGCTCCGCTGGCATCTGTGCCGGCCACTGCCTCCGCTGCGTCGGCCACCCCGGCTTTGGTGCGACTGATTGCGAAGAATGACCGTATCAACGACCTGCTGAACGCCTCGGATGGCGCGTCTGGCTTCGATCCCGGTCTCGTTCGAGCCGCAGGGGTGATCCGGTCGCGCGTCGCAGCTTTCCCATCCCGTGGGCTGCCGGACATCCTCGCTAAGGCTTCGTGCCTCGCTAGGCTTTACCCTCTCGCAGACGCCGAGGAGCAGGTGCGAGAGTCGCTCAATGGTTATGCGTTCTTGGACGAGATGTCGGTGGCGCTCGCCGTTGAGGTGATGAAGCTGGCGGAGGGCACGCTATGCGCCTGATCTACGCCTTCCTCGCGGTCCGGATGCTCCGGCTCGCCCGCTTCGACCTGTTCCGGCACGAGCTGCTGATGGCAGACGCAGACGCGGCCCTCGCCCGTTCGCGGGACCGGGTGCGGCTGGCTGAAGCTCTGGCTGCGCGGGCGGACCTGCCGTCGCTGGCGGCCGGGCGGTGAGATGTCTCCGCGCTTTTGCGGTTGCGTATCTCGCCAGGTTGGCGACTCACGGGAGGGGGTCGCGCTTCGCGATCCCCTTGGCATCCACGCCCGCCCACGACGATCGGGGGTTGAGAAGGGCGGGCGGGCGCGGAGGTCGATCCAGGGTCGACCAGTAGACGATACTGCAACCTGCCCGGGTCGTCCTCAACCCGAGCGACAGATCCCCACGAACGTCGCTCGCGCACCCGGTGCGGGCGGCAAACTCCACCCCGCTCCATGAGAGCTTATTGGACAACGCTTTGACGGGCGAGGGCTCAGAGTCGAGCAAGCCACTGACTAATAACAGCAATTTTTGCAGTGTGTTCGTGCGATCTGTGCCCTGGAAGGGCCGACACTAGCGCCGCCGCAGCACCCGCTTGAGCCGGCTGCCCGCGTGCGGATCGACGTAGTGCAGCAGGGCCGTGGCCCGGATCGCGTCGGACGCGCAGGGCTCGTTCGTGTGCAGCGAGCGGTAGCCCCAGAAGAAGTAAAGGCTTCCCGGCTTCAGCGACAGGCGGATCACGCGGTCGCTGCCGCGGTCGTAGGCGCGGGTCAGGAGCTTCTGCGCGAGCGGATTGTCGACCAGCGCCTTGTCGACGAGGTTGCGGAGGTAGCTCCGACGCAGTGCGCGGGTGTTCGGGTGGATGATCAGGCGCCCCGGAGTACCGTGGTCCGGCATCGTGACGGGGACGAGGGCCGTGAGCACGTACGAGTCGAAGTGGAAGCGCATCGAGTGCGTCCTGGCGCCATGTCCCGCCAGACAGCGCAGGATCTGGTAGTAGCCGACATCCGGCGCGGGCCGTCCCACGGCGCTCTCGTAGATGCCGCGGCACAGGGCGTTGAAGGTCGGGTCGTCCGGCAGGGCGGCCAGGAACGTGCCGCCGAGATCCTTCGTCCCGGTGAAACCCGCGTACTCACCGCCCTTCGCGGCGACCGCCCGCGCGACGAAAGCCTGCGCCACGCGCAGGTCCTCCGGGCTCACGTAGTCCTCGAGAACCGCGTAGCCCTGTGACGTGATCTGCTGCGCGATCGCCCCCGCCACGGCGCCGGAGGGGACCTTGAACATGTAGCTCATGGGACCGAACCTTGCCGACCCGAGCCAGACGACACCTGAGAGCCGGTTCGAACGCCATCAGGCGCATTATCTGAGCCGATAGAGTCGGATTCGTCAATCATTCATCTGGATAAATAGCTGCACAAGATGGCGCAAGTTGCGCCATTACTGCACAGGCCGCCGGGACGAAGGGGGCTATGGGTTCACGGCGCGGCGGCGGATGGGTCCGCGCGGAGACCCTGCGGATCGGAGGAACGGGCCGGCCCGCGCGCGGCTCTGCATCCACGTCCGCGTCCCGACAAGATGTGGGGCCCACCAGGCAGCGGACGTGGAGGTCGGCAGAACCAACCCGTCCTTGATCGCGTCGGCCCGCTCGCCGGTCGCCCTCATTTGATGCGCTCGCTGCGCTGACGAACCGCGTCCAGCGCTCACGCGGACGCGCAGGGCGCGCAAGCTCCGGCCCGGACCGGGACGTCCCGGGCCCCTCGGCCAGGACGCGGGGCCTGCATGCGGGGCTTGGACGCGGGGCGTCGCGCCGTCCCCGCCGGCGGAGTCAGGTGTCGGCCAGTGGAGGGACGGCACGTCGCGGCGGCCAGCAGAAGAAAATTCCCTTCGAGTCCGCCGCTCAACTCTGATGGAAGCCTAGGTCGGGCGAACCGGGCACGGCGAGACAACACATATATTTGAATACAAGATCTTTACGGGAATTTGTATTAGGCTATAACGGATTTTGCAGGATCACAATCGTCGCGCAGCGTCGCCTCTGGTTGCGGTGAGATCGGGGAGGTCTCGGATGGACCACGCGGACGACGTCGTATCCGAGGCGGCGCTCGTCGCGGCGCTCGAAGCCTCGGGCGGCGTCGGCTTCTGGATGTGGGACATCCTCCGGGACGAGGCGCGGGCCGATCCGGTGAGCGCCCTGCTGTTCAACATCAGCCCGGCCCGGTCGCGGGTCGGGGTCAGCCTCGCGGAGCTCTTGAAGGCCGTCCATCCGGACGATCAGCCCCACATCTCGCAGGTCATTCTGGACTGCGTCCGGACCGGCGGCTCCTACACGGCGGAGTACCGCGTCTGCTCGCCGGAAGGGCGGCTGCGGTGGCTGTTCACCCGCGGGCACTTCTACCTGGACCAGGACGGGCGACCGACCACCGGACGGGGCGTGATCGTCGAGATCTCGGACAGCAAGGCGGCCGGCGCGGCTTTCGCGGAGCGCGACGGGGACACGATCGACGACGCCCTCAGCCGCACCGCCGACCTCTGCCTGTCGCTGCACAACACGGTCTCGGTGGTCGGCGACACCGCCCTCGTGGCGCTGACCGAGACGCTGCTCCTCGAGATCGGCAAGCGCCTCGCGGAGCGCCAGCGCGCCGAGCGCAGCGGCGGCCTGCACTGAGCGGGGCAGCTGCCGGAGGTCGCGGATCGTCCGCTCGATGCGCGCCGCCCCGGCCTCGTCGACCGGCACCGGCCGGCCGGTCTCGTGCGGCCCGTCCGGGAGCGGCGGCCCCCCGCCTGCGACCTTCCGACCGGAACTTGGCCGTGCGGCACCCGTGTTTGCCGGTTGAATGAGCCCCGCGCTCGCAACTGCTGAGAGGTGAACGCCATGACCATGGACGCCCGCGAGATCTACGTCACGGCCCTGAAGAACACCCATGCTGTGGAGATGCAGGCGCTGCAGATCATGGAGCGGCAGGTCGAGCGCCTGGAGCGCTATCCTGAGATGGAGCAGGCCCTGCGCCGCCACATCGAGGAGACGCACGGGCAGCGCCACCGGCTGGAGGAGGCGCTCCAGAGCCTGGGCGACAGCCCCTCGACCCTCAAGGAGGGCTTCCTGGGCTTCGTCGGCAACATGATGGCCCTGGGTCACACGCCGGCCCAGGACGAGATCCTGAAGAACACCTACGCCAACCACGCCTTCGAGAATTTCGAGATCGCCGCCTACGAGTCGCTGCTCACCATCGGCGACGCCGCCGGCAAGCAGGGCCACCGGACGGCGTTCGAGCAGTCCCTCAAGGAGGAGCAGGCCATGGCGGAGGCGGTGCGCAAGCTGATCCGCCCGACCACCGAGCGCTATCTCTCCCTGACGGTATCCGGCGCCAAGGCCGACCGCTGAGGTCCCGCCGTCCCCGCCCCGAGACCGGGCGGGGACGGCCTCCCGTACCACTTTCGCCCGCTACCCGAGCCACGCTGACCCAGTCTGATCGCGCGCCCATGGACATCGGAAGCCGCCCATCGACGGACAGTCCCCGGCCGGAGCCGGAAACCGCCGGCGGGGCCCTGGGGAGGGGATGCGTCCACCTCTGCGTGGACATGCAGCGCATGTTCGCCGAGCCCACCGACTGGCAGACCCCGTGGATGAATCGCGTCCTGCCCCATGTCTGCCGCCTCGCGGCGGCGCATCCGGAGCGGACCCTCTTCACCCGCTTCATCCCGGCCGCCCGGCCGGGCGAGGGCCGCGGGACCTGGGCGACCTACTCGCGGCGCTGGGCCGGCATGACCCGGGAGCGCCTCGACCCGGGCCTGATCGACCTCGTCCCGGACCTCGCCCGACTGGCTCCGCCCGCCGAGATCGTCGACAAGACCGTCTACTCGCCCTGGCTCGAGACGGGTCTCGACGCGCGCCTGCGCGCGCGGGGGGTCGACACGCTGATCGTCACAGGCGCCGAGACTGACGTCTGCGTGCTGGCCGCCGTGCTCGGCGGGGTCGATCTCGGCTACCGGATCGTGCTGGCCACCGACGGCCTGTGCAGTTCCTGCGACGAGGCGCACGACGCCCTCCTGCTGATGTACCGGATGCGGTACGGCCACCAGGTCGAGACGATGACGACCGCCGAGATCCTCGACCGCTGGCACTGAGCCGGCCACGCGCCCTCCCGCCGCGCCCGAGCATCCGATCTGTAATGGCCAAGCTCAAGGCGAGTTCTCGGCCCGGCTCCGCCGGCCACCCCGGCTCACGAACACTCGATCCGTGCGGCCGCGCACGCGAAAAACAGTCGCGGCGCATGAACCGGTGGCCGGTGAGACCGTTATGTTCCTGAACAGGGTTCCGGAGGAAAGGTTATGGCCAAGCACGAGATCCTCGGCTACTTCGAGCACCGCCGCGACGGGGCCTGGGTCTGCGTCCGTCCCTTCACCCTGACCACGCGGGACGCGAGCGTCGACATCCGCCAGGGCATGCGCTTCGACTACGGCAAGCGCGTCGGGGGCGTCGATCTGGCCGAGTACCTCGAGCGCCTGGGTTCGCAGTTCGGTTCCTGAGGCGCGGTCACGCGCGAGCCGCAGATCGCAGACCCTTCGACGCGGCGCCGGGGGTGACCCCTGCGCCGCGCTTCGTCGTTTTGAGCGCCGCTCAGGCGCCGCCCCACTGCATCGTCAGGCCGCCATCGACCACCAGGGTGTGGCCGGTGACGTAGGCGGCGTCCTCCGAGGCGAGGTAGAGGATCGCCCGGGCGATCTCCTCGGGCTGGCCGGCCCGGTGCCACGGGATCCGCTCCAGGGACTCGTCGAGAACCTCCGGCTTCTCGAACCGGTCGGCGGTCATCGGCGTCTCGATCAGGCCCGGGGCGACGCTGTTGACGTTGATCCGGTCCTCCGCGAGTTCGCGCGACAGGGACCGGCAGAGGGAGCCGAGCCCGGCCTTCGACATGCCGTAGGGGGCGCTCTCCGGCGTGGGCAGGTGCTGGGCCACGGAGGAGACGAACACGATCTTTCCGTTGCCGCCCTGGGCCCGGCGCATCCGGATGAAGGGGCGGGCGCAGAACAGCGGCCCCATGAGGTTCACCCGCAGGATCCGCTCCAGCACCGCGTCGTCCATCTCGGCGACCGGCATCCCGCTCATGGCCTGCCCGGCATTGGCCACGAGGATGTCGAGGGTGCCGAACTCGCTGCCGATGCGGTCGAAGGCCGCCGTGACCGCCGCCGGGTCGCCGACGTCGAGCTGGAGCACCAGCGCCCGCCGGCCCGCGGCCTCCACCCGCGCGGCGGTCTCGCGGATGCCCTCCGCGTCGCTGTGATAGGTGATGGCCACGTCGGCGCCCGCGCGGGCGAGCAGTTCCGCGGTCGCCTGCCCGATGCCGGAATCGGCCCCGGTGACCAGGGCGCGGGTGTCGGTGAAGCGCATCGCGGATCTCTCGCTGACGCCGCCGTCGCGGCGGGGTGCCTGGGCAATGGGCGCCGCCCGGGCTGGTTCCGGGCGCGCGCAGCCGCCGCAGGGGAACCCGATCCGGGTTCGCGTCTTTGACGCCCCGCCGCCGCATGGCCTAGTGAGGTCGCATGTCCCTCGAAGATACGACCCGCTCGCTCGCGGAGGAGTGCGCGCCCGACACGCGGAGCCGCATCCTCGCGACGGCGGGCACGTATTTCCGCGAGATCGGCTACCAGAAGACGACCGTGGCCGACATCGCCCGGACGCTGAAGATGAGCCCGGCCAACGTCTACCGCTTCTTCGAGTCGAAGAAGGCGATCAACGAGGCGGTGCTGGAGCGGCTGATCGGCGAGAGCGAGGCGGTGATCCTCGGCATCGCCGACCGGCCGGGCCTCGACGCCACCGCGCGCCTCGCGGCGGCGATCGAGGCCCTGCATCGCGACTCCACCCGGCGCTGCGAGACGTTTCCCCGCCTGCACGAGATGATCGAGGCGGCGATGGCGGAGAGCTGGGACGTCTGCCGCCACCACGTCGCCCGGATCACCGCCGGGTTCGAGCGGATCATCCGCGACGGGGTGGCGCGGGGCGAGTTCGAGGCGGCCGATCCCGCCGAGGCGGCCGCCTGCGTCCACGTCGCCATCGCCCGCTACACCCACCCGCTGCTGGTGGGCTGCTCCACCCTCCAGCCGGTGCCGCCCATGGCGGCGATGACGGCGTTCCTGCTGCGGAGCCTCGCGCCGCGCGGGTCGCTCCCGTAGCGCGCCGCCTACTCGGAGGCCGGTCCCGCCTCCGGCGCCGGCTCGGAGGCGCTGGGCTGCGGCCCGTCATAGCCCTCGATCACCAGGATCTCGGCCTCGACGCCGCCGCGCTGCTTGGCCTTGGCGGCCTGGTAGAGGTCGGAGTTCCAGCAGGCGAGGGCGTCGGCGTAGCTCGGGAACTCGATCACCACGTTGCGGGACCGGGCCGGGCCCATCACCGCCTCGTGGGCGCCGCCGCGCACGAGGAACCGGCCGCCGAACTTGGCGAAGGCCGCGCCGTTGGCCGCCACGTAGTCCTTGTAGGCCTCCGCGTCGCGGACATCGACCCGCGCGATCCAGTAGCCCTTGGTCATGCTGCGTCTCCTGCCCTGCGGAGCGAAGTGGGACCGCTCCGCCCGAAGGCAATCCCGCTCGGATCAGGCGAGGTCCGCCACGATCGCCCGCGCCACCGCGCGGGGGTCGGCGGCGCCGGTGATCGGGCGGCCGACCACCACGTGGTCGATCCCGGCCCGGCGGGCATCGCCCGGCGTCATGACCCGCTTCTGGTCGCCGGCCGCGGCGCCCGCCGGGCGGATGCCCGGGGTGACGATCAGCCGGTCCGGACCGACGACGTGCCGGACCGCGCCCGCCTCGGCGGCCGAGCAGACGAGGCCGTCGATGCCGATCTCGGCCGCCTGGGCGGCGCGCTTGGCGACGA
Organism: Methylobacterium sp. 1030; assembly: GCF_040544715.1. Classification (NCBI taxonomy): domain Bacteria; kingdom Pseudomonadati; phylum Pseudomonadota; class Alphaproteobacteria; order Hyphomicrobiales; family Methylobacteriaceae; genus Methylobacterium; species Methylobacterium sp. 1030. The sequence goes on along the minus strand of NZ_JBEPKM010000008.1, from coordinate 242,300 downwards.
GCTCCGCCACCGGCAGGCCGTAGCCGGCCTCCGCGGCGTCGGCGTCGTCGTAGGAGGTGAGCACCGTCACGGCGAGGATCCTGAGTCCCGCGCCCCGGCCGCGGACCGCCGCCCGCATGGTCTGCGGGTAGGCGTGGACGGTGAGGAAGGTGGCGCCGGAGCCCGAGGCCGAGCGCACGCCCTCCTCGACGGTGTTGCCGATGTCGTGGAGCTTCAGGTCGAGGAAGACCTTGAGCCCGCGGGCCGCCAGCCGCTCGGCCAGGGCGAGGCCTCCCGCGTATCCGAGCTGGTAGCCGATCTTGTAGAAGGTCGCGGCGTCGCCGATCCGGTCGATCAGCGCCTCGGCGGCCTGCACGCTCGGCAGGTCGAGGGCCACGATCAGGCGGTCGCGGGGGTCGGCAATCTCGGTCATCGGCGCGTCCTTCGGGGGTCGCGGCACGGATCACGCGCCGGCGATGCCTGTCAATGCGGGCGGGTCCGGGCGACGCCGTCCCCGACCTCCCGTGCGCGCCCCGCCTCGCGCGCCGTCCTTGCGAGCGCAGCGAAGCAATCCAGGGCGGCGCGCCGGTCTCGGATTTGATGTGTCGCTGGATTGCTTCGCTGCGCTCGCAAAGACGGGCGCGACCCTTCAGTCCCGAGGGATATGGGATGCGCATGTCGTCGCTGCCTGGACGAGGCCCCTCATCCCGCCATCACCCCGCCATCACCCGCGCCACCTCGGCGCGCAGCACCGGCAGCAGCTCCGCCTCGAACCAGGGCTCGCGCTTCAGCCAGCCGTTGTTGCGCCAGGACGGGTGGGGCAGGGGGAGCACCCGGGGGCGGCGCGGCTCGGCCAGGATCTCCCGCCAGCGCCGCACCGTCCCGGTGAGGCCGCCCTCCATCCGCCCGAGGTGCCAGCCCTGCGCGTACTGGCCGATCACCAGGATCAGCTCCAGATCCGGCAGGCCGGAGAAGAGTTCCGCCCGCCAGCGCTCGGCGCATTCCCGGCGGGGCGGCCGGTCGCCGCCCTTGGCGTCGAGGCCGGGGAAGCACGACCCCATCGGCACGATGGCCACCCGGGCGGGATCGTAGAACCGCGCCGCGTCGAGGCCGAGCCAGGCGCGCAGCCGCACGCCCGACGGGTCGGTGAAGGGCTGCCCGGTGCGGTGGGCGCGGGTGCCGGGGGCCTGGCTGGCGATGCAGAGGCGGGCCGTGGCCGAGCCCTGGACGATCGGCCGGGGCTCCTGGGGCAGGTGCGGCCCGTAGCGCGGCGTGTCGCGGCAGAGGCGGCAGGCGCGCAGGCGCGCGGCGGTGTCGTCGAAGGCGGGCATGGCCCGGAGATGGCGTCGCGGCGCGCGAAAAAGAAACGGCGCGGTGTCGCGCCGCGCCGTCGTCAGTCGGGTCTCTTGCCTTGGGGGGAAGGCCCACCCTTCCTACGCCGATCCGGGCCGGCGGAACGTGCGTTTCCTCACGCGCCCTTCACGCCGGAGAGGTCGAGCGGCAGCGAGCGCAGGCGCCGGCCGGTCGCGGCGAAGACCGCGTTGGCGATCGACGGCCCGAGCACGGGCACGCCCGGCTCACCGATCCCGGTGGGCGCCGCCTGGCTCGGCACGATGTGCACCTCCACCTTCGGCATCTCGCTCATCCGGGTCGGCTCGTAGGCGTCGAAATTGTGCTCCTGCACCTGCCCGTCCTTGAGGGTGATGCGGTTGCGCAGCACCGCCGACAGGGCGAAGCCCACCGCGCCCTCGACCTGCGCGCGGATCACGTCCGGGTTGACCGGAACGCCGACATCCACCGCCGCCACGATCCGGTTGACGCGGATCGCGGCGTCGTGCGCCGTGACGTCGGCCACCATGGCGACGTAGGAGCCGAAGGATTCGTGGACCGCCACCCCGAGGCCGCGGCCCTGGTCCTGCGGCTTGGCGCTCCAGCCGGCCTTCTCGGCGGCGAGCTTGAGCACGCCGGACAGCCGCGGCGCCTGGGTCAGGAGGGAGAGCCGGTAGGCGACCGGATCGACGTTGGCGGCGTGGGCCAGCTCGTCGATCATCACCTCCATCACGTGGGCCGTGTGGGTGTGGCCGACCGAGCGCCACCACAGGACCGGCACGCCCTCGCGGCCGTTATGGACGCCGAACCGGTAGGCCGGCAGCGCGTAGGCGGTGTCGGAGGCGCCCTCCACGGTGGTGGCGTCGATGCCGTTCTTGACGATCATCGCCTCGAAGGGCGAGCCGATCATGATCGACTTGCCGACCATCACGTGGTCCCAGCCGACCACCGCGCCCTTGCCGTCGATGCCGGCCCGGACCCTGTGCAGCACGGTCGGGCGGTAATAGCCGCCGGCCATGTCGTCCTCGCGGGTCCAGACGAGGTGGAGCGGGGCCTTCTCGCCGGACGCCTTGAAGACGGTGGCGGCTTCCGCGAGGTAGTCGGCGGTGGGCGTCGCCCGGCGCCCGAACGAGCCGCCGGCCCAGTTGCTGTGCAGCCGGACCCGGTCGGCCGTCACGCCGAGGATCGCCGCCATCGTGGCCTGCTCGACGGTCTGGAACTGGAAGCCCGCGTAGACGTCGTAGCCGCCGTCGGCCCCCTTCTCGATCGTGGCGTTCAGGGGCTCCATCGCCGCGTGGGCGAGGTAGGGGAAGGTGAACTCGGCCTCGACGACCTTGGCGGCGCCCTTGAGCGCCGCCTGCGGGTCGCCGCGCTCGGAGGCCGTCAGGCCGGGACCCTTGGCGCGCTCGCGGTACTCGGCCAGGATCGCGTCGGACGAGCGGGTCTCGGCGGTGCTGTCGTCCCAGGCGACGGTCAGCGCCTCGCGGCCCTTCATGGCCGACCACGTGTCGCGGGCGATCACCGCCACGCCGGTCGGCACCTGCACCACGTCGAGGACGCCCGCGACCTTCCGGGCGGCCGCGGCGTCGAAGCTCTTCACGGTGGCGCCGAAGCGCGGGGCCCGGGCGACGAGGGCCGTGACCTGGTTCGGGCGGCGGATGTCGAGGGAGTAGACCGCCGTGCCATTGGTCTTGGCGACGGAATCGAGGCGCGGCACCTTCTGGCCGATCAGCGTCCACTCGCTCGGGTCCTTGAGCCGCGGCTCGGACGGCACCGGCAGCGAGGCGGCCGAGGCCGCGAGCTCCCCGAACCGGGCCTGCCGGCCGGACGGAGCGTGGCGCACGAGACTGTCGGCGACCGTGATCTCGGAGACCGGCACCTTCCAGCGGAAGGCGGCCTCGGCCATCAGCATCTCGCGGGCGGCCGCGCCCGCCTTGCGCAGCTGGAACCAGGAATTGGCCACCGCGGTCGAGCCGCCGGTGCCCTGGATCGGGCCCATCAGGCTGTTGTTGTAGAGCGCCGCGTCGGCGGGCGCGAACTCGGTGCGGACGTGTCGCCAGTCGGCGCCGAGTTCGTCGGCCAGGATCGTGGCGAGCCCGGTCGTGTTCCCCTGGCCCATGTCGAGGTGCTTGATCACCACCGTGACGGTGTCGTCCGCGCCGATCCGCACGAAGGCGTTGGGCTGCGCCTTCACGTCGGCGAGGTTCGGGCCGGCGGCGGCGCGGGCGGGTTTCGGGTCGAGCCGGAACGCGACCACGAGGGCGCCGGCGCCCGCGAGCAGGCCGCGGCGGCTCGGACGGACGGGGAGGGGGTTCGGTCGACGGGCGTTCAGCATGGCGGCGAGGCTCCGGTCGGGACCGCGGGGGAGGGCGGGAAGGTGGGCGCCGGGACGGATCAGGCGAGGCTGCGCGCGGCTTCGTGAATCGCCGCGCGGATGCGCTGATAGGTGCCGCAGCGGCAGATGTTGCCGTCCATGGCGCCGTCGATATCGGCGTCGGTGGGCTTGGCGTTGCCCGAGAGCAGGCCGATCGCCGACATGATCTGGCCGGACTGGCAGTAGCCGCACTGGACCACGTCGAGCTTGCGCCAGGCCGCCTGGACGGCCTCGGCCACCCGGCCCGACACGCCCTCGATGGTCGTCACCTGCGCCGCGCCGACATCGCCCAGCCGCGTCTGGCAGGCCCGGACCGGCTGGCCGTCGAGGTGGACCGTGCAGGCGCCGCACTGCGCGATGCCGCAGCCGTACTTGGTGCCGGTGGCGTCGAGCCGGTCGCGCAGCACCCAGAGCAGGGGCATGTCGGGATCGGCGTCGATCGCGTGCGCGACGCCGTTGACGGTGAGATTCGGCATGGTCGGCGACCCTCTCTCGACGCGCGTGTCCGGGCGCCCCGGATCGCGGCGTGCGACCGCGCTCGGGCCGGCGGGCCTCCACCCGAGACTAGCGGGCGCGGGCCCCGACACGATGTGCGGCACCGCACGTCGATCCGGCGGCACGACAGTCTCGATACAGCCCGCGATGCTTAAGATTGCAGGGATGTCGGCAGCCGCTTCTTAACATATCCGCCCCATCCTCACGGAGTGCTTCCCCGCCACCGCCGCCCGTCCGCGCATTCGAGCCGAGTTTGAAGACGCGCATGTCCGATCTCACCGTCGAGATGGTCCAGCGCGGTCGCGGCCCCTCGACGGAGGAGGCGGCGCGCCGCCGCGGGGTCGCCCGGGAAATCCGCTCGGCCCGGGAGAAGCTGACCTCGCGGACCGGCCTCGAACGGGCCTTCGACTACGAGCTGCTGCGCCACTACGCCCAGTACCGGGTCGGCGCGGGCATCCCGCTGGTGGGGTTCGCGGCGGTGCTGGCCGCGGCGTCGACCTTCTGGATCGCGCCGCCGGTGGCGGCGATCTGGGCGCTCGGCGTGGTCCTGATGATCTCGCTCAACACGACGTTGAGCCGGCGCTTCCTCCGCGCCGACCCGGCGACGATCCCGCTCGCCCGCTGGCGCCGCCGCTTCCTGGTCGGCGAGGTGCTGCAGAGCCTGTCGTGGGCCGCGATGATCGGGCTCGGAACCACCGGCGGCTGGACCTTCGCGCTGTTCGGCCTCGTCATCGCCTCCGCGGTCACCACCATGCTGGCCGCGACGGTGCCGCTCGCCGCCGTCGCCGCCCTGGTGCCGCTGGCCCTCGCCACCGCCTCGCTCGCGGCCTTCTCCCGCGGGATGGACCTGCTGATGCTGGTGGTCATGGCCGGCGGCGCGCAGGTCTTCTTCCTCGGCCTGTCCCGCCGCCTCTACACCTCGACGGTGGGCGCCCTGCGCTCCCGCGCCGAGAAGGACGCGGTGTTCGGCGAGTTGGAGCAGGCCAAGGCCAATTCGGACGAGGCCCGCCGCCGGGCCGAGGAGGCCAACCTCGCCAAGTCGCGCTTCCTCGCCACGATGAGCCACGAGCTGCGCACGCCGCTCAACGCCATCCTGGGCTTCTCGGAGGTGATGAAGAACGAGGTGTTCGGCACCCATACGGCGCCGTCCTACCGCGAGTACTCGCACGACATCCACGACAGCGGGATGCACCTCCTGAACCTGATCAACGAGATCCTCGACCTGTCGCGGATCGAGGCGGGGCGCTACGAGCTGAACGAGGAGCCGGTGCAGCTCGCCCACGTGGTCGAGGAGTGCCGCCACATGATGGGCCTCCGGGCCAAGGCGAAGAACCAGACCTTCCACGACCTCGTCGACGGCTCGCTGCCGCGGCTCTGGGCCGACGAGCGGGCTCTGCGCCAGATCGTCCTGAACCTCCTGTCGAACGCCGTGAAGTTCACGCCCCCGGGCGGCGAGATCTGGCTGAAGGTCGGCTGGACCGCCTCGGGCGGGCAGTACGTCTCGGTGAAGGACAGCGGCCCGGGCATCCCCGAGGACGAGCTCGGCACGGTCCTGTCCTCGTTCGGGCGCGGCTCGCTCGCGATCAAGACCGCCGAGCAGGGCTCCGGCCTCGGCCTTCCGATCGTGAAGGGCCTCGTGGAGCTGCACGGCGGGCAGTTCCAGCTGTCCTCCAAGCCCCGCGAGGGCACCGAGGTGGTGGTGACCCTGCCGGCCGCCCGGGTCATGGACACGCTGCCGCCGGTCGAGGTCGAGCCGGACTTCGTGGGCCCCGTGCGCGGCCCCCTCAACCGCGCCGCCTGAGCGGCCCGTCGGGCCGCGGGCCCCGGCTCAGCCGAGACCGCCGAGGGCGCAGACCCGCGCCCACTCGGCCTCGGTCACCGGCTGCACCGACAGCCGGGAATTGTTGACCAGCACCATGTCGGCGAGCGCCGCGTCGGCCTTGATCGCCTCGAGCGTGACCGGGCTCGGCAGCGCCCGCACGGCCCTGACGTCGACCATGCCGAAGCGGCCGGTCTCGTCGGTGTGGTCGGGATAGTAGGCGCGGATCACCGCCACGATGCCCACCACCGCCTTGCCCTCGTTCGAGTGGTAGAAGAAGCCCTCCTCGCCGACCTGCATGGCCATCAGCTGCTTCTTGGCGAGGTGGTTGCGCACGCCGTTCCAGTGCGTGCCGGCCTCCCCGGCCGCGACCTGCTGATCCCACGACCAGGTCGCGGGCTCGGATTTGAACAGCCAGTACGCCATCGCTGAAGTCCCAGTAGACCGCCCGGCCGGGCGGCGCGCCCCGCCATAGCCCAGCTTCGCCTCCCGGGAACAGGCCGGTCCGGCCCCGGCCGCGCGCGGGACCGGCGGTCAAGCAGAACCCGCGTAGAACGCCGCAGCTCTGCTATCGCAAGCCTTGGGCAAATATTAAATTCTGCATGCAAATAGCCGTATAGCGCGTCACGCACCAATCGCCGGTTGCATACATGATCTCAGTCATCGGTTGCTTTATCGGTGAACACAACCTGTGGCTGGTAGGCCTCGCGGCCCTGGTCTGCGCGCTGGCGAGCGGCACCGCGATCGAGCTCCTCACCCATGCCGGCCGGACCGGCGGCCGCGGCCGCTACGTCTGGGTCGCGGTGGCCGCCGCCGCCGGGGGATCGGGGATCTGGGCGACGCATTTCCTGGCGATGCTCGCCTTCGAGCCCGGGCTGCCGTCGGGCTACGGCGTCGGGCTGACGCTCCTCTCCTACGTGGACGCCGTCGCGATCACCGGGCTCGGCTTCGCCCTGGCCGTCTCCGGCCGGGCGGTCCAGGCGGGCCTCGGCGGCGCCGTGGTCGGCGGCGGCATCGCGACGATGCACTACACCGGCATGGCCGCCTATCAGGTGGCGGGGCACCTCGCCTGGACCCCCGCGCTGGTCGTGGTCTCGGTCGGCCTCGGGGCGGGGCTCGGCGCCGCCGCCCTGGTGGTCGGCCTGTCGGCCACCACGTTCCGGGGCCGGTACGGCGGCGCCGCGCTGCTGATCCTGGCGATCTGCGGCCACCACTTCGCCGGCATGGGCGCGGTGACCCTGCATCCCGACCCCACCGTGGCGATCCCCTCGGGCGCGATCCGGAGCGGGTGGCTCGCCGCGGCCGTGGCGGTGGCGAGCTGCCTGATCCTGCTGCTCGCCGGCGCCGCCCTCGTGGTCGACCTGCGCGAGCGCCGCCGCGCCGATCTCGAGCGCGAGCGCCTGCGCAGCCTCGCCAACGCGGCCGTGGAGGGCCTCGTCGTCTGCCGCGGCGGCGAGATCGTCAGCGCCAACGAGGCCTTCGCCCGGCTCGCGGGCCTGGAGGCGGCCCTCCTGACGGGCCGGAGCCTCAGCGCCTACCTGCCGGACCTCGTGCCCGGCTCAGGGACGGCCGACCAGCCCCTGGAGACCGAACTCGTCCCGGCGGCGGGCGCCCCCATTCCCGTCGAGGTGATCATGCGCCCGGTCGCCGAGTACGGGCGCCTGCCGCACCACGCCGTGGCGGTGCGCGACCTGCGCGCGCGGCGCCGGGCCGAGAGCGAGATCCACTACCTCGCCCACCACGACGCGCTCACCGGCCTCGCCAACCGCACGAGCTTCCACGCCCGGCTCGAGCGCGCGATGCGCGCCGCGGACGCCCAGGGCGGCCGGCTCGCGGTGCTGTGCCTGGACCTCGACCGCTTCAAGGAGGTCAACGACCTGTTCGGGCACGCCGCCGGCGACGCGATGCTGCGCGACCTCGCGCTGCGGGTCGGCGGTCTCCTCGATGCCGAGCAGCTGATGGCGCGGCTCGGCGGCGACGAGTTCGCCATCCTGACGCCGCAGGCGGAGGGACAGGCGGAGCGGCTGGCCGAGCGGATCCTCGCCACCCTGGCGGCGGTTCCGGCCGCCTCCGGCCCGGTGATCGCCACCAGCATCGGCATCGCGGTCTATCCCGACGACGCCGCGGACCTGCGCGCGCTCCTGAGCCACGCCGACGCCGCCCTCTACCGGGCCAAGAGCGAGGGGCGCGGCACCTGCCGGCGCTACGACGCCAGCATGGGCGCCGAGATCCGCGACAGGCGCCAGCTCGAGCACGACCTCCGCCACGCGGTGGCGCGGGGCGAGCTGGAGCTCGTCTACCAGCCGCAGAGCCAGATCGAGTCCGGCACGGTCACGGGCTTCGAGGCGCTGCTGCGCTGGCACCATCCGGCCAGGGGCGGCATCTCGCCGGCCGTGTTCATCCCGATCGCCGAGGAGACCGGGGCGATCCTCGAGATCGGCGCCTGGGTGCTGCGGGAGGCCTGCCGGGCGGCGGCCGGCTGGCCGAACCCGCTGGCGATCGCCGTCAACGTCTCGGCGGTGCAGCTCCACAACCCGCACTTCGTCCCGTTCGTCCACGGGACCCTGTACGAATCCGGATTGCGGGCGGAGCGCCTGGAGATCGAGATCACCGAGACCGCGCTGATCCGGGATCCGGCCCGGGCGCTCCTCACCCTGCGCCAGCTCAAGGCCCTCGGCGTGCGGATCGCCATGGACGATTTCGGCACCGGCTACTCGTCGCTGTCGAACCTGCGCGCCTTCCCGTTCGACCGGATCAAGATCGACGGCTCGTTCATCAGGGCGGTCCACAGCAACCCGCAGGGGGCCGCGATCGTGCGCTCCGTCCTGGGGCTGGGGCGCGGCCTCGGGCTCGCCGTGGTGGCGGAGGGCGTGGAGACCGCCGAGGAGCTGTCCTTCCTGGCCGGCGAGCAGTGCCACCTCGCCCAGGGCTACCTGCTGGGTCGGCCGGCGCCGATCGCGCGCTTCGCGGCCCACACCCACGGCCACGGCCAAGGACAAGGACAAGGCCACGCTGTGCCGGCGGCCTCGGTGGCGTGACGCGGGTTGCGGGGCGGGGCCGGCGCTCAGTCGGTCTCCCCGCGCAGCGGACGGGCCAGCAGGCCGGCGATCACGTCGTCGACGCTGGCGGTGCCCGCCACGATGGCGGCGACGGCCGCCGCCACCGGCATCTCGATGCCCCTGGCGGCGGCCAGCCCGGCCAGCGCCGCGGCCGTGAACGCCCCCTCGGCGAGCTTGCCGCCCGCGGCCTCGGCCGGGCTCGCCCCGGCGCCGAGGCGCTGGCCGAAGGCGAAGTTGCGCGATTGCGGCGAGGAGGCGGTGAGCACGAGATCGCCGAGGCCGGAGAGCCCCATCAGCGTCTCGGGCCGGCCCCCGAAGGTGCGGGCGAAGCGCATCAGCTCGGCGAAGGCCCGGGCGATCAGCGCCGCCCGGGCGCTCTCGCCGAGCCCGCGCCCGGCCACGATCCCGCAGGCGATGGCGAGCACGTTCTTGCCGGCGCCGCCGATCTCGACGCCGCGCACGTCGTCGGTGTGGTAGAGGCGGAAGCTCGGTCCCGACAGCAGCGCGCTCAGGGCGGCGGCGCGGCCGGCATCGGCCGCCGCCAGGGTCACGGCCGTGGGCAGGCCGCGGGCGACGTCGATCGCGAAGCTCGGGCCGGACAGGACCGCCACGGGCGTCCCCGGCGGCAGGACCTGCTCGGCCACCGCGCTGAGGAAGCTGTCGCTGCCGCGCTCGATCCCCTTGGCGCAGAGGATGACCGGCCCGGCCGTCGCCAGGGGTCCGCGCAGGGATTCCAGCACGCCGCGCACGGTCTGGGCGGGCACGACCAGGAGCGTCGCCCGGGCACGGGCGAGGTCGGCGGCCTCGCCCGTCGCCCGGATCGCCGGGTGGAGCGGCACGCCCGGCAGGTAGCGCGGGTTCTCCCGCTGGGCCTGCAGGGCGGCGGCGGCCCCCGCGTCGCGCAGCCAGAGGGTGACGGGATGGCCGGCCCCGGCGGCGGCGTTGGCCAGCGCCGTGCCCCAGGCCCCGCCGCCGACGACGTTGATCGGGGTCTCGGCGCTCATGCCGCTTCCTCCCTGTCGGCGCAGTCCAGCCGGTAGAGCACGTGGTCGCGCAGCGGCCCCTCCGGCACCGCCGGGTGCGGGAATGTCCCGGCCGTGCGCATGCCGAGGCGCTCCATCACGGCGCGGGAGCGGCCGTTGCCGGCCGCCGTGAAGGCCACGACGCTGCGGATCCCGCAGCGCTCCGCGAGGTCGGCGCGGGCGAGCCGCGCGGCGCGCGTGGCGAGGCCGCGGCCCCAGGAGTCCCGCGCGAGGCGCCAGGCCAGCTCGACCGTCGAACCGGGCCGGTCGCCGCCCGGGAAGGGCAGGGGCCGCAGGATCCGCATCGCGCCGGCGAAGCCGACGAACCGGCCCGCGTGTTCCAGGGCCCAGGGGCCGAACCCGTCCGCCACGAAGCGGCGGTCGAGGAGGCCGGCCTCGGCCTCGCTCTCCGTCGCGGTCCGGGTCCGGGGACAGTGGGCCATCACCGCCGGATCGGCGTTGAGCGCCGCGAACGGCGCCGCGTCCTCCGGGCGCCAGCGGCGCAGGGTCAGGTCGCCGTCGCGGAGAGCCGCGGGCACCGGCGCGAGGGCGATCTTGCCGCGCCACGCGAGCGAGCGGCGGTTGAGGAGGGCGAGATCCGCGCGACCCGCGAGCACCGCCTCGCCGAGCGCGATCGCCAGCTCCAGCTGCGCGAGGGGCATGGTGGCGTGGGCGGGCGGGCGGACATGGTCGCGCCAGGCACCGCCGCAGGCGTGGTCCAGGAGGATGCGGGCGAAGCAATGGTCGAGCCGCACCGGCCAGCCCGGCCGGGCGGCCCCGGGCAGGCGGCGCTCCACCAGGTCCCGCCAGTGGGCGCGCCGGTCCGCCGCGCTCATCCGGCCGGGACCGCCGCGCGGGCCGGGGCGGCCGCCAGCGGCCAGCGGGGCCGCGCCGGGGCGGTGAGGTCGTCCACCAGCCCGAGGCGCAGGCGCTCCAGCCCGGCCCAGGCGATCATCGCGCCGTTGTCGCCGCAGAGGGGCAGGGGCGGGGCCACGAAGCTCAGGCCCGCCTCGCCCGCGAGGGACGCGAGCGCCCGCCGGACGGCGCCGTTGGCCGCCACGCCCCCCGCCGCCACCAGGGCGGTCGGGCGTCCGGCGACGTCCGAGAAGGCGCGCAGGGCGACCCGGGCGCGGTCCACCACCACGTCGACCACGGCGGCCTGGAAGCTCGCGCAGAGATCGGCGACGTCGCGCTCGGCCAGCGGGGCGATCCGCTCGGCCTCGATCCGCACGGCGGTCTTGAGGCCCGAGAGGGAGAAGTCGGCCTCGCGGCGGCCGAGCATCGGCCGGGGCAGGGCGAAGCGCTCGGGATCGCCGGCCTCGGCCACGCGCTCGACCTCGGGGCCGCCGGGATAGCCGAGGCCCAGGAGCTTGGCGACCTTGTCGAAGGCCTCACCGATGGCGTCGTCGACGGTGGAGCCGAGGCGCACGTAGTCGCCGACGCCGCGCACGGCGACGAGCTGGGTGTGGCCGCCCGAGACCAGGAGCAGCAGGTAGGGAAAGGCGATGCCGTCGGTGAGCCGCGCCGTGAGGGCGTGGGCCTCCAGGTGGTTGACGGCGAGCAGGGGCTTCCGGGTCACGAGCGCCAGGGTCTTGGCGGTGACGAGGCCGACCAGCACGCCGCCGATCAGCCCGGGCCCGGCCGCCACCGCGATGCCGTCGAGGTCCCGGAAGCCGGTCCCGGCCCGGTCGAGGGCGCGGGCGATCAGCCGGTCGAGCACCTCGACATGGGCGCGGGCGGCGATCTCCGGCACGACGCCGCCGTAGGCCGCGTGCTCGGCGATCTGACTGAGCACCTCGTTGGCACGGATCTGAGCGCCACCCTCCTCGTCGACCGACACCACCGCGGCGGCGGTCTCATCGCAGGTGGTCTCGATGCCGAGCACGGTCTTCTGCACGCGCGGAACTCCTTGGTCCGGGCTCATCCTATCCGGCGGCGGCGGCGGCGCGAAGGCGGCCGGCCCCCGCCCGGGCCCGGAGCGTGGTGAATGGGCGCCGCCCTCCGTCCAGGAGGGCGGCGCGCGAGCCGTCGTCAGTCGACGGCGACCATGACGTCGGAGGCCTTGATCACCGCGTAGGCGGGACCGCCGGCGACGAGCTTGAGGGCCTCGACGGCCTCGTTGGTGATCGAGGCGGTGACCACCTGGCCGGGGCTGATCTCGATCCTCACGTGGGAGGTGGTCGCCCCCTTCTCCACCGAGACGACCGTACCCTTGAGAACGTTGCGCGCGCTGATCTTCATGGTCTTCTGCCAATCTCCACGAGCGGCACCGGAACGGGCCGCAGGGCGGCCCCGGGCCGGTCTCCTACAGCATGGCGGAGCCCGGCGCGACCGCCTCAGCGCGGATCGGCTCCGGGCGCGCCGGGCTCGTCCTCGGGGACCGGCGCGGCGCCCCAGGCGGCGAGTGCGGCGTTGAGGTCTTCGAGGACGAAGTGCCGGGCGCTGTCCCGGTCGTAGCCTTCCGCGAGGAGTTCGTCGTAATCCGTGAAGACGTGGCGCGCGTAGGCCACGAGGGCGAGGCGGGCCGCCGTCTCGGGGGCGGCCCGACGGAGGCCGGGGCTCGCCAGCGCCCGGTCGAGGGCGGCCTCCGCCTCGAAATCCGGCAGGCGCGGCGCGAGGCGGGCCAGGGCCGCGGCGACGGCCTCCCGGCGGTTCAGGGGCGGACCGGCGCTCACCGGGGATCTGCCGTCGGCATGATTTTAAAGGTGTGATCGGGTAGGATCGCCGCCAGATGAGGCGGGGCCGGCACAGGATCCTCCGCCGGGGAGATCACGTCCATGGCAATTCTTCGTCCCGCGCTGCTTCTCGGCCTCCTGCTCGGGGCGACGCCGGCGCTGGCCCAGAGCCCGGCTCCGGGCGCGGGCCCAGGCCCCGCCGCCCCGGCCGGCCCCATCGTGGGCGGCCGCCGGGTCACCCCCATGAGCCAGACCAAGCCGCCGGGCAACGCCGCGGCCACCGGACTGCCGCAGCCCGTGAGCCAGGCCGAGATGATCAAGGCTCAGAAGGCCGCCGAGGCCCGCTCGAAGGCCTGGGACAGCAAGATGCGGCACACGATGGGCTCGATCTGCCACGGCTGCTGAGGCCCGCGCCCCGTCCCGGGTGCCGGAGGCCGGCCTTCGGGACTGAGGTATCGAAACGCGAAGGGGCCGCCCGAACGGGCAGCCCCTCCATCGGTCGCCGGGGCGACAGGATCAGCGGGAGTAGAACTCGATGACGAGGTTCGGCTCCATCTGCACCGGGTAGGGCACCTCGGACAGGCTGGGGATGCGGGTGACGCGGGCGGTCATCTTGGCGTGGTCGGCCTCGATGTAGTCCGGCACGTCGCGCTCGGAGAGCTGGGTCGCCACGATGACGATCTCCAGCTGGCGGGACGACTCCTTGACCTCGATGAGGTCGCCGGCCTTCACCTGGTAGCTCGGGATGTTGACGCGGACGCCGTTCACCTTGACGTGCCCGTGGTTGACGAACTGGCGCGCGGCGAACGGGGTGGCGACGAACTTCGCCCGGTAGACCACGGCGTCGAGGCGGCGCTCGAGCAGGCCGACGAGGTTCTCGCCGGAATCGCCGCGCAGGCGGATCGCCTCGGCGTAGTAGCGGCGGAACTGCTTCTCGGTGATGTTGCCGTAGTAGCCCTTGAGCTTCTGCTTGGCGCGCAGCTGCGTGCCGAAGTCGCTCATCTTGCCCTTGCGGCGCTGGCCGTGCTGGCCGGGGCCGTACTCGCGGCGGTTGACGGGGCTCTTCGGGCGGCCCCAGATGTTCTGGCCCATGCGGCGGTCGAGCTTGTGCTTCGCCTGAATCCGCTTCGACATATCTTCCGCGTCCTCTCGTGACGAGAATGAGGAACGCGCCCTCCTTTTCCCGGCCCTTCGCGGTCCGGGACGACAGGGCGGGAAGATCCCGCCCACGGGTGCGCGTGAAAACGCGACGGGGCCCCGTGCGGAGCCCCATCGACGGGCGGGTCTTTAGGGGACGGACGCGCCGCGGTCAACCGTGAGAGGTCAGATGAACGAGTCAGTCGCGCTCCGGCGCGGTGCGCCCGCGGACGCGGACGCGATCCGGGCGCTGGTGGAGGCGGCCTACACGAAGTGGATCCCGGTGATCGGCCGCCTGCCGATCCCCATGCGGGCGGACTACGCGCAGGCTCTGCGGGACCACCGCTTCGACCTGCTGGTGGCCGGCCCGGATCTCGCCGGCCTGATCGAGACGCGGACCGAGGCCGATCACCTTCTGGTCGTCAACGTCGCGGTGCATCCGGCCTTCCAGGGCCGGGGCTTCGGCAGCCGGCTGATGGGACGCGCCGACGCCGTCGCGGGCGAGGCCGGGCTGACGCGACTGCGCCTCTACACCAACAAGAAGTACACGGCGAACCTGCGCCTCTACGGGGCACTCGGCTACCGGGTGGAGCGGGAGGAGCTCTACGACGGACCGGGCCGGACCCGCGACGACGACGTCACCGTGCACATGGTGAAGGACCTGGTTTGAGGAAATCGGCGCCGGCCCTGCCGCCATCGCGCGCGCAGCGAAGCGACCCGGAGTCGCGCGCCGCCGTCGAGCGTGGCGCCTCTGGGTCGCTTCGCTCCCCGCGCAGAGACGGGACGTCTCCCGGCTCCCCTCAGGTCACCACGCTCGGCTCAGGCCTTCCGGTGCGCGGCGCGATCTCGGCGATCGCGCGGGCTGCGGCGGCCACCGGGGCCAGCACCTCGGCCACGGCCAAGTCGAGCCGGTCCGGCGCGTTCTCGTAGCGCTCCAGGTAGACCCGCAGCGTCGCCCCGGCGGTGCCGGTGCCCGAGAGCCGGAACACCGCCCGCGCGTCCTCGGCGAAGCCGATCCGGATGCCCTGGCGCTCGGTGAGCGAGCCGTCGACCGGGTCGCGGTAGGCGAACTCGTCGGCCGTCGACACCGTGAGGTCGCCGATCCGCGTGCCCGGCAGCCCGGCGAGCTTCTCGCGGAGCGCGTCCATCAAGCCGTTGGCGGCGTCGGAATCGACCTCCTCGTAATCGTGGCGGGCGTAGTAGTCGCGCCCGTAAGCGCGCCAATGCGCCCGCACCAGCGCGTCGGCGCGCTCGCCGGTGGCGGCCAGGATGTTGAGCCAGAGCAGCACCGCCCAGAGCCCGTCCTTCTCGCGCACGTGGTTCGAGCCGGTGCCGGCGCTCTCCTCGCCGCACAGGGTGATGAGGCCCGCATCCAGCAGGTTTCCGAAGAACTTCCAGCCGGTGGGTGTCTCGTAGGCCTCGATGCCGAGGGCGGCGGCGACCCGGTCGGCGGCGCGGCTCGTGGGCATGGACCGCGCGACACCGGCGAGCCCACCGGCGTAGCCCGGCGCCCGGTGGGCGTGGGCGGCGAGCAGGGCGAGGCTGTCGCTCGGCGTCACGAACAGGCCCGGCGCGACGATCATGTTGCGGTCGCCGTCGCCGTCCGAGGCCGCGCCGAAATCCGGCGCGTCCGGGCCCTGCATCAGGTCGAACAGGTCGTGGCAGTGGACCGGGTTCGGGTCCGGGTGGTGGCCGCCGAAATCCTCTTTCGGAGTCGCGTTCACCACGGTGCCTGCGGGGGCGCCGAGCATCCCTTCGAGGATCGCCGTCGCGTACGGCCCCGTCACCGCGCTCATGGCGTCGAAGCGCATGCGGAAGCCGGAGGCGAACAGCCGCGACACCGCGTCGAAGTCGATCAGCGTGCGCATCAGCTCGGCGTAATCGGCCACCGGGTCGATCACCGTGACCGTCATGGCGCCGAGGCGGGTGTCGCCGAGCGTGTCGAGGTCGAGGTCCGGGGCCTCGACGACGCGGTACTCGGTCAGCGCCTTGGCCCGCGCGAAGATCGCGTCGGTGACGGTTTCCGGCGCCGGGCCGCCGTTAGCGGCGTTGAACTTGATGCCGAAATCGCCCTCCGGGCCGCCCGGGTTGTGGCTCGCCGAGAGGACGATGCCGCCGAGCGCCTTGGCCTTCCGGATCACGCAGGAGGCGGCCGGCGTCGAGAGAAGGCCGCCCTGCCCGACCAGGACCCGGCCGAAGCCGTTTCCGGCGGCCAGCCGCAGCGTCTTCTGCACCACCTCGCGGTTGAGGAACCGGCCGTCCCCGCCGAGCACCAGGGTGGCGCCCGCCCTGTCGGGCAGGGTGTCGAAGATCGCCTGGACGAAGTTCTCGACGTAGTTCGGCTGCCGGAACACCGGCACCTTCTTGCGCAGGCCGGAGGTGCCCGGCTTCTGGTCGGGGAAGGGCGTGGTCGCGACGGTCGTCGGGGTCGTCATAAGCGGGCGTCTCCCGGGCTCTCCCGCCTCAATGCCCGCGCGGAGGCGCGGCGTCACCAGCCCCGGCGACAGGGGCGGGCTTTTATCACGCGGTTTCGCCGGATCGGGCGACGGAACCCGCCGCCTGTCCGCCGCCGGCCGCCCCGGAGCGTTGCGCCCGCCGGCACCCGCCGGTTCAATCGCCCGAGCCGCCGGACAAGGCGGACCGGAGGAAACCATGGCGGACAGACCGATGCGGACAGATCCGAACGGGGCACGACCGGGCCGGGGCCTGGCCCGGCGCGAGCTGGTCGGGGCGCTCGCCGCCGGGGCGGCGGTCGCGGCCGCGGCGGCCCCTGCCGTCGCGGCTCCCGCGGCCCGGCTGGCCACGGAAGAGTTCCGCCTCCCCTGGAGCGAGCCGGGCGTCGACATCTACGTGCGCAACAAGCGCCCGGCCGGCACCGACACGTTCCCGGGCGACCGGATCCTGCTCTACGTGCACGGCTCGACCTACCCGTCCTCTACGGCCTTCGACCTGCCGCTCGGCGGGATGTCGGCCATGGACTACCTCGCGGGCCTCGGCTTCGACGTCTACTGCGTGGACCTGCCGGGCTACGGCCTGTCGGGGCGCCCGGCCGCCATGGACGCGCCGCCGGACGACAACCCGCCGCTGATGCGCACGCCCGACGCCGCCAAGGTGGTGGGGCAGGTCGTCGACTTCATCAAGAAGCGGCGCGGCGTCGAGAAGATCGACCTGATGGGCTGGTCCTGGGGGACCTCCACCATGGGGCTCTACACCAGCACCCACAACGACAGCGTCAACCGCCTCGTCCTCTACGCGCCGCAATGGCTCGCGCGCACGCCGGGCCTGATCGGCGGCGGTGGCAAGGTCGGGGCCTACCGCACCGTCAGCCGGGACAGCGCCCGGGCCCGCTGGCTGACCGGGGTGCCCGAGGACAAGAAGGCCGACCTGATCCCGGCGGGCTGGTTCGACCAGTGGGCCGACGCGACCTTCGCGACCGACGCGGACGGGGCGAAGCGGTCGCCGCCGGTCCTGCGCGCGCCGAACGGCACGGTCGCCGACAAGGACGCCTACTGGGCGGCCGGCAAGCCGCTCTACGACCCGGGCGAGATCCGCGTGCCGGTGCTGATCATCCACGCCGAGTGGGACGCCGACCTGCCGAGCTACCAGGCCCAGGAATACTTCGCCAAGCTCACCCACGCCCCCTACAAGCGCTTCGTCGAGCTGGGGGAGGGCACCCACACGGTGATGATGGAGAAGAACCGCATGCAGTTCCTCCACGCCGTCGGGGCGTTCCTCACGGAGGCGGACCCGCAGGCGCTGAACTGAGGCGCCTCGGCAATGAGGTCCGCGGCGGCCAGCTTGGCCGCCGCGGGAGGCGCGTCCTACTCCGCCGCCTGCCGGGCCGCGTAGCCCAGCCGCTCGTTCAGCGCGCGGATCAGCTTGGCTGCCGCCTCGGCGATCACCGTGCCGGGCGGGAAGATCGCCGCCGCGCCGGCCGCCGTCAGCGCCTCGTAGTCGCCCGGCGGGATGACGCCGCCGATGGCGATCATCACGTCGTCGCGGCCCTGCTCGGTGAGCGCCGCC
This sequence comes from Methylobacterium sp. 1030, assembly GCF_040544715.1. NCBI lineage: Bacteria > Pseudomonadati > Pseudomonadota > Alphaproteobacteria > Hyphomicrobiales > Methylobacteriaceae > Methylobacterium > Methylobacterium sp. 1030. Next base: position 224,388 of record NZ_JBEPKM010000008.1, on the reverse strand, counting down.
TTCAGCTCCGGCACCAGCGTCAGGTGGCCGGCCGCCAGCGACGAGACGCCGACGATGTGGACGTCGTTCTCCACCGCCTGCCGGGCGGCCTCCGCCGGCGTGGCGAAGAGCGGCCCGATATCCACGTCGAAGCCGAGATCCGCGAAGGCCGAGGCGATCACCTTCTGGCCGCGGTCGTGACCGTCCTGGCCCATCTTGGCGACCAGGATGCGCGGCCGGCGGCCGTCGTTCTCCTCGAACGCCTCGACCAGCGCCCGGACTTCCTCGACCACTGGCGACATGCCCCCCACCTCACGCTTGTAGACGCCGGAGATCGAGCGGATCTCGGCGCGGTGCCGGCCCCAGGCCTTCTCCAGGGCCTCGGAAATCTCACCCACCGTCGCCTTGGCGCGGGCGGCCTCGACGGCGAGTTCGAGCAGGTTGCCGGCACCGTCGGCGGCCTTCGTGAGCGCCTCGAGCCGGGCCGTCACGGCGGCCTCGTCGCGCTCGTCGCGCAGGCGCTTGAGCTTGTCGATCTGGAGCCGGCGGACATTGCCGTTGTCGACCCGCAGCAGCTCGATCGCCATCTCGTCGTCGGCGCGGAACTTGTTGATGCCCACGATGGTCTGCCGGCCGGAATCGATCCGCGCCTGGGCGCGGGCGGCGGCCTCCTCGATGCGGAGCTTCGGGATGCCGGCCTCGATCGCCTTGGCCATGCCACCGAGCCCGTCGACCTCGCGGATGTGCTCCCAGGCGCGGGCGACCATGTCGGCGGTGAGCTTCTCCACGTAGTAGGAGCCGCCCCAAGGATCGACGATCCGGGTGGTGCCGCTCTCCTGCTGCAGGAACAACTGGGTGTTGCGGGCGATCCGGGCCGAGAAGTCGGTGGGCAGCGCCAGCGCCTCGTCCAGCGCGTTGGTGTGGAGCGACTGCGTGCCGCCCTGCGTCGCCGCCATCGCCTCGATGTTGGTGCGGGTGACGTTGTTGAACACGTCCTGGGCGGTGAGCGACCAGCCCGACGTCTGCGAGTGGGTGCGCAGGGCGAGCGACTTCTCCGACTTCGGATCGAACCCCTTCACGAGCTTCGCCCAGATCAGGCGCGCGGCCCGCATCTTGGCGACCTCCATGAAGAAGTTGGTCGAGATCGCCCAGAAGAACGACAGGCGCGGGGCGAACTGGTCGATGGTCAGCCCGGCCGCCAGCCCGGCCTTGATGTACTCGACGCCGTCGGCGAGCGTGTAGGCGAGCTCCAGGTCGTTCGTGGCGCCCGCCTCCTGCATGTGGTAGCCGGAGATCGAGATCGAATTGAACTTCGGCATGTTCTTCGACGTGTAGGCGAAGATATCGGAGATGATCCGCATCGATCCCTTGGGGGGATAGATGTAGGTGTTACGGACCATGAACTCCTTGAGGATGTCGTTCTGGATCGTGCCCGCGAGCTTCTGCGGCGGCACGCCCTGCTCCTCGGCGGCGACGATGTAAAGGGCGAGGATCGGCAGCACCGCGCCGTTCATCGTCATCGACACAGTCATCTCGTCCAGCGGGATGCCGGAGAACAGTGTGCGCATGTCGTAGATCGAGTCGATCGCCACGCCCGCCATGCCGACATCGCCCGAGACGCGGGGATGGTCGGAATCGTAGCCGCGGTGGGTGGCGAGATCGAAGGCGACCGACAGGCCCTTCTGCCCGGCCGCGAGGTTGCGGCGGTAGAAGGCGTTCGAATCCTCGGCCGTGGAGAAGCCGGCATATTGCCGGATCGTCCAGGGCTGGGTGACGTACATGGTCGGGTAGGGGCCGCGCAGGAACGGCGCGATCCCCGGATAGGTGTCGAGGAACTCGATGCCCTCCCGGTCCTCCGGCCCGTAGCGGCCCTTCACCGGGATGCCCTCCGGCGTCATCCAGGGCTCGCCGAGCGCCGGGGCCGACACCGCGAGCGATTCGCCTGAGAACGGGACTTCGGCGAAGTTCGGGATGCGGGAGGTCATGGCGTTGACTCGTTGTGGCGTTTGTCACGCCATTATAGGGACCCGCTCGGAGCGGGCTACTCCCCTATCGGTCAAGCCTCGCGCGGAGGCCGCGCGGCGCCGGCGCCCCGGCAGGCCTCAGCGGACCTCGACGTCCCGGTCCCCCGGGCCGCGCCGCAGCAGGTAGATCACGGCGCCGGCGAGCATCAGCGCCATCCCGTACCACGTGATCGCGTAGACGAGGTGGTTGTTGGGGAAGGCGATCACCGTGAGGCCGCCCACCGGCAGGCCGCCCGGATTGGGTGTCGCGTCCGCGTCCACGAAGTAGGGGGCGACGTCGGTCAGGTCCCGGGCGGCGGCGATCGCTGCCACGTCGCGGGAATACCAGCGGCCGTCCTTCGGATCGTTGGCGCGCAGGAACGCCCCCCCGGGCTCGGTCAGCCGCAGGAGGCCGGTCACCGCGGTCTCGCCGGCGACCTGCCCGGCCGCCCGGGTCGCCGGGTCCCGACGGTCGCCGGGCACGAAGCCGCGATTGACCAGCACGACGGTCCCGTCCGGCCGCCGCAGGGGCGTCAGCACCCAGAAGCCGCCGCCCAGCTCGGTGACGGCCTGAACCAGGGTCTCGCGATCGTGCAGGAAGGTGCCGGAGAGCCGGACATGCCGGTAGGCGTCGTCGGGGCCGACGCGCGGCCACGCGGCGGCGCCGGGCGCCGGCACGGGCGGCGCGTGGACCCGGGCATCGACCCGGGCGATCAGGTCGAGCTTCCAGGCCCGCCGCTCCACCTGCCAGGTCCCGAGCCCCAGCAGCACCAGGAAGACGAGGCCCGCGCCGGCGCCGAACACGGCGCGCCGCAGCAACGAGAGCGGGGCCGGGGAGGGGCCCGGATCGGACCCCCCTCCCGACCCCGCGGGTCTCGAAACCGAACGCGCGCTCAGCGGGCGTTCTTCATGACGTCGTGGGCATCCATCGGCATCATGTTGTGGTTGAGGTGGTACATGACCCACACCGAGCCGGCGAGCATGATCACCACCAGCGTGATGGTGAAGATCAGTGCCATGAAGGTCCAGCCGCCCTCCGACTTCGTGCTCATGTGCAGGAAGTAGATGACGTGCACGACCATCTGGACGCCGCCGAGCGCCAGGATCACCAGGGTGGTGACGAGGCTGTTGTCGAGCACGTTGCCCATCACCAGCCAGAACGGGATCACCGTCAGGATCACCGACAGGACGAAGCCCGTCATGTAGCTCTGGAAGGTGCCGTGCCCGCCCTCGCTGTGGGCGTCGTGGTGGCCGTGCCCGGCGGCGGCGTTGTGAACGTCGGCGCTCATTCGAGCACTCCCATCAGGTAGACGACGGTGAAGACGCCGATCCAGATCAGGTCGAGGAAGTGCCAGAACATCGACAGGCACATCAGCCGGCGCTTGTTCTCGACGATCAGGCCGCGCTTGCTCACCTGCACCATCAGCACGACGAGCCACAGGATGCCCATCGAGACGTGCAGGCCGTGCGTCCCGACCAGGGTGTAGAACGAGGACAGGAACGCGCTGCGCCAGGGCGGCGCGCCCTCGTGGAACAGGTGAACGAACTCGCGGATCTCCAGGGCCACGAAGGCGACGCCGAACAGGCCGGTGATGGCGAGCCAGATCTGCGTCTGCTTCACCCGGTCCCGGTCCATCTCCAGCATGGCGAAGCCGTAGGTGATGGACGAGAACAGCAGCATGGCGGTGTTCACCGCGATGCCCGGCAGGTCGAACAGCTCCTTCGGGGTGGGGCCGGCCGCGTAGCTGCGCCCGAGCACCCCGTAGGTCGCGAACAGGGTCGCGAAGATGAGGCAATCGCTCATCAGGTAGAGCCAGAACCCGAGCATTGTCGAGCCCTCGGAATGATGGCCCTCCTCGTCGGTCTGGTAGAAGACCGGCGCCGCGGCGCCGGGGGGTGCAGTCTCCGCGTGCATCATCGGATCACGCCATCTCCAGTTCGCGCGTCCGCTGACCTTCCGTCCGACTGACGACGTCGGCGGGAATGTAGTAGTCGCGATTGTAATTAAAGGTGTGGGCGATCGCCACGACGAAGATCGCCACGAAGCTGAGGATCGCCAGCCACCAGACGTACCAGACCATGGCGATGCCGAAGGTGAAGTTCAGCGCCGCCAGGATCGCGCCGGCCGCGGTGTTCTTGGGCATGTGGATCGGCCGGTAGCCCTTGAGCGGGCGGTCGAAGCCGCGGTTCTTCATGTCCCACCACGCGTCGGAATCGTGGACCACCGGCGTGAAGGCGAAGTTGTAGTCCGGCGGCGGCGAGGAGGTGGACCATTCCAGCGTCCGGCCGCCCCACGGGTCGCCGCTGAGGTCGCGCAGCTTGTCGCGGTTCCGGATCGAGACCACGAACATGATGATCTGCGAGGCGATGCCGCAGGCGATCAGCGCCGCGCCGAAGGCCGCGATCACGAACCAGATCTGCAGCGACGGGTCGTCGAAGTGCTGCATGCGCCGGGTCACGCCCATCAGGCCGAGCACGTAGAGCGGCATGAAGGCGACGTAGAACCCGGTCACCCAGAACACGAGGGCCATCTTCCCCCAGAACTCGTCGAGCTTGAAGCCGAAGGCCTTGGGAAACCAGAAGGTCACGCCGGCGAACATGCCGAACAGCACGCCGCCGATGATCACGTTGTGGAAGTGCGCGATCAGGAACAGCGAGTTGTGCAGGACGAAGTCCGCCGGGGGCACAGCGAGCAGGACGCCGGTCATGCCGCCGATCACGAAGGTGACGATGAACGCCACCACCCACAGCATCGGCACCTCGAACCGGATCCGGCCGCGGTACATCGTGAACATCCAGTTGAAGATCTTCGCGCCCGTCGGGATCGAGATGATCATGGTCGTGATCCCGAAGAACGAGTTCACGTCCGCGCCCGAGCCCATCGTGAAGAAGTGGTGCAGCCACACGAGGTAGGCGAGGATGGTGATCACCACCAGCGCGTAGACCATCGAGGTGTAGCCGAACAGGCGCTTGCCGCAGAAGGTCGAGGTGATCTCCGAGAACACGCCGAAAGCCGGCAGGATCAGGATGTAGACCTCCGGGTGACCCCAGATCCAGATCAGGTTGAAGTACAGCATGGCGTTGCCGCCGAGGTCGTTCGTGAAGAAGTGCGTGCCGACGTAGCGGTCGAGCGACAGCATCGCGAGAACGGCCGTGAGGATCGGGAAGGCGGCCACGATCAGGATGTTGGTGCACAGCGACGACCAGACGAAGATCGGCAGCTTCATCATGGTCATGCCGGGCGCCCGCATCTTCACGATGGTGGCGATCAGGTTGATCCCTGAGAGCAGCGTCCCGATGCCGGCGATCTGCAGGGCCCAGATGTAGTAGTCGACGCCCACGCCCGGGCTCATCGCCGCCCCGGAGAGGGGCGGGTAGGCCAGCCAGGTGGCGCGGGAGAACTCGCCGACGAAGAGCGAGACCATCACCAGCATGCCGCCGGCGACCGTCATCCAGAAACTGAAATTGTTCAGGAACGGGAAGGCGACGTCGCGGGCGCCGATCTGCAGCGGCACGGCGAAGTTCATGAGCCCCGTGACGAACGGCATCGCCACGAAGAAGATCATGATCATACCGTGGGCGGTGAAGATCTGGTCGTAGTGGTGCGGCGGCAGGAAGCCCTGCTGGTCGCCGAACGCGACCGCCTGCTGCGAGCGCATCAGGATCGCGTCGGCGAAGCCGCGCAGCAGCATGATGCCCGCGAAGATGCAGTACATGATGCCGATCTTCTTGTGGTCGATCGACGTGATCCAGTCACGCCACATCGGCCCCCAGAAGCGGTAGTAGGTGATGACGCCGAGCACGGTGAGGCCGACGACGGCCACGCCGGCGAACGTCCCCTGCAGGATCGGCTCGTGATAGGGGATCTGCTCGATCGTGAATCGCCCGACGAGCAGCTGCTGTAGGTCCAGGTTTGCGAACATGGGATCGGCCCGTTCAGTGGGTTCGACGGCGACCGCCGGTTGTGTGTGTGGAGTCCGCTGTCAGCACGCGCGGCCTCACTGGTTCAGCTGCTTCGGGGCGATCTGGATGCCCCCGCTCCGACCCCCGCCGGAGCCCTGGCCCGTGGCGTCGGGCGGCGTCGTCTGGCCCCGGACGTCCGGGTTGCCCATGTCGGGTCGCGGCTGCATGCCCTGCGGCTGCGTCTGGCCGTGCGGCGCCGTTCCGGAGGCCGGCGCCGTCGCGCCCGGCCCCTCGACGCCGCGCTCGGCGAGCCGGTTGTCGTACCGGAGACGCGCGTAGTTCTCCGCGGCCTCCGTGCCGGTGGCGCCGCCCTGCGCGTCGATCTTCGCCATCTCTCCGACGCACATCTGGTCGGGCCGGGGGCACATGCCGATGATCCGGTCGTACAGGCCCTTCATGTAGGACTTGTAGAACCGCGCCGGCTCGGCCTCGCTCGGCTCCTCCAGCTTCAGGTAGGCCTCCTGGGTCAGCTCGCCGCCCTCGGCCTTGGCCTTGGCGATCCACTGGTCGAACTTGTCGGTGGTCAGGCCGTGGAACTTGAAGAACATGTTGGAGAAGCCGGCGCCGCTGTAATGCGCCGAGCGGCCCTCGTAGGCGCCCTCGCGGTTGATCACCGCGTGGAGCTGGGTCTGCATGCCCGGCATCGCGTAGACCATGCCGGCGAGCGTAGGCACGTAGAACGTGTTCATCACGTCGGTGGCGGTGATCTTGAAGCGGATCGGCCGGTCCACCGGCGCGGCCAGCTCGTTGACCGTGGCGATCCCGTATTGCGGGTAGAGGAAGAGCCACTTCCAATCCATGGCCACGGCCTCGACCTCGAGCGGCACCGTCCCGGCCGGGACGTCGCGCTTCGGGTCGATCTTGCTGAGCGGCCGGAACGGATCGAGGGTGTGGGTCCCGATCCACGTGAGGGCGCCCAGGGCGATGATGATCATCAGCGGCGCCGTCCAGATCAGCACCTCGAGCTGCGTCGAGTGGTGCCATTCGGGATCGTAGACCGCGTCCTGGTTGCTGGCGCGGTAGCGCCACGCGAAGATCAGCGTGAAGGCGATCACCGGGACGATGATCAGGAGCATCAGCCCGGTCGCCGCCAGCACGAGGTTGCGCTGCTGCTCGGCGACGTAGCCGGCCGGGTGCAGGACCACGAAGTTGCAGCCGCCGAGCAGGGTCAGGAGCGGCAGGGCGAGGAGCGGCAGGAGGCGCCGAGCGCGACCGCCTCGGCGGGTCGCGGTGTCGGTCCTGTCCGGTCGATGGATCGTGGATGTCACAGCACGCGTCTCGTCATCCCAGGCCGCTGCCGCGGCACTTCTGCCATGCCGCTGCCGCGGCGCTTCTGCCGTACCGCGCGAGGCGGCGTTCCAGTCAGCTCACGGGCGGGCCGGGCGGCCTGCGCCGCCGGCCGCCGACTCACATCTGGCGCAGTTCCGACCGGTCGGTGAACAGGGCCACGAGGCTGCAGACCGCGCCGGAGAGGAGGTAGACGCCGATCATCGCCAGGCCGTAGCGCTGCGACAGGAACAGGGCCACCAGGGGCGCGAAACCGGCCCCGATCAGCCACGCGAAGTCGGAGGTCAGCGCCGCGCCGGTGTAGCGGTAGCGGTTGCCGAGGCGGGCGCTCACCGCTCCCGCGGTCTGGCCGTAGGCGAGGCCGAGCAGCATGAAGCCGATCGTGACGTAGATGGTCTGGCCGATGGCGCTCTCGCCGAACAGGAGCGGCGCGATGATGCTGCCGACGGCGAAGAAGCCGATCAGCGAGCTGCTCATGATCAGGCAGTTGCGGCGGCCGATCTGGTCGGCGATCAGCCCCGAGGCCGCCACCGCGCCGGCGCACACGATCGCGCCGGAGAACTGCACGATCAGGAACTCGCCCGGCGAGCGGGTCGTGCTGTTCAGCGCGAGCCACGCGATCGGGAAGATCGTCACGAGGTGGAACAGCGCGAAGGCGGCGAGCGGCACGAAGGCGCCGCGGACCACGTCGCCGGCGTGGTGGCGGAACAGCTCCAGGGCCGGGACCGGGCGCAGCCGGTCGAGGTCCATCATCCGGGCGAACTCGTCGGTGGCGACGAGGCGCAGCCGGGCGAACAGCGCGACCACGTTGATGGTGAAGGCGCAGTAGAACGGGAAGCGCCAGCCCCAGTCGATGAAATCGGCCTCGTCGAGATTGACGATGAAGAACGCGAACAGGGCGCTCGCCACCATGAAGCCCAAAGGCGCGCCGAGCTGCGGGATCATCGCGTACCAGCCGCGGCGCTCCCGCGGGGCGTTCATGGCGAGCAGCGAGGCGAGGCCGTCCCAGGCGCCGCCGAGGGCGAGGCCCTGCAGGATCCGCAGGCCGGCCAGGATGTATACCGCCGAGATGCCGATGCTGTCGTAGCGCGGCAGGAAGCTCACCGCCGCCGTCGACCCGCCGAGCAGGAACAGGGCCGTGGTCAGCTTGACGCTGCGGCCGTGGCGCCGGTCGATCGCCATGAACAGCACGGTGCCGAGCGGCCGGGCGATGAAGGCGAGGGCGAAGATCGAGAAGGCGTAGAGGGTGCCCTTCAGCGGGTCGACGAAGGGGAAATACACCTTCGGGAAGACCAGCACGCAGGCGATGCCGAACACGAAGAAGTCGAAGTATTCGGACGCGCGTCCGATCACCACGCCGATAGCGATCTCGTTGGGGTGGACCTTGTGGTCTCCCATCGCCTGCTGGGCGTCGCGCTCCAGGCCCGCGACCGTAGGGGTGTTCGCACTCATCTCTGATTGTCGCCCTCGCCGCGCGCCCGTGGGGACGCCTTGGCCGGAACTGCCTCTTGCGGCATGTCCAGAGGTACCGCAACCGGCTCCGGACGCAAGTTTACCCACTGACGCATGCATAGCACCGCGCGGCCGCGACCACCGGTGTCGCCACCGGGTGAGGACCGCTCACACGCGGTAATGGGCGGAATTCCGTGACAGGTTGATGTTGTAATAGGGGTCGGCACGCAGCTCCGGGCCCCAGCGGTCGAGCATGGTCAGCACCTCGCCCTCGAAGCGCTTCTGCTTCTCCGGCGTGTCCTCGGCCCCGCGGCTCTTCGACTCGTGATGAATCAATTTCGCGAAGGGGGTCCAGACGATCCGGTAGCCGGACCGGCGGATCTTCAGGCAGAGGTCGACGTCGTTGAAGGCGACCTTCAGGGCCTGCGCGTCGAAGCCGCCGACCTCCGCGAACACGTCCGCCCGCATGGCCAGGCACGCGCCGGTGACCGCCGAGACCTCGTGGGCGATGACCATGCGGCAGAAATAGCCCGGATCCGCGTCCGCGACGCCGAGATGGCTGTGGCCGGCCACGCCCCCGATCCCGAGGACGATGCCGCCGTGCTGGATCGTGTGGTCCGGGTAGAGGAGCTTGGCCCCGACGGCCCCGATCTCCGGCCGCACGGCGTGGCGGACCAGCTCGGCCAGCCAGCCGGGCTCGAGCACCTCGATGTCGTTGTTGAGGAACAGGAGCACCGCGCCGGTGGCCGCGGCGGCGCCGCGATTCGACAGATCCGAGAAATTGAACGCCCCCGGCACCGGCACGACGCGCACCCGCGGATCGTCCCGGTAGCGGGCGAACAGGGCGGCGGTCTCCGGCTCGCGGCTGTCGTTGTCGACGATGATCACCTCGATGTCGGGGTAGTCGGTCGCGCCGAGCAGTCCGTCGAGGGTCACCGACAGGATCTCGGCCCGGTCGCGGGTCGGGATGATCGCGGAGACCCGCGGCAGCGACGCCGGCAGCGGCCGGACCAGGCGGTTGAAGCCGCCGGGACCGCGCTCCGCGCGGCCGCCCCAGGGCGCCACGACCTCCTCCAGGGCGCGCAGGCGCGCGGCCTCCGCCCGGGCGAGCGCCCGGTCCGAGAAGGTCCCGGAGCCCTGCGCGGCGCGCCAGTGATAGAGCACCCGCGGGATGTGGCGGATGCGGGCGGGGTCGAGCCCGTCGGTCAGCCGCAGCAGCAGGTCGTGGTCCTGACTGCCCTCGAAGCCGGGGCGCAGGCCGCCGACGGCGCGCAGCGCCTCGGTGCGCACGACCGTGAGGTGGTTGATGTAGTTCTGGGCGTAGAGCAGCTCGCGGTCGAAGCAGGACTTGAAGTGCGGGTCGAATCGCCGGCCGCGCCCGTCGATCTTGTCCTCGTCGCTGTAGATCAGCACGAGGCCCGGGTCGCGGCGCAGCGCCCGGGCGACCTCGTAGAGGGCGTCCTCGGTGAGCGCGTCGTCGTGGTCCATGAAGGCGCAGACCGCCCCCCGGGCCATGCCCAGCGCGTCGTTGGTCGCCCGGGCGATGTGGCCGTTCTCCGTCCGGGCGAGGACGCGGATGCGCGGGTCGGCCTCGGCCGCCCGGCTCAGGATCCGCGGGATCTCGGGGCGCGTGGAGGCGTCGTCCACGGCGCACAGTTCCCAGTGGGGGTAGAGCTGCGCCCGCAGCGAGGCCAGGGCCGCGCGCAGCACCTTCGGGTCCGGATCGTGGACCGGCATCAGCACGGAGATCAGGGGCGGATCGGTCCAGGCGGCGATCTCGGCGGCGATCCCGTCCCGCTCCGCGCGGCGCAGGGTGTGGGTCCCGAGCCAGGCCTCGTAGCCGCTCACGCGCCGGTGGCGCAGCGCCCGGCCGAGGAAGCCCCGCGCGCGCACCTTCTTGCCGAGGATCCGCCAGGTGAAGGCCTGCACGGTCAGGCCGGGATCGCGCAGGAGCCCGCGGGCGGCCAGGACCGGCCGGGCGAGGCGGCGCACGGCGATCCGGCGCAGCCGGACCGGGACGCGCCCGGCCGGGTCGGCGACGCGCAGCTCGACGACGTCCTCGGGCAGGCAGCCGATCCACGCGAAGGCGCCGCCGCCCCGGGCCTCCTGCGGCAGCAGCGTGCCCGCCCGTCCGTCGGGACCGACGAAGCTGATGTCGGGGAGGGTGTCGCGGGCCTCGGCCGGGTCGTTGGACAGGATGATCTCGACCCAGCGGCCCGCGAGATCCGGCAGCGCGACGCGCAGCCCGTCGGAGCCCGCCCGCGCCGGGAGGGCGCGCCGCTTGCCCCAGAGCCCCGTGACCTGCGCCGTCGGGAGGCGGAATTCGGGCACCGCCGGCCCGGTCGAACGCACCATCAACTCCAGCTCTTGTCGACCGAGGCCTTCACGGCATCCGACATGGCCACGTCGAACACGATCATGTCCTCGACCGCCTTGACGCTCTTCAGGCGCTCGGCCAGCGCCAGCGTCTCGGCCGGCACCGGCGGCAGCGCCGGGATCGGCGCGCCGATCCCGAGGCGGTCGAACAGCGTCGACGCGAAGGCGGGGAACCGGGTCTTGTGGCCGACGATCCCGACCCGGGCGAGAATCTCGATCGCCGCGATCGAGTTGCCCGGATGCAGCCGGTCGTCCGGCATGCGGGTCCCGAGCTGGCGGGTCAGGGGGTTGTAGAGCAGCCGGTAGGCGGGCTCGGGCAGCATCCGGAAGAAGCGCTTGAGGCTCTTCACGTCGGAGAAGTCGTACCCGTCCGCGAAGGCGGCGGCCTCGGCCAGCGGCCCCAGGCGCCAGCTGCGCGCCGGATCGGCCGCATCCGCGGCCCGGGCCTTCAGCCAGCGCATTCGGGCCGCCATCTCGATCTGCGGTTCCTGGAGCAGGATGGCCGTGACCATCAGGTCCGGCGTCATGAAGTTCTCGTAGCGCGGGATGGTCACGGCGCCCGACAGGAAGGCCGACGGGGCGGCCGGGCCGGCCAGGACGCAGCTCAGGATCTCGTCCGGCAGCTTGTGGATGCCGAAGTAGCAGTGCTGGAAATACGGGAAGAGCGCCGTCTGGAGGACGGTCTCGGGCTCGATGCCGGTGTTGATCAGCATGGTCCGCAGCCGGATCTGACCCTCGACCGGCATGCGGCGGTAGACCAGCACGTTGGTGTCGGCATCGTAGAGTTCGAGCCGCGGGATCTCGGACAGGCCCGGCACCTCGGCCTCGCTGACCACGAAGGTGCATTGCCCGGTGGCGTGCCAGCCGTTGCGCTTGAACGCCTCGTCGATGACGCTGGCCGGGACCTCGGCCACGCGTCGGCCGTCGACCGCGACCACGACCCGGCTGATGGCGAGGGGATTGTCCGGCACGATCCAGCCGCGGATCGAGTCGCCCTGATCGTGGTCGATGAAGTAGCGCATGTCCTGAAGCGTGAGGCGGCGGCATGCCGGCGCCGAGTGTCCGCCATGTGTCGCGGCGCGGCCGGATGCCGAGCGGCAGGGCCATAGCGCATTTTCCCGTCGGCGTGCACCATGGCGCGTTCGGCCCGGAGACGGATCCCGGCGGGTTGCCACCGCCGGCTCGTTCTCCCCGTCTCTAAGCCATTGACGCAAAATGCGCTATCCACGCGCGGCGCGGGGCGATCGGGTCGGCGCGCGCCGCGGCCGGACCATTGAGGGACGCGATCGATCGGCCTGGTCACGCAGGTTCCGCTTGCGCCCTCGCCGGGCAGCCGCTATAGGCCCCGCCCACCGGAGCCCGAACGGCGCCGGCCCGGACGCGCAGCTCGGCGGGAGAGCACTACCTTGACACGGTAGTCGGCACTCTCATAAGTTACTGAGCAGTCTGGACTATTTCGATGGCTTGCAGGTTCGTCGAACCTGATCGCGGTCGATACGGAGACGTAGCACAGCGGTAGTGCATTCCCTTGACATGGGAAAGGTCACAGGTTCGATCCCTGTCGTCTCCACCATTCGACGCCGTGACTCCCGGCCCGTCTCCAGATTGAACGCCCCAGACTGACGTCACGGCAGGATCGCCCACCGAGAGGGGTTCTCCGAACCCGTCGCGGCCTCCGGAATCGCGCCTGCCCGCTCCTCCCTCACGGCGTCGCTCGTGCCTCCTCTCGCGTGGCGAGACGGCGAGGCTCGAGCAGAACCGATGCCCGACCCGTCGGCGGGACCGGGATCCTACGGGATCGCGGCGCGGGCGAGGGCCGCGCGGCGCAGCCGACAGGCGGCCTCCGTGACACGGCGCGAGCGGTCCCGTCCCGCGTCCGGCCGCGCGCGGTCGCAGGTCTTCGCGACCGCGTCCAGCACGGCCGAGGCCGCCGCCATGAGGGCCAGCGTCGTCGCCGAACCGACCGAGACTAGGAAGAAGATCGTTGCGATGACTTGCGGAGCGGTCATGACGCACCTCCTCGGGTGCTTCGCGGTGATGCGGGAGACTTATGGCCGGTGCGGCGGGAACAGCGTGCGGCCGAGCACGGGCCGCGTCGCGTCGGGCGCACCGCCCGCGGGCTCCGGACGGGGGGAGAACCTCAGCTCGATCGTCCGGCCCTCGCGCGCGACGACCTCGCAGGCTTGGTTCAGCAGCAGGGCGATCGAGACGAGCCGGACGGCCTGCGGTGGCACCGCCTCCGGCTGGACCTCGATCCGCGCCCCGGATGTCCTGAGCTCCCAGATCAGGCAGTCACAGCATTCCTGCGGGTGCCCGAAGAAGATCTGTCCGGTCTTGAAGGCCGGCCTCCAGGCCTCTTCCATGCGGTTCCCGGCCATCGCGATCTCCTACAGAACAACCATTTCAGCCCGTACCGATGAGCTGAATACGCGGTCATTCCGGGCGCGAATTCCGTATCAAACAGCACATCCGGCGAGCGCGCCGGCAATCCTGCCGCCGGCTTCGATCCGGCGATCCGGGGCCCGGCGCGAGGCCCGCCCGGCCGTGGCCGACGCGCGCGGATCGGCCGCCGTCATCAATTGTCCAATACCCGATCGCCCGTCGTTTAATCCTTCGTTAACCATTCTAAACAGCTTAGTCGGATCAGAATCGCGTACACAGGGAGCAGGGGATCCGTGAGCGAGCTGCAGAGGCTTCTGAGCGATCCTCGGTTCCGGCCCGCAGACAAGGCCAAGCGCGGCGCCGCGTCCGAACCCGACCTCGGCAACGTCCTGCGCGCCGTCGCGTCGCTGCACGCGCGGGCCGAGTCCCCGACACCGCCGGCCGCGCCGCGGGACTGGGACGCGCTGATCCACCGGGTGCAGACCGCCGCCCGCCAAGCGCGCGTGATCGAGGCCCAGGCGCGCGAGCGGGAGGCGCGGATCGAGCAGGTGCTGGATCAGGTCCGCGAGGAGGTCCACGCCTCCAACGAGCGCGCCCGGATGGCCGAGATGCAGGCGCGCGAGGCCCAGCTGCGCGCCGAGGCGCAGGTCGTCGCCGCCGAGGAGCGCGCCAAGGCGGCCGAGGCCCGCGCCCGCGCCGCCGAGGATCGGGCCCGGCAGGCCGAGGACTGGCTGGACCGTGTCCAGCAGGCGATCCTGTCCGAGTTCTCGGACCTCACCGAGCAGGCCGCGGCATGAGTGCCGCCCGCGCGTGGGCCGAGCCGACGGTGCCCCATCCCCTGTCCGACCCGGCCCTGCCGCGCGACGGCCACGCCGACCCGATCGACCGGGTCGTGGCGCTGTTCTCCGGCGCCGCGGCCGCATCCCCCGCGCCCGCCTCCCCGGCGGCCGAGGATGACTGGTCGACCTCCCTGACCGCCGTGCGCGGCGCCGCGGCGCGGGTCCGCGCCCTGCAGGCGAGCGCCCGCGACTCCGTCCGGGAGGCTCAGAGTTCCGTGCGGGCGGCCGAGACGGCGCTCCGCGCGGCCGAGGAGCGGGCCCGCCACGCCGAGGCGCTCCTGCAGGCGGCGCTCGCCCGGGCCGAGCGGGCCGAGGCGCAGGCCCGCGCGTCGGACGAGCGGGCCGAACGGGCGGAGGCCCAGCGGGCCGAGGCGCGGGCGTGGCTGCGCCGGATGCACGAGTGCATGGTCAACGAGTTCGGCGCCCTGTCCGGAGCGGCGGATCAGCCCTGAGCCGGCGCGCACCGGCCGGGATCGCGCGGACCCGCGATGCGTCGGCCTCGGCCGAGCGTCCGACGCCGCCATCACGCGCGATGGCCGCCGCGACGCGGGCCGGCCGCGCAGATTTCCCTCAGGTTCCCGCAATTACGAGCACTCGCCTTAAGTCGTCGAAAACAATTCTCAGGATATGGAATTCTGATCTCGTCGCCTCGACACCGTCCGCCTGGCAGGATCGCCGTGACCCTCAGCCTCGTCCTCAGCACGTCCCTCCCGCTCCTCACCGGGGCGGTGGCCCTGCTGTGGGCGGGCTTCGTCGCTCCGGAGCGGGAGGAGCGTCCGGACGTGCCCGGCGCCCGCGACCTGCGCACGTGGTGAGCGCCGGATCCCGGTTCCGGCCGTGAGGCGCCCGCCGCCGAACCGGCCCTCCGGAGGCGGAGAGACCCCGAGAGGCCCCGCGCCCCGTCCCGGGCCGCTTCCGGAGACGGCACCCGGCGCGCTATGACGCGCCGGACGCCCTCGCGGCGAGGGCCGGCTCACGGAGGCTTCCCATGGATCTCGGCTTGAGCGGACGCCGGGCGCTCGTCTGCGCGGCGAGCAAGGGACTGGGCAAGGGCTGCGCCCTGGCGCTCGCCCGGGAGGGCGTCGCGGTGACGATCACGGCCCGCACCGCGGAGACGCTGGAGCGGACCGCGGACGAGATCCGCGCCGCGACGGGCGTCACCGTCACCGCCGTCGCGGGCGACATCGCCACCGAGGCCGGCCGGGCGGCCGCGCTCGCCGCCTGCCCCGAGCCCGACATCCTGGTCAACAATGCCGGCGGCCCGCCCCCCGGCGATTTCCGCGAGTGGGACCGCGACGCCTGGATCCGGGCGCTCGACGCCAACATGCTGGCGCCGATCGCGCTCATCAAGGCGACGGTCGACGGGATGATCGACCGCGGGTTCGGCCGGATCGTCAACATCACCTCCGGCGCCGTGAAGGCGCCGATCGAGCATCTCGGCCTGTCGAACGGCGCCCGCTCGGGGCTGACGGGCTTCGTGGCCGGCCTGGCGCGCAAGACCGTGCGGCACGGCGTGACGATCAACAACCTGCTGCCCGGCCCCTTCGACACCGACCGGATCCGCGGCAACGCCGCCGCGGGGGCCGCCAAGGCCGGCACCTCCGTTGAGGCGTTCCTGGAGGCGCGGGCCCGCGACAACCCCGCCGGCCGCTTCGGCCACCCCGACGAGTTCGGCGCCGCCTGCGCGTTCCTGTGCAGCCAGCAGGCGGGCTTCATCACCGGGCAGAACCTGCTGATGGATGGCGGCGCCTATCCCGGCACGTTCTGACGCGGACCGGCCCGACCGGCCCTCCGCTTGCAGGGCCGGATCAGATCATGCGGTGAGGACCATGAGCGTACGCGAGACCCTCGAGGCCCGGCTGGCCCGGATCGCCGCGGGGGACCCGGCGGTCTTCACCCGCCTCTACCCGGAGCAGGCCCGCGCGGCGGCGGACGCCGCCGATGCGCGCCGCCGGGACGGGATCTCCCTCGGCCCCCTCGACGGCGCGATGGTCTCGATCAAGGACCTGTTCGACGTGGCGGGCGAGACGACGCGCGCCGGCTCGGTCCTCTTGGCCGACGCGGCGCCGGCGCGGTCCGACGCCCCGGTGGTCGCCCGCCTGCGCCGCGCCGGCGCGGTGATCCTGGGCAAGACCAACATGTCCGAGTTCGCCTTCTCGGGGCTCGGCCTCAACCCGCATTACGGCACCCCCGGCAACGCCGCCGATCCGGCGCGCATCCCGGGGGGCTCGTCCTCCGGCGCCGGGGTCTCGGTGGGGCAGGGGACGAGCGACATCGCGATCGGGTCCGACACGGGCGGCTCCGTTCGGATCCCGGCCTCGCTGAACGGCGTCGTCGGCTTCAAGCCGACCGCGAGCCGCGTGCCGCTGGAGGGGGCGTTCCCGCTGTCCTACGCCCTCGATTCCCTGGGGCCGCTCGCCCGGACGGTCGCGGATTGCGCGGCCGCCGACGCCGTGATGGCGGGCGAGGAGCCCGCGCCGCTGGAGGCGCTCGCCGTCGCCGGCCTGCGCATCGGCGTGCCGCGGGGCCTGCTGTTCACCGAGACGGAGGCGCCGGTCGCCGAGGCCTTCGAGCGGGTGCTGTCCCGCCTGTCCCGGGCCGGCGCCCGGATCGCCGATCACCCGATCGACGACCACCTCGCCGCCATGGACGCGGCGCTCCCGGACGGCTCCCTCGCGGCGATCGAGGCCACGGCGATCCACGCCGACTGGCTGGACAGCGCGGCCGGCCGCTACGACCCGCGGGTGCATCGCCGCATCGTGGCCGGCCGGAATGCGACGGCCGCGGGCTACATCCGGACGATGCGCCGGCGGGCCGCGCTGATCGCCGCCTTCGACCGGCACCTCGCCCCGCTCGACGTGCTGGCGCTTCCGGCGACCGCCGCGACGGCGCCGCTCACCGCCCCGCTGGCGGCGGACGACGCGGCCTTCCTGGCGGCCAATCGCCTGATGCTGCGCAACACCGCCTTCGGCAACTTCTTCGATCTCACCGGCCTGTCCCTGCCGATGCCGGGCCTGCCCCGGCCGGCGGGCCTGATGCTGCTGGCCCGGCACGGACAGGACCGCCGGCTCCTGGCGATCGGGGCCGGGATCGAGGCCGCGCTGGCGGGGTGAGCGCCCCGCGCGGCCCGGGCCCGCTCAGCGGATCTGGCGGGACAGCGCCACGCCGAGGCGCTCCGCGCCGATCTTCGGCTGGCCGCCGGCCACGAAGACGACGAGATCCTTGCCCGGATTGACGACGACCACGCTGTTGAAGCCGTCGGTCCCCCCGACCTTCAGGAAGACCGGCCGCTGGCCCGCGTCCGGGTCGCCGATCTCCTCGATCCAGGCCATGCCCTGCCGGAAGGTCTGTCCCTCCGGCTGGTAGAGCGGCGTCATCGCCTCGCGCAGCGCCCGGGTGAGCGCTGGCGGCACGGGCGCGCCGTTCACCGCCTCGTGCCCGAGCGCCGCCTCGCCGAAGGCGAGCATGTCGGTGGCGGTCGAGCGGAGCGCTCCCGCGGCGTACCACGCGAAGACCGGCCAGGGCATGACCGGCTGGCCCTCCATCCCGTAGCCCTGCGCGAGACGCGCGCGGTCGGCCGGCTTCACGGTGACCGCCGTGCTGGTCATCCCGAGCGGCCCGGTGATCCGCTCGTGCACGAGGCTCTCCCACGGCGCGCCGAGACGTTCGGAGAGAACGTAGCCGAGCAGGCCGATGCCGGCATTCGAGTACCGGTAGGGGGCGGGCAGGGCGCAGCCGCCCGCCTCGGATCCCTCCGGGCTCCAGCGCGACACCCAGGCCAGGAACGCTTCCGGCGGGTAGGTCCGGACGCTGCGCTCCGCCAGGGCACGCGGCAGGTCGCCCGGCAGCGTCGGCATCCCCGAGGTGAAGTCGGCGAGCTGCAGCGGCGTGATCTGGGCCGTGCAGGGCCGGAGCCGCAGGTTCGGCAACAGCTCCTGCAGCGGCGTGTCGGGACGCAGGCGGCCCGCATCGACGGCCTCGGCGAACAGTGCGGTCGTGAACACCTTGGTGATCGAGCCGATCTCCACGATCGTGTCGGACCGGTAGGGCGCGCCGCCGGCCCCGTTGAACCCGAAGTAGCTGCGCCGCCCCCGGTGGCTCACGCCCACGATCAGGCCCGGGATCGCCCCGCGCGCGACCCAGGCGCCGGCCAAGCGCTCGACGACCGGCCGCAGCGCGTCCACCTCCGCGCCGGCCGCGAGGTCGGCCGGGCGCCCGGCCCCCTCACCGAAGCCGTCCTGCGCGCCGCCGGGACCGGCGGCGAGCGCGAGGACGAGGGCGGCGAGGCCGGCCGTCACGATGGGTCGAGACCGTCCGCCGGCCCGACGATCCGTGCTGTTCATGGTCCTCCTCCCGATCCGTCACCGGCGCGCCGGGTGCGTCAGATTGGAACGGATGCATTGACGAACACTGAATACAGAACGGAAATCGCGCGGCTCATAAATGATGATGCGTAGTTGATACAGGTATTGACTGAATGCGGGCCATTGACATTAATCTTAGCTCGCAAGCAGCATGATGCACGATCCGGACGCGGACAGCGCGCCGGTCGCGGGAGGATCACGCCGTGCATTTCATGCGGATGATGGGGCTCGTGGCCCTTGTGTTGAGCGGCCTGGGCCTGGCGGGCCCGGCGTCGGCGGCCCCGCTCTCACCGGCGCCGCTGGCCGGCGACGCGAGCGGGCTGACCCGGGTCGGCTACTGGTGCGGGCCCGGATTCCACCTCAACCCGTGGGGCCGGTGCGTCCCGAACGCCCGCCGGTTCTACGGCCCGGGCCCTGCCTTCTACGGAGCCCGCTACTACGGAGGCCGGCGCTTCTACCGGACCTACAACTATCGCTGGCATCGCAACTATCGCTGGCACCGCAACTATCATTGGCATCGCAACTATCATTGGCATCGCAGCTACCACTGGCGTCGCCGCTGACGAACGCGCCGGCGGCGCTCCGGACGGTCTCGCCCGGAGCGCCGCCGGCCCCACATACCGCTTCCCAGATCCGCGGCCGGCCGGACAGCGGCCGCCGCGGCGCCGTATTCGGAGACCTGTGACGATGCGCCTCCCGCTGATTGCCTTCGCGACCGCGATTGCCCTGACCACGGGGGCGGCGGCGCAATCCGTGCCGGAGCCACCCATCCAGAGCCCGCAGGACGCCGCCTGCCGCGAGCAGGCGCGGGCCCAGATCTTCAGCTACCCCAACCCGAACAACCTCAGCCTCTACGACCTCGGTTCGCAGATCTGGCACCTGTGCATGGCGTCCTATCACGGCCGCGGCCCCAACCCCGGCCGCACCGATCAGCGCTTCTAGGCAGCGCTTCTAGGACGGCCCCGGGCCGCGGTCGCGGCCGCCGGGACGGCCCCTCGAGACAGCTCAGCGGAACCGATCATGACGAGCAAGCTCCGCGGCACCGGGCCGCACGGCCACGCACCGCCCGTCGCGCCCGATGCGGGCCGGCGCGCGTTCCTCGGGGCCGCGGCGCTCGGCGTGGCGCTGTCGACGGGCGCGCGCCCCGCGTCGGCGACCACCGCCGCGCCGGCCACGGCCGCGGACGAGACCTTCATGCGGGCGGCCATCGCCGAGGCGCGCCGCGCCGACTTCCCGTTCGGCGCCGTCATCGTCGCGGAGGGCGAGATCCGCGCCCGGGGCCTGAATCTCGGGAAGCAGCAGCGCGATCCCACGGCGCACGGCGAGATGGTGGCGATCCGCCGCTTCCTCGCGGAGCACGGGCCGGAGGCGCTGCGGGGGACGACCCTCTACACGTCCGGCGAACCCTGCGCGATGTGCATGGGCGCGATCGTCTGGTGCGGGATCTCGCGCGTCGTCTTCGCCGCCTCGCTGCAGCAGCTCGCCACGAAGATCGACCAGATCATGATCACCTGCACGGAGGTCGCGGACCGGTCGGCGTTCCGCCCGATCGCGATCACGGGCGGCGTCCTGGCGGAGGAGGCGCTCGCGCTCTTTCCGCCCGGCGATCGCCCGTCCAAGTAAGGGACTGGAAGACGGCTCGGGCGACCGCCCGCGCGGCCCGGCAATCCGGTGGAACGCGGCCGTCGCTCCCCCGGAGGTCCCGCCGCATCCCACCGGATTGCCGGGCCGCCCGCCCTGGTGCACCCTGCCGGCGATTCCCGGACCTCGCCCCGAGCCCCCGCCTCGGGCGCCCGGGGATCGCGGGACCGCCTGCGCCGGGCGGCGATCCCGGAGGGCCGACAGGGCCGACCGGCAGGGAGCCGTCGCATGAGCGCAGCCACACCGTCGACCGTCGCGGACCGGGATACGGACCTCGCCGATCGCGCCGCGATCCGCGCGATGCGCGTCGACCTCGCGGCCGCCTACCGGCTGATCCATCGGCTGGGCCTCGACGACAGCATCTACACCCACATCTCGGCGCGGCTGCCGGGCGCCGGGCACCGGTTCCTGATCAACCCCTACGGGATGCGCTTCGAGGAGGTGTCGCCGGAGAACCTCGTCACCGTCGACATCGACGGGAAGGTGCTCGAGGATCCGATGGGGCTCGGCATCAACCCGGCCGGGTTCACGATCCACAGCGCCATCCACGCCGCGCGCCACGACGCGATCTGCGTGCTGCACACCCACACGGTCGCGGGCGTGGCGGTCTCCTGCCAGGAGGAGGGGCTCCTGCCCCTGAACCAGTGGTCGATGCAGTTCACGGGGCGCGTCGCCTACCACGCCTACGAGGGCATCGCCCTCGACCTCGACGAGCGGGAGCGGCTGGTGGCCGATCTCGGCGACAAGCCCGTGATGGTGCTGCGCAACCACGGCCTGCTGACCTGCGGCCGCACGGTCGGCGAGGCGTTCCGGCTGATGCACAACCTGGAGCGCTCGTGCCGGGCGCAGCTGGCGATCCAGGCGGCGGGCGCGCCGGTGATCCGGCCCTCCTCCGCCGTCGCCACCAAGACCGCCGGGCAGTACGCCGCCGGCTACGACCGCGTCGTGGTCCAGGGGGCGCCCGACAACGAGTGGGCGGCGTTCAAGCGGATGCTGGCGCGGACGGATCCGGATTTCTTCGCGAACGGCTGAGGGCGGCACGGCCGCCGGCTGAGCCGTTCGGTCGATGCGCCGCTCTCCGTCATCGCGAGCGCGGCGAAGCGACCCAGGGCAGCGCGACGTCCGACCTCGTCACGCCGACCGGACTGCTTCGCTCCACCCGCAACGACGGCGGTACCGCGATCGGCGACGGCGTGAGACGTCGAGCGGGCGTCTCCCGCTCAGCAGGAGCGAGACGCCGCAGCACGGGCCTCACCCGTCTGCCCAGGCCCCGCTCGACCGGTAGGTCTGCTTGAGGAACGCGATGAAGGCCCGGGTCTTGGCCGGCACGAAGGCCCGGCTCGGGTAGACCGCGAAGATGCCGGCCGAGGCCGCCGCCGCGTAGGCCGGCAGCACCACCTCCAGCAGGCCGTCGCGCAGCTCCGCGTGCACGTCCCAGGTGGAGCGCAGCGCGATCCCGAGGCCGCCGATCACGGCCTCGCGCACCACCTCGTTGGAATGGGTGCGCAGCGGCCCCGACGCGCCGACCGTGCAGGGGCCCTCCGGCCCGACCAGCCGCCAGGGATTCTGGTTCTCGGTGGCGAGGCAGACATGGCCGCGCAGGTCGTCGAGGCTCCGCGGCCGCCCGGCCGCGTCGAGGTAGCTCGGCCGCGCGCAGAGGACCCGCTGCACCGGCGCGAGGCGCACCGCCGTCAGCCCGGAACTCTCCAGCGCGCCGACCCGGATCGCGAGGTCGTAGCCGCGCTCGACGATCGACTCGAAATCGTCGCTCAACTCCAAGTTGAGCACGATGCCGGGATGGAGGGCGAAGAAGGCCCGCAGGTGCGGGACGATGTGCAGGCGCCCGAAGGAGCTCGGCGCCGTGACCCGGAGCGTCCCCCGCGCCCGCGTCGCCGTCTGCGACACGAGGCTCTCGGCCTCCGCGATGGCGTCGACGATCGGCGCGATCCGCTCGAAGAAGGCCGCCCCGACATCCGTGGGCGCCACCCGCCGCGTGGTGCGATGCAGCAGGCGCACGGCGAGCCGTTCCTCCAGCCTCTTCAGCCGCTTCGACACCACCGCGACCGACAGGCCGAGCTCCGAGCCGGCCTGGGTGAGGCTGCCGGTGCGGACCACCCGGGCGAAGATCTCCAAGTCGCTCTGGTCGTGCATTGTCAACGCTGCGGAAAAAATCAAATCCCTTTTGCCGCCTTTCTCGCGGATGCCAAGCGATCTATCGAGGAGACATCAAAAATTTTTCACGGCGCGTTCGATTTTTTCTGACGCGCGTCGCCACGCATCCCCGAGGATCGCCATGTCGAAGCTCGTCGTCGCCGAGGATCTCCGCACCTTCGTCTCCGAGGAAGCGCTGCCCGGGACCGGTCTCTCGGCCGACCAGTTCTGGTCGGGCTTCGCCGCGATCGTCCGCGATCTCGCACCGCACAACCGGGCGCTGCTCGACCGGCGCGACGGCCTCCAGGCCGACATCGACTCCTGGCACCGCGACCATCGCGGAGCGCCGCACGATCCGGCGGCTTACGCGGACTACCTGACGCGGATCGGCTACCTGCAGCCGGAGCCCGAGACCGTGCGGGTGACCACCGAGAACGTGGACGCGGAGATCGCCGCCATCGCCGGGCCGCAGCTCGTGGTGCCGATCTCCAACGCCCGCTACGCGCTGAACGCCGCCAATGCCCGCTGGGGCAGCCTCTACGACGCCCTCTACGGCACCGACGCGATCCCGCAGGACGGCGAGCTCGCGCCCGGCGCCGGGTTCAACCCGGCCCGCGGCGCCGCGGTGGTGGCCAGGACCAAGGCGTTCCTCGACGCGACCGCGCCGCTGAGCGTCGGCTCCTGGGCGGATGCCGTGGGCTTCTCGGTGACGGACGGCCGCCTGGCCGCCGATCTCGGCGCCGGTCGCAGCGCCGGCCTGACCGGATCGTCCGCCTTCGCGGGCTACACCGGCGACGCCGCGGCGCCGACCGCGCTCCTGCTGCGCCACAACGGCCTGCACATCGAGGTCGTCATCGACCGCGCGAGCCCGATCGGCCGCACCGACCCGGCCGGCATCGCCGACGTGGTGCTGGAGGCCGCCCTCTCGACCATCATGGACATGGAGGATTCGGTGGCGGCCGTGGACTCGGCCGACAAGGTCGCGGTCTACCGGAGCTGGCTCGGCCTGATGCGCGGTGATCTGACCGCCACCCTGTCCAAGGGCGGCCGCACGGTCGAGCGGCGGCTCGCCGAGGACCGGACCTTCACGGCCCCCGATGGCGGGCGCCTGACCCTGCCGGGACGGTCGCTGATGCTGGTCCGGCATGTCGGCCACCACATGTACACCGACGCCGTGACCCTCGACGGCGCCGAGATCCCGGAGACGTTCCTCGACGCGGCCGTCACCGCGCTGATCGCCCTGCACGACCTGAAGGGCACCGGTCCGCTCCGCAACAGCCGGACCGGCTCGGTCTACATGGTCAAGCCCAAGCTGCACGGTCCCGACGAGGTCGCCTTCGCGGTGGCGCTGTTCGGGCAGGTCGAGGCGCTGGTCGGCCTCGCGCCGCGGACGCTCAAGATCGGCGTCATGGACGAGGAGCGGCGCACGACGCTCAACCTCAAGGCGGCGATCGCCGCGGCGTCGGACCGGCTGTTCTTCATCAACACCGGCTTCCTCGACCGGACCGGCGACGAGATCCACACCTCGCTGGAGGCCGGCCCCGTGGTCCGCAAGGATGCCATGAAGGCGACCGCCTGGATCCAGGCCTACGAGGACGGCAACGTCGATGCCGGCCTCGCCTGCGGCCTGCCCGGCCACGCGCAGATCGGCAAGGGCATGTGGGCCGCCCCCGACCGGATGGCGGCGATGCTCGACGCCAAGGGCGCCCACCCGGAGGCGGGCGCCAACACCGCCTGGGTGCCGTCGCCGACCGCCGCGACGCTCCACGCGCTCCACTACCATCAGGTGGATGTCCGCGCCCGCCAGGCGGCGCTCGCCGGCCGGGCGCCCGCGACCCGCGCCGCCATGCTGACCCTGCCCCTCGCCGAGGGCGCGTTCGCGCCGGAGGCGGTGCGGGAGGAGCTCGACAACAATTGCCAGGGGATCCTGGGCTACGTGGTCCGCTGGGTCGACCAGGGCGTCGGCTGCTCCAAGGTGCCGGACATCCACGAGGTCGGGCTGATGGAGGACCGCGCCACCCTGCGGATCTCCAGCCAGCACATCGCCAACTGGCTGCGCCACGGGATCGTGGACCGCGACGAGGTCGCCGCGGCCCTGCGGCGCATGGCCGAGGTCGTCGATCGCCAGAACGCCGGCGACCGGGCCTACCGGCCGATGGCCCCCGGCTTCGACGGGCCGGCCTTCCGCGCCGCCGAGGCCCTGGTCTTCGAGGGCGCCGGCCAGCCGAACGGCTACACCGAGTTCGTGCTGCACCGGTTCCGCCGGGAGGCGAAGCGCCTGGACGCCCGCGTTCGGGCGGCCTGAGGCCGCTCCCGGATCCCGGACGCGCAGCGCCCCGAGACCGCCCCGGGCCGGCCGACGGCCTGTGCGGCCTGAAACGCCGCGCCGCGGATCTGCCAGGGTCCGCGGCCTCTGCCGGTCGGGACGGGCCGACCGGTCAACGCCGCTGCCACGCCTCGGCCACGCCGTGCCGGTCAGCGGCGCTTGCGCGTCATCACGTAGACCAGCAGGTTCGCCACCGCCCGGTAGAATTCCGCCGGGATCGCCTGGTTGACCTCGACATGGTCGTACATCGCCCGGGTGAGCGCCTTGTCGACGACGACCTCGATCCGGTGCTTCTCGGCGATCTCGCGGATGCGGAGGGCGATCAGGTCCGCGCCCTTGGCCAGAACCGTCGGGGCGTCGTTCTCGCTCTGGTCGTAGCGCAGCGCGATCGCGTAGTGCGTCGGGTTCGCCAGGATCATGGTGGCGCGGGGCACCGCCGCCATCATCTGCTTGCGCAGCCGGTCCTGCGCCAGCGAGCGCATCTTCGCCTTCACGAGCGGGTCGCCCTCGAGCTGCTTGAACTCGTCCTTCACCTCCTGCCGCGACATCCGCAGGTCGCGCTGCCAGCGCACGCGGGTCCAGACCAGGTCGCCGGCGACCAGCGCGATCGTCGCGACGCTCACGGCCGAGACGAGGCGCACCGAGAGGGTCAGCAGGAATTCGGGCAACCAGACTGGATCCACGAACATGACATTGACGATCTCGTGGCGATCCGCGTGCAGGACCATGTAGGACATGCCGCCGATCGCGAAGAACTTGAACAGATTTTTCCCGAACTCGACGAACCCCTGCAGACTGAAGAGCCGATTCCAGCCGGCGACGGGGGAGATGCGGGACCATTTCGGCTGGATCCGATCGAACACCACGCGCGGCGCGTTCTGGAAGATCGAGGCGGCGATGCCGGCCACGAGCAGGATGACCAGGACCGGCAGCAGGAAGCGGCCCATCTCCAGGGCGAGGGCGTGGACGAGGCGCATCGCGTCGTGGCTCGTCTCCACGCTGAAGTTGCGCGGCTGCTCCAAGATCAGCGCGAGCCTCTGCACCAGCGGCAGCCCCTGATCCCGCGCCACGAAGACCAGGAAGATCAGCAGTCCCAGGATGGAGGCGAAGACGGGCGCTTCCCGCGAGAACGGCGTGTTTCCTTCCGCGATCGCGTCGCTGATCTTCTTCTCGCTCGCCGCCTCGGTCTTGCTCTCCCTGTCCTCAGACATCGCGGCGCCCCGAACTCGGGCCGCCGACGGCACCGCGCCGGTCGGCCCGGCGGGACGCGTCCGCCGGAGCGGCGCCCCGGAGCCGTCCCCGACCGGGGACGGTGCTAGCGGAAGTAGGTCTCATCCGAGTCGGCCGGGGTGAGTTCGATCTCGCCGCGCGACGCCATCTCGAGCGCCTGGTCGGTGATCGCGCGGCGCGCGTCGAGCACGTCCCGCTGGGCGGCGGGCTCGCCTCCCTCCAGCTCGTGCTCGACGAGGCGCCGGGCGCGGGCGGTCAGCGCGCTGAGCACGACGTTCCGCAACGGCCCGTTCGTGCCCTTCAGGGCGAGGATGACCTTCTCGTGCGGGACCTGATCGAAGAGCGTCGTCCGCGCCCGCGGCGTCATGTGGATGATGTCGTCGAAGGTGAAGAGCAGGCTCTTCAGGATCTCGGCCGATTTCGGGCGCGTCTGCGTGAGGTTGTCCAGGACCTCCTCCATGCTCTGGCGCTCCATCTTGTTGACGATGTCGGCCATGCGCGAGTGGGTATCCGCCGCGGCATTGCGCGCCAGGTTGATCATGAAGTCCTCGTGGATGGTCTGCTCGATCATCTTCATGGTCGCGTCGACGATCGGCTTGAACGTCAGCATCCGCCGCATGACGCCGTTGCGCAGCGGCGCCGGCAACTGCGCCATCACCTTGGCGGCGCAGGCCGGCTTGACCTTGGACAGCACGAGCGCCGCGGTCTGAGGGTGCTCCTTGATCAGGTAGCCCGCCAGGGCGGTCTCGGACCCGTTGGAGATGCGGTCCCAGATCGAGCGGCGTACATGCTCACCCGGGCCGGGATCGACGAAGCGCGGATCTGGCGCGTCGAGGGCGCCGCGGACCGGACGCCGCGCAACGCCGCGGATCCGAAGGCTCCGGAGAACCGGCGGATCGAGATTCTCCTGCAGGGATCTCCAGGATGAAGGTGTCCCGGACCGGGCGGATCGTGGCGGCCGCCCTCGGCCTGCTCATCGCGGGGAGGGCCGCCCCCGTCGCCGCGGAACCGGCGGGCGGCCCTCCCGCCGCCCCGGCCGCAGAGCCGCAGGCGCCGACGGGCGATCCGGTGCAGTCGGTGCGCACGCTCCAGTTGCTGCAGGATCGGGTCGCCGCCGGCTCCCGGGCCGCCCACGAGAGCCAGCCGCTGCTGATCGCCCGGATCAACGCGGATCTCCTGGCCGTCCCGCCCGAGATTTGGGGCCGCCGGAGCAATATCCGGGCCGCGATCACGTTCGCCCTCAGCGGCGGCGGTCCTTCCGTCCTGCGCCGGCTGACGGCGCAGGACGGCCTCGGCGAGCCCGAAGCGACGCTCGCGCGCGGGGCGCTCGCCTATGTCGAGGGGCGGGAGGCCGAGGCGCGGCGCCTGCTCCAGGACGTCGACACGACAGATCTGCCGCCGACGCTCGCGGGCGCCATCGGCCTGACGCAGGCGTCGCTCGCCGTGCCCGACCAGCCGATCCGGGCGATCGCCCTGCTCGACCGCGTCCGGGTGCTGCTGCCGGGCACGCTGACCGAGGAGGGCGCCCTGCGCCGCGAGATCTTCACCCTCGGTCAGATCGGCGACCTGAAGACGTTCGAGGCGCTGGCGATCCAGTACCTGCGCCGCTTCCCGCACTCGATCTACGCGGGCAACTTCCGGCAGCGACTGGCCTATCAGCTGACGCAGTTCGATATCGGCCACGACGCGGAGCGCTTCGCGACCCTCAACAGGATCCTGGACGAGCTCGGTCCCGAGAGCCGGCGCGACCTGTATCTGGTGGTCGCCCAGACGGCGATCCAGGCGGGTCAGACGGCCGCGGCGCTCCGCGCCAGCGAGAAGGCCCTCGCGCTGTGCGCGCCCGGAAGCGCGGAGGCGACCCGGGGCCAGCTCTACCGGGCTGCCGCCGAGATCGTGAGCCTGGCGACGTTCCAGTCCGGGTCGCGGACGCTGAGATCGCTCGACAGGGCCAAGCTCACGGCCCGCGACCTGCCCCTCCTCGAGACGGCCCTGTCGACCGCCGAGGCGATCGGACGCGGGCTCGCCGGCCGGCCCGGCCTGCCGGAGGCCGACGCCGCCGCGAAGCCGGCGCGGGCGGCGCCGGATCCCACCGACGGGCCCGCGAGCCTGATCCCGAAGGCGCAGGCCACGATCGACCGGATCGATCTGATGCTCAGCAAGGCGACCCCGTGAACACGATCTCCACCGCGGTCCAGAAACCCGTCCCCAAACCCGATCGGGATGTCGCACCGTCCCCGCATCCGGCGGCCGACCTTCAGGCGCTGCCGGATCCGGCGGTGCGGGGCGCCTTCGACCTGGTCCT
The DNA here is from genome assembly GCF_040544715.1 of Methylobacterium sp. 1030. NCBI lineage: Bacteria > Pseudomonadati > Pseudomonadota > Alphaproteobacteria > Hyphomicrobiales > Methylobacteriaceae > Methylobacterium > Methylobacterium sp. 1030. Next base: position 196,093 of record NZ_JBEPKM010000008.1, on the reverse strand, counting down.
GCGTGCGGTCTCAGGGGGAACTCCCGCGGCCCGACCCGAGACCGACGGAGGTGAGATGGACGAACCGGAGGGCGCGACCGGGGAGGATCGGCGGCCCGAAGCCGGCGCATCGCCCGCGCCGCCGCCGTCACCGGGCGATCCCGGCAGCGCCGCCGCGGCGCTCGCCGAGATCCTGAGCGCGGCCGTCCTGTCGGCCCGTCCGGAACTGCCCGCGGGACACGGAACCGGTGCTCCGGGACCGGCCCCATCCGCCGCATCCCCGGCGGGCCCCGACGCGGCCCCGGAGACCAGCCTCGTGGGAAATCTCGAGGCGGCCCGCGCGGACGCGTCGCCGCGCGCCGGGCCGAGCCCGGGCACCCTGCTGCAGGGCGGCCCCCCGCAGGTCGAGGTTCTCGACCGGGCGGTTCACTTCAAGCCCGTCCTGCCCGAGGCGGCCCGCCACGCCCTCCCGGCCGCCGCAGCGGCAACGTCCCCGTTGCCGGCCGTCCCGAACGCGGCGGACGCTCAGCCTCGACCCGTCCGCCCCGGACCGGTGGCTCCGGCCGTCGCCGGGCCCGATCCTGCTCCGATCGCGCCGGCCGCCCAGATCGCCGCCCAGATTGCCGCGCAAGTCGCCACCCAGATCGCCGGGACGGTCGCCGGGAAGGTGAACGCAGCGCCGCCGAAGGCGACGGTCGCCCTCGCGACCGATCCCGAGCCTCGAGCCGGCGATGCGTCGGCCCGCGCCGATGCGTCGGCCCGCACCGCGACGGGGATCGATGGGCCGGGGGGGCTCACGGCACGCGAGGACAACCGTCCCCGCTCCGGCATCGCCGGACTCCTCCTCGCCCCCACCGGCCGGCAGGGGCCGCCGGGCGTCCCCATCCCGGGTCCCGGCAACGGATCCGGGACCGAGCCGGCCCGACTCGCCGCCGTCCTGCCGACGATCGCGGCGGCCATCACGGAGGAGATTGAGCGCGCGACCGCGGCCGGACCGGAGCGTCGCGTCGGCGCCGATCCGGCGATCCCCGCGGCTCAGGACGGGCCGCTCCGGGTGCTCAAGATCCAGCTCCGGCCGGAGAGCCTCGGGATCGTCACGGTGGAATTGCGGCTCGTCGACGGTCAGCTCGAGACCCATCTGCGCGCCGCGCGTCCCGAGACGGCGGCGATGCTGCAGCGGGATTCGGCGATCCTCACCGAACTGCTCAAGCACGCGCATTACCGGCCCGAGATCATTGTCGAGCCGGTTCGCCCCGGCGACGCCGGGTTCTCCGCGGGCGGATCACCGTCCCAGGGCCAATCCGGGCTCACCGACGGCGGCGCCCGGCCGGGTCACGGCGGGGACGGGCAGCGGCAGGCAGACCAGCGCGCGGCGCAGCGGCCGACGCTCGGCAGGCGCGACGGGGAGCGGACAGATGAGACGGTACGTCCTCGCGACGGCGGCGTTTATCTGTAGCGCCGCCCCGGTCGCCGGGACCGTGTGCGAGGCCGAGATGGGCCGTGCCGCGGCCCGTTACGGCGTGCCCCTCGGCGTGCTCTACGCGGTCGGCCTCACGGAGACGGGTAAGCGCGGCTCGCTCCAGCCCTACGCCATGAACATCGAAGGGGCGGCCTATTTCGCGACCGGGCCCCAGGACGTGCTGGCCCACTTCGCCGCGGCGCGCCGCCGGGGCGCGCGCCTGATCGATCTCGGCTGCATGCAGATCAACCACCACTATCACGGCGAAAAGTTCGCCTCGGTCGAGGCCATGATCGACCCGCGCGCGAACGTGGACTACGCGACGCAATTTCTCCGGGATCTGAAGCGGCGGGAGGGCAGCTGGACGATGGCCGTGGCGCGCTATCATGCCGGCCCGCACAACAACGCGGCGCAGAAGATCTACATCTGCCGGGTCGTGGCCAACATGGTCGCCACGGGCTTCGGCCAGTGGACGCCGGCCGCGGCCCATTTCTGCCGGTGATCGTCCCGGCCGGGGCGGAAGAATGCGGACCGGGCCCGGTCAGGGAACCAACCGAAGGACCGGGCCCTTTCGGCAGAGGCCCCGTCACCGGCCCGGAGGAGCCGCATGACCGACGCCCCAGACCCGCCGGAAGGACCGCCCGGGAAAACGGCGCTGCTGGTGGTCCTCACCCTCACGGCCGTTGCCGCCGCCGCGTACGTCCTGATCCACATGGACTAGGTTGCCCGGCGACGCCCCTACAGGGTCCGACAATTCCCGTAGCTGACCTTGACGTCGTTGCGCTCCTCGGGATTGAGCTGCGCCTCGACGAAATTCATCTTGTTGAGGTCGATCAGAAGGAAGTAGACGCCGTTCTGACACTTGATCGCGTTGCGCGGCGTGCGCTCGTTCAGCCGCGGCGAGGCCGTCTGGCACTCGTAATAGTCGGAGCGCCCGGCCGAGATCACGGTCAGCAGGCCGCCGCTGGAGACCAGCGAGAATGTCCGGGCCTTCTGGGATTGCGGTTTGGCGCCTTCGGGTGCGGCGACATCGAGACTGGTCGACGCCTCCACCGTACACGTCATCGGACGGCGCAGCTGGGGGACCGCGGGCGTGATGCTCAGCAGGAGGAGCGCACCAGCGAGCGCTACCCGTTCGGCGATCATCGGCGAGGGATCCGTGATTCGTGGGTAGTTTCTACCCAGAAGCTAGACCGTTATCCATCCTTGTAAATGCCGCCTGCTCGGATCGATGGGCCGATCAACAGATTTGCCGCCCGCTCCATTGCATCGCGCCAAGGATTACGGGCCAGGCCGGTTCTTCCGCCGGGACCCGATCCGACCGGAATGCCGGCGGAGCGCGCTCTAGGTCGCGAACCCATAACGGCTGGCACGGTTGAACCGCGGCGTCGTTAGCCCTCTGAGCAGGAGGGCCTTGATGGCGCGGTTTGATCTGACGGATGCGGAGTGGGCGGTGATCGAACCGCTGTTGCCGACGGACGTGCGCGGCAAGGAGCGCGTGGATGATCGGCGGGTGCTGAATGGGATCTTCTGGCGGCTGCGCACGGGCGCGCCCTGGGCCGACATCCCGGCGCGCTACGGCCCACATACGACCTGCGGCAACCGTTTTCGGCGCTGGCGCAAGCGTGGCATCTGGGATCGGCTTTTGGATGCGGTGTCAAAGGCTTACGACGGCGACCTGCAGATGATCGACGCGACCAGCGTGCGGGTTCACCAGCATGCCGCCTGCGCCCAAAAAAAGATGGCCGATCCGGTGGCATGGGTCGCTCGCGCGGCGGCCTGACGAGCAAGATCCACGCTTTGGTGGATGCTGACGGCCGTCCGGTGGCGCTCAAAATCACTGCGGGTCAAGCGCACGATGGGCGCGCGGCGGCCGACATGCTGGGCGGTCTGGGCACGGGCCAGATCCTGCTGGGGGATCGAGCCTATGACAGCGACGCGCTTCGCACTCGGATGGCGGAGCAGGGCGCGTGGGCGAATGTGAAGCCGATGCCCAACCGCAAGCGAGTGCCGGCGTTCAGCCCGTTCCTGTACAAGTACCGCAACTTGGTCGAGCGCTTCTTCAGCAAGATCAAGCACTTCCGGGCCGTCGCCACCCGTTACGACAAGGATCCCGACAACTTCCTAGCCAGCGTCAAGCTCGCAGCCCTGCGGGTCTGGCTGCGAGCTTAATGAGTCCGCGACCTAATCCTCCAGGGCGTCCGGATTGTCGTTGGCGGCCGGATCGGGATCGCGCCGCGCCGCGATCTCCGTACCGATCTCCATGAGCAGCAATCGGGACAGGAGCTGCATCGTCGCCGTGCCGTGCGCGGCCACGAGTTGATGGGCCAGGATCGTCGCCTCCACCATGCGGTCAAAACCGTCGTCGTCGGACATGGCGGTGCAGTAACCTGGTTGAATGCCGAGCATACAACTTAAAGGTAAGGATCCGGTTCGACCGCCCGCGCAGAAACAGGATTTCCCATGATCCCGACCGTCCAGGCCGACGCGCTCCTGGGGAGACTGGCCGAGGCCCTGGGGAGCCCGGTCGAGATCTTCTTCGCCGAATGCGCGCCGGCGACCGGGCGCACATCCGGGGACGCGTCGCCGGATTGCGACGCGCTGCCGACGCTGGAGCTGCTCCGTCTGTGGGAATCGCTGCGGGAGCCGGTGCGCCGGGAGCGGGTGCTGGCCGCCGCCCGGCAGGAGGCCCGAACCCTGCGGGCGAGCCGCGCGGAGGACGCGGCGGCCGGCTGACCGGAGCTCACCGCGCGCAGATCCGGGACGCGGCTGTCGGATCGGGCCGCCTTGATCAGGGGCCCGCGGCGGGCGGCGCGGGTACGGCCGCGAAGGTCAGGGCCGTCGCGGGCAGGGCGGGCGTGGCCGGCCTGTCCTGCTGAGCCGGCTTCTCCAGCTTCTCCAGCTTGGCCGTGCGCCTGTCGCGCTTCTCGTAGAAGGCGTTGCCGCCGGCGACGGCCACGTAGTGCATGTTCGTGTAGGGGAAGCGGTGGCCCGCGGTGTGGAAGAACATCGCCTTCCCGACCTTCGGGTGCCGCTCGCCGGCCAGGACGGCGTCGGCGGCGTCGGCGACCTTCTGCAGGTCCTTCTCCTGCATCGGCTTGGTGAGGACGCCCGGCGCGAACTGGCCCGGCTGCCCGACCACCGCGCAGATGCCGCCTGGGAAGATCGCGTTCTCGAGCCGGTTCATCACGACCGTGCCGACGGCGACCAGCCCGTCGCTGTCGCTCCTGTTCGACTCGAAGTACATGGCGCGGCCCAGACAATCGCGCTCGGCGTCGCTGACGACCATCGGCGGCTTGCGGTCGGGGATCGATCCCGTCGTGAGCACCGGCGACGCGGTGTTGCAGGCCCCCAGGCCGCCGGCCGCCGCCAGAACGATCAGTGCAGGACCGACCTTCGTCCTCTCGCTACCCCGCATGCATCCGCGCTCCGTGCTCCTCCAGCCTGACCAGCCGGGCGGTGTTCCGCTCCGACCGGACGAAGGCCAAGCTTGACGGCATGTTCGCGGCGAGGATGTGGCGAGGCTGTCCCGTTTCGGGACCGGACCGGGAGCCTCAGTGCTGGCCCTGACCCGCGGCCAGGACGGTCACGCCCAGGGCGATCACCCCGATGCCCACCAGCATCGTCGGGTTGAGCGCCTCGCCGTACAGCCACGCGCCGCCGAGCGCCGCGCCGATCATGCCGATCCCCGACCAGATCGCGTAGACCACGCCGATCGGCAGCATGTCCATGCTGGTCGACATCAGCCACAGGGCGGTGCCGTAACCGAGCGCCACGATCACCGTCGGCCCCGGGCGGGTGAGGCCGTCGGCGGCCTTCAGCGCCAGGGTGGCGGTCACCTCCGCGCCGATGGCGAGCCCGAGGATCAGGTACGGATTCATGGCACGGCGGACTTTCGGGCTGCGCGGGCTGGGTGAGTCGGGCGGTCGAGGCGTGTAGAAACAGGTTCGAATCGGACGCCCGCGCGGACGGGGCGGCGCTGGGCCGGCCCGGATCCGCGTCGAAACGGCCGCGGACGTCGGCGGCCGCCGGACACAAGGCCACAGATCCGTGAACATTTCCGAACCGGCGGCTCGCCGCTTCGCGGGCGACGGACCGGCCCGGCGCCGGGGCCGATTGGGGCTTTCGTTAAGGCCTGCTGATCATGGTGACCGCGCGCCGTCCCGCCCCGGGGCCGGCCGCGCGACAGCGACGATCCAGAGCGACACAGATCCAGCATGACCGCGTCCTTGGCGATCCCGGATTCTCCGGCCCGCGCGCGCCGGGGCCGCCGCTGGGGCGCGATCGCCGCGGCGGGCGGCGCCGCGATCGCGGGCTGCGCCTGGACCGCGGCCGCGCTGATCAACGTCCCCGATCCCGTCACCCTGACGGCGCTCGCGGTCATCGAGCCGTCGTCGGTGGGCACGTGGTTCCCGAGCCGGATCGTCCAGGCCCCGGCCCGGGCGAGCGACCTGCCGGCGCGGCCGCGCCCGATCCTCGACCGCGTCCCCTGGAAGGGGAAGACGGTCCCGCTGATGACGGTGCTGGAGGCGACCCACACCAACGCGTTCCTGGTGCTGCAGGACGGCATCCTGATCCACGAGTGGCAGCGCGCGGGCACAGGACCGGAGACACTGTTCCCCTCGTGGTCGGTGGCGAAGTCCATCGTCTCGCTGCTGGTCGGCGCCGCGGTGGCGCGGGGTCAGCTCGCCGAGACCGACCGGGTCTCCACCCTCCTGCCCGAGCTGCGGAACGGCGCGGTCTTCGGCCAGATCACCGTGCGCAACCTCCTCGACATGGCGAGCGGCATCGCCGTGCCGGAGAACTACGACCCCCGGCATCCCCTGACCGGCACCGCCGGCATGTACCTGACGCGCGATCTCACGGCGTTCGTGCGCGACAACGCCCACCTGGCGTTCAAGCCCGGCACCAAGGGCCGCTACCGCAGCATCGACACCGAGCTGCTCGGCCTGATCCTCGCCCGGGTCGAGGGCAAGCCGCTGGCCGACATCCTCTCGGAGCGGATCTGGAAGCCGATGGGCGCCCAGGCCGACGCCACCTGGAACCTCGACCGGCCCGGCGGCATCGAGAAGGCGTTCTGCTGCATCAACGCGACGGCCCGCGACTTCGCCCGCCTCGGCCTTCTGGTGGCCGACCAGGGCCGGTCGGGCGATCACCGCATCATCCCGGGCCGCTGGATCGAGCGGATCATGACGCCGGCCCGGCGCGACGTCGACGGCTGGCAGTACTCGGCCCAGTGGTGGCACGCCCCGGGCGGCGAGGACGACGACATCTCGGCGATCGGCGTCTACGGCCAGTACATCTACGTGAACCGCGCGACCGGCACGGTGATCGTGAAGCTCAGCGACCACGGCGCCGAGCAGGACGAGGTCGACACGCTGGCGGTGATGCAGGCCATCGCGGGCGACCTCGCTGCCGGTCGCCCCGCCGCCCGCAAGGACCCCTGAGCGGGCGACCGCGGTCCCGAGTCCCGATCGGGCCGGGATCAGGCCGGGATCAGGCTTCTGTCGGGCCGGCTCCCGGCACGGAGGGCTGCCGGGCGATCGGGCTCAGGGGCGCGAGGTCCCGCGCCCGCCAGTTGCGCAGGAGCCGCCAGCCGACCCGCTTCCAGGCGATCGACGGCACCGGCGAGGCCGGATCCACGAGGGCGCTCAGCGCCCGCGTGTAATCGAGCACGAGGCCCGGGGTCCAGGTCATGGACCGCGCCCCGTTGCGCAGGAAGGCCGCCGCCCAGAACTCCGGCGTGGTCAGCGCCGCCGCGAGCCGCCGCCAGGGATGCCCGCCGCGGCTGAACGCGCCCTCCACGGCGATGTCCAGCGCCCGCGCCACCGTGGTGGAGCAGTTGCGGCTGATGAAGTTGTAGGTGGTGTCGCGGCTGTACTGCGCCCAGAACGCCCGCAGCCGGGCGGCGTCGATGCCGTTCAGCGTCACCGCCACCGTCGCGGGGCACCAGTCCGCCACCTCCGCGGCGTGCGAGGGCAGGAAGCGCCCGGGCACGTCGTTCTCCGGGCCCGCGCGCAGGCTCGAGCGCAGGTTGGCGGGGGAGCGGTCGATCTCCACCGCGGGGTAGTGGCTGACGTAGAGGTCGTCGCCCTGCTGCAGGGCCGCGTGGCCGGTGGAGAAGCGCCCGGCCTTGTCGACGGAGGCGACGTAGCGCCGGATCAGCCGCTGGCCGGCGGGGGTGGTCGCCTGCCCGGTGGGCGTCCAGACATAGACCGTCAGGCTGCCGGGCTCGTCGCCGCCGACCGACACCGCCGGCTCGGCGGTGCCCAGGCGCCGGGTGCGCAGCCCGACCAGCGCGAGGTTGGCGCCGTTCAGGATCAGGAACATGCCGATGCAGTAGCCGACCGTGCCGGCGTACCAGGTCGGCCAGGGCTGGAGATGGAACAGGCCGAAGGCGATGCTGAGGCCGCCGAGGGCGACCGACATCCGCCAGCCAGCGAATTTCAGCAGGCCGGCGATCGTGATCCGGACGAGGCCGTCGACCACGAAGGCGACGCCGAAGATCATGGCGAGCAGGAAGGTGCTGTGCTTCGTGGCCATCATGATCAGCACGGCCATGACCGACAGCAGCGCGCCCTTGGCGAGGCGCAGGCGGCGCGCGGCGCCGATCGCGGACGCGCCGACGAGGAGGGAACTCACGCCCTCGGCCAGGAGGATCAGGCCGAACCACCGGTCCGGGACGTGGAGCGCACCGTCGAGGGAATCGATCACCACCAGGAGGCCGAGCGACGACCACAGCAGGCCGGTGGCGGCGATGAGGTGCCAGTGACGGCGGACCGCGGCCCGGCCGACGAGCAGCATCCAGAGGGGCGGCATCCGGCCGCCGACCGCGTCCGCGGCGCCCGGTCCGGGCGCTTCGAGCGCGGAGAGCGCGCGCGGGATAGTGGTCGCACAGGGTCCGGACATAGGGGTCGCCCTCGATAGCGCGCGTCGACGGGCCTCTCGCACGGATGCCGCCGTGCCGTCACGGCCGGAACGAGGCTCCCGACGTGCGAGCGTTTCGCGACGCGCCCGGCGCACGATCCACGCCTTGCCTGAGAACTTTGTTAATCGCGGCCCGGTCGCGGCGCCAGCGCCCGCGGAGAGGCCGTGGAGAAGCGCCACGGCCCCCGGGATCCCGTCGCGCGCCGCCCGACCGATGGTCAGCAGGGACGCGGGCCGCGGTCCGATTGACCCGTAACCGGGCGGCATCCGCGATCCGTCCCTGTCTCCGCCGCTGATTCGCGCCCCTGCAGCCCGTCATCGCGCGGCCGTTCGCAGTCATCGCGGACAGCCTCACGGACCGGAGGCCGAAACTGCGCACTGTTTGCGAGACGCCGCAGGCCTGGCAACCTCATGTTGCCTCGCAAGAACAGAAAGTGTTCAAAGAACATCCTAAGATAAAGTATAGACAAAATAGACAGTTTTTGTATAGTTACGCGCCAATCTTGGCACACTCGAAGCAATTCGGCGCATGCTTGGGCGGTAAAATCTGATCCTAGCCTCAGCTTTATCGATGCGCCGGTTTTCATGCCTCGAATTTCGGTACTGGGGGATTCATGAACACCATCGATCTGAACGAAAAGACCTCGGACCTGAACACAGACCTGATCAAGTGCACGGCATCACTGGTCGCGGCCTACGTGTCTCGGAATGCGGTGGGCGTGGGCGACCTGCCGGTTCTGATCGACCAGGTGCACACGGCCATATCGGTGCTGCAGGGCGGCGGCTCGGGATCCGGTCCCGGCTGGACCGGCCCGACGGCGGCGCAGATCGAGGCTTCGATCCAGCAGGACGGCCTGATCAGCTTCATAGACGGCCGGTCCTACAAGACCCTGAAGCGTCACCTCACGGCGCACGGCCTCACGCCGGAGCGTTACCGGGCGAAGTACGGCCTGCCGGCCGACTACCCGATGGTGGCCCCGGGCTACGCCGCCAAGCGCTCGGAGATCGCCAAGGCGATCCAGCTCGGACACAAGGCGGCCTGAGGCGGCCAGGCCCGCACCGCCCTGGATCGGCGGCCCCGTCCGGGCCGCCGCGGGACACGGGCGCGGGGATGCCTGACGGCGGATCGCCCGATCCGCCCGTCCCGGTCTCCGCGCTGGGGTCGGGGGGCCCCCGGGGGGCCAGCGCGGAGACCGACCCCGATGACCCGGTGGGGCGGGGCAGGGCAGATCCCGCGAGCGCCCGTCGGCCGCGCGGGCCGCTCAGACCCGGGCGACCGCCAGGGTCCCGTCATCGATGGGGACGAACCGGACGCCCGCCCGGCGCAGCGCCTCGACCGCGTGCAGGCGGGACCGGCTTCCCCGATGCTCGCTGTCCTCTTCCAGACGCCGCACGGTGGAATGCGACAGGCCGCTCGCCTGAGCGAGCTCCATCATCGACCAGTCGAGGAGCGCCCGCGCGGCCCGCAGGTGGTGGCCGCTCACGGAATGCTCCAGCCCCTCGTGCAGGCCGCCGGGGGGCGGGGCGTGGTTGCGGACGGGGTATTTGAGCCCGCAGCGCCCCAGATAGGTCCCGTCCGGATCCCAGACGGGCATCGTGAGGATCCGGAAGTGCCAGAGCTCGCCGTTGGCGAGGCGCTCGTGGGCGCCCCCCTGGAAGAACGCCCGCCGCTCGATCTGCTCCAGGGCCGCTGCCCGGAAGCCCGCGCGCTCCTCGGGAACGATCAGGATATACGGCTCGGCGCAGATCTCCTCTAGCGGGAGCCCGTGGACCTGGGCGACGGCGAACGGGATGTCCCGGACGCGGTCGAGCCCCATCGAGAAGGTCGTGATGTGCTCCGTGAGGTAGAGCGCGCTCTGCCGGCGGCGCTCTTCCTGCCGCAGGCGCGCCAGCTGTTCGCGGTCGCTCACGTCGAGCGCCGTGCCGCTGAGGGCGACGGGCCGCCCCTCCGCCGAGACGCGCACCTCCATCGTCAGCGAGAGCGTGCGCACCGTGCCGTTCGTCCGGATCACCCGGACGATGACCTCGCGGGGCACGTGCCCCTGCCGGATGTCCGCCAGCGTCGGCATGAGAGGCCGGTCCTCGGGATGGATCAGGCTCAGCAACAGGTCGTAGCGCGCCTTCGCGGCGTTCGGAACGAGCCCGAGCAGCCGGTAGAACCCGGGCGACCAGACCTGCTCCTCGCCCGCGAAGATCCAGCTCCAGGCCCCACTCACGCCCCGACTTTCCGTGAGAGTCAGGAACTCTCCCGACGAGAAAGTCAGAGCGCTTAAAGCAGTATGGAACATCTCAGCACCGTTCGAACCGTATCACCGTTCCCGCCGTTCGGCCACGAGAATTTTTTCGGCACAACACTTCACCATTCATCCGGAATTTCTTCAGATCCGGCACGTATCTCCATCGAGATGGCGCCCGCGATCGACAAACATCTTGCATCGACATTCCAGCCCGAGGCGGTTTGTTCCCGATCGAACGGATTCGTTCCTGCCGCGCTGTGAACGGAGGTTTCCGGGATCCTCGACCGCATCCCGCCCCTCAGTGCGTTCGGCACACACCGTCACGACAGCAACGCGACCGGATCTCGCTCGACAATGACCCCTGTCGCGAAGGAGCTTCTCTGACCTTCGGTGTTTAAGAATGGTGATTTTCCGCTCCGGCATTGAATCGAACTTCAGAAAAGCGCGACGTCGAGGTTCTATGACGAGTCATGCACGCATATTACAGATTTTATTGTGAATTATACTAATTGTATATGATTCATAATCGGTCATGGTGCGTATATTACAATACGTTTGCCAAATTATCGATATGCAAATCCCACGAAATCGAGCGACTGGCGCGCTGATCCTTGGATCGTCGAGGCTCCTCAGACGGGCGCGCGACGGGGCCACGCGAGCGCGGCCGTCGCGGCGAGGTCGGGACCGGGACCGGTGGCGATTGACAGGCCGGGCCGTACAATGCGGGGACACGGGGTCGCGCACCGGGAGGAACCGCATGAGGGTCGCCTGCATCGGCGAGTGCATGGTCGAACTGTCCGAACGCCCGGACGGGAATCTGGTCCGGGGCTTCGGCGGCGACACGCTGAACACCGCGCTCTACCTCGCGCGCCTCGGCGTCGCGGTGGACTACGTGACCGCGCTGGGCGACGACATCTGGAGCGACGAGATGGCGGCGGCCTGGGGCCGCGAGGGCATCGGCCTCGACCGGGTCCGGCGCCTGCAGGGCCGGATGCCGGGCCTCTACATCATCCGCACGGATGCCGACGGCGAGCGCAGCTTCCACTACTGGCGCGACCGGGCCGCGGCCCGGGACCTCTTCACCGAGCCGGGCGCCGCCGAGACGGAGGCGGAGCTGGAGCGCTACGACCTCGTCTACCTGTCCGGCATCAGCCTCTCGCTCTACGGCGAGACCGGGCGCGCCGCCCTGTTCGAGACGCTGTCGCGCCTGCGGGAGCGGGGCGGGCAGGTCGCCTTCGACACCAATTACCGTCCCCGCGGCTGGCCCGACCGGGACGAGGCCTGGGCGGCCTTCCGCGCGGCCCTGGACCTGGCCGACGTGATCTTCGCCTCGGCCGAGGATCTGGACTGGCTGTTCGGCGCGGCGGGCGAGGACGAGGTGCTGCGCCACCGCGGCCGGGCCGAGATCGTGCTCAAGACCTCGGACGGATCCGGCCCCGTCGCCCGGGTGCTGCACGGCCGGGCCGACACCGCCGTGCCGGCCGGGCGGGCCGCGCGGGTCGTCGACACGACGGCGGCGGGCGACAGTTTCGCGGCGGGCTACCTCGCGGCGCGCATCGCCGGGCTGGCACCGGAAGCCGCCGCCGCCGAGGCGCACCGCCTGGCCGGGGCGGTGATCGGGCATCGCGGCGCCGTGATTCCCCGGGACGCGATGCCGGTCCCCGCCGCCCGACCGCCGGGTGCGGACGCCTGAGGGAGGCGGGGCCGCCCTTGAGGCGGACAAGCGCAACCGCTACCTCTCTGCCAGCGGGGGACGGCCCCGCAGCGTCATCGCCGCGCGTGGTGCGGCCGAGAGGGCACCCGTGGCGCCGATTCCCCCGCCGATCCAGGTTCCCGAGCCCGACGCCGCGGCGGGCGGCGGCACCCCGAAGACGCGGGTCAGCGCGCGCGGCCGGCTGCGCACCTATTTCCTCACCGGCATCATCGTCGCCGGCCCGCTCGCCATCACGGCCTACATCACGTGGTGGTTCATCGCGCTGATCGATTCGTTCGTGAAGCCGCTGGTCCCGGCGAGCTACCTGCCGGACCACTACCTGCCGTTCTCGATCCCGGGCCTCGGCCTCGTGATCGCGTTCCTGGCGGTGACCCTGCTGGGCTTCCTCACGGCGAACCTCGTCGGACGCTCGGTGATCGAGTTCGGCGAGGTCCTGCTGGCGCGGACCCCCGTGATCTCCGGCCTCTACAAGGGCCTGCGGCAGATCTTCGAGACGCTGTTCTCGGCCAACGGCACCTCGTTCCGCACGGTGGGGCTCGTGGAGTTCCCCGTGAAGGGCACGTGGTCGGTGGTGTTCCTGTCCGCCCCGGCGGCCCACGAGGTCGAGGGGGCGCTGCGGGCCCGGGGGGCGCCGGCGGACGACCTCGTCGGCGTCTTCCTGCCCTGCGCGCCCAACCCGACCACGGGCTTCTTCTTCTACCTGCCGCGCGCGGAGGTGGTGGAGCTCGCCATCAGCGTCGACGACGCCGCCAAGCTGGTGATGTCGGCCGGGGTGATCCAGCCGGAGGACCCGCAGGGCCGCCTCAACGCCATGGCGGCCACCTTGCGGACGGCCCAGCAGGCCGGCGGACCGCTGCCCCGCCGGGAGCCGCAGGACGCGTGATGCGGCGCCCGGTCGCCGGCTTCGTCGCCGTCTCGGCGGCCGGAGCCACCCCGTGTCGCGCCACGGTGCAGGACGTCCCGCTGCCCTGGGTCGCTGCGCTGCGCTCGCGATGACGGCAGCGTCGAAGCGGGGACGACCTCCGGTCCGCTCAAGGGGCCTTCCCGAGGCGCCGGCGCGCGATCCAGGCCTCCTGCGCGCCGAGCTCACCGCTCCTCGGCTTGAGGGAGACCGTGGGATTGGCGGCCATCGTCCACGAGAAAGGCCGCCCCGCGCGCGCGGGACGGCCCTGAAATGATCAGACTGCTATCGGCTCAGCGCTGCAGCGAGGCGGTCTGCGGCGCGATGGTCGGCGGCGTCGCCTGCGCGACCGTCACGGCGCTGCGGGGCGCCGTCGGGCCCCAGCCGGAGGCGCATTGCAGGGTGAGGGCGAGGCCCAGCGCGATGCAGAGCCCGTTGGCGGCCAGCCAGAAGGGCCGGGACGCCCGACGCACGGCGGCCTGCAGCTCGTCCGCGGTCTTGCCCGCCGCCTCGGCGGCGCTATCCGAGATCGGCAGGAGCCAGGGCTCGGTCGGCAGGGCGTGGGCACCGGCCATCTCGTGGGAGCCCGGCAGGCCTTGGAACAGTCCGTTCGACATGTCCGTCCTCCAGATTCGTCCGTGATGTCCCGGCTTACCGGGCCATTCGTTCATCTCCAGTTAAGGGAAGAATATGGCTGATGCAAGGTCACGAGGCCTGTCCGGAGCCTCCCGGACCGCCCGTACGGCGCCGCCAAGCTTCCGCGCGATCCCGTCAAACCTCTGAAACGAAACACTTTTCCAGAGAGCCTGTGACATCGGCGCATCGGAGTACCGATCCGGTCGCGCGGCGGCGATTCCGGATCCGGCCGTTCAGGAAGGCCGGACTTTCCTGAACGAATCCGTTCAGGAAACCGTTCATCCGGCCCCGATCAGCCGGATCGCGGCCTCCCGCTCGAACAGGTAGAGCAGCACCCGCAGCGCCTGTCCCCGCGGACTCTTGAGGCCGGGATCGCGCTCCACGATCATCCGCGCGTCGTCGCGGGCGGCCTCCAGCAGGGCGGCGTCGCTCTCCAGCCGCGCCAGCCGGAACGCCGCCATACCGGATTGGCGGGTGCCGAGCACCTCGCCCTCGCCGCGCAGCTTCAGGTCGGCCTCGGCGATGCGGAAGCCGTCCTCGCTCGCGCGCATCATCTCCAGCCGGGCCCGGGACACCTGCCCGAGGGGCCCCCGGTAGAGCAGCAGGCACGAGGAGGCCTTCGAGCCGCGCCCGACCCGGCCGCGGAGCTGGTGCAGCTGCGCCAGCCCGAAGCGCTCCGCGTGCTCGATCACCATGATGGTGGCCTCGGGCACGTCGACTCCGACCTCCACCACCGTGGTCGAGACCAGGAGCTTGGTCTCCCCGGCGGCGAACCGCGCCATGGCGGCGTCCTTCTCGGGGCCGGGCATCTTGCCGTGGATCAGCCCGACCGCGTCGCCGAAGTGCTTCCGCAGATCGTCGAAGCGCTCGGCCGCGGCGGCGAGGTCGACGAACTCCGATTCCTCCACAAGGGGGCAGATCCAGTAGACCCGCTCGCCCCCGGCGATCGCCCGGGCGAGGCCGGCCACGACCTCGTCGATCCGCTCGGTCGGCAAGGTGATCGTCCGGATCGGCTGGCGGCCGGCGGGCTTCTCGTCGAGGATCGAGACGTCCATGTCGCCGAAGAAGGTCAGCGCCAGGGTGCGGGGGATCGGCGTCGCGGTCATGACCAGGAAGTCCACCGCCTCGCCCTTGGCGCCGAGCGCGAGGCGCTGGTGGACGCCGAACCGGTGCTGCTCGTCCACCACCGCGAGGCCGAGGTCGCGGAACGTCACCGCCTCCTGGAACAGGGCGTGGGTGCCGACGAGGATGTCGATCTCGCCCGCGGCGAGGTCGGCCAGCGTGCTTTTCCGCTCCGCGGCCCGGTCGCGGCCGGTCATCAGGCGCAGGCGCAGGGGGCCGGCCAGCGGCCTCAGCCGCTCGAAATGCTGCCGCGCCAGGATCTCGGTGGGCGCCATCAGGGCGGCCTGACGCCCGGCCTCGACCGCCGAGGCCATGGCGAGCAGGGCCACCGCGGTCTTGCCCGAGCCGACATCGCCCTGGAGCAGGCGCAGCATCCGCCGGGGCGCCGCGAGGTCGGCGCGGATCTCCGCCACCGCCCGGCCTTGCGCGCCGGTCAGCGCGAAGGGGAGGGCGGCCTCGAGGCGCCCGCTCAGGGCGCCGTCGCCGGCATTGACCCGGCCGGCCTTGCGCCGCTGGCGGGCGCGCAGGAGGGCGAGCGCCAGCTGCGAGGCGAGGAGCTCGTCGTAGGCGAGCCGCTTCCGGGACGGCGTCGCGGGCGGCGGCTGGAGCGGGTCCTCGGCCTTCGGGGGCGCCTCCTCGGGGCGATGCTCGAGGCGGAGCGCGTCCGCGAAGGCGGGCAGGCGGTTCCGCTCCAGCCAGGCCGCGTCCTGCCATTCCGGCAGGACCGGCAGCCGGTCGAGGGCCGCGACCGCGAGCTTGTTGATCGCCCGGGAGGTCAGCCCCTCGGTGGCGCCGTAGACCGGCTCGACGGCGGGGAGTTCCGCGAGGCCCGCCTCGTCCACGATCCGCGACGGGTGGACCATCTGGCGGGTGCCGTCCCAGAGGTCGATCCGGCCGGTGATGTAGCGGTGCGACCCGAGCGGCAGCATCTTCTCCACCCGGGCTCGGGGCATGCCGAAGAAGACCAGGGAGATGTCGCCGGAGGCATCCTCCACCAGCACCCGGTGCGGGCGCCGGCCGGGCCCGGCCTGGGCCGGGCGGTGCGCCACCACGGTGACGCCGATCGTCACCGGCTCGCCGGTGGGGGCCTCGCTGATCGAGCCCATCAGCTTCCGCGCCACGCCGCCCTGGGGCAGGTGGAACAGCAGGTCAACGACCCGGGCCTCGCGCTCGGGGGTGCCGAGCAGCTTCTCGATGAGCGGCGCCATCTTCGGCCCGATCCCCGGCAGGGCGCGGGCCGGCGCGAAGAGCGGGTCGAGGATGCTGGGCCGCAGAGGTGGGGCGACGGCAGGCGCGGGGGCGGCCTCCGCCGCCGGCGCCTCGGCCGCGTCGGAATCGTTCAAGGCCGGGTCCTGAGTCGCGCGTGCATCTGTCATGGCGGTTCGGCGGACATGGTGCCGGAGGCGCCTTATCATCCGGTGCATCCCGGCGCGCCAGTGCGGCAGGATGGAGACCGACCCCGGAGACCGAATCCATGGCCCGCGACTTCCTGCCGGGTTTCGACCGGCACCGGATCGAGACCGCGCCCGGCGTGACGATCAACGCCCGCTCGGCCGGGTCCGGGCCGCCGGTGCTGCTCCTGCACGGCCACCCGCAGACCCTGTCGACCTGGCTCCACGTCGCGCCGCGCCTCGCCGAGCGGCACGCCGTGGTGGCGATGGACCTGCGCGGCTACGGCGATTCGGCCAAGCCCCCGGGCGGCGAGCGCCACGTCGCCTATTCCAAGCGCGCCATGGCGGCCGACGCGGTGGCGGTGATGCGGGCGCTCGGCCACGAAAGGTTCGCGGTGGTCGGCCACGATCGGGGCGGGCGCGTCGCCCACCGCCTTGCCCTGGATCATGCGCAGGCCGTGGAGCGGATCGCCGTGTTCGACATCGCGCCGACCGCGACCATGTACGCGCGCACCGACAAGGATTTCGCCACGCGCTATTTCTGGTGGTTCTTCTTCATCCAGCCCTATCCCCTCCCGGAGATGCTGATCGGGGCCGATCCGGAATACTTCCTGCGCCACCACGTCGAGGGCCAGTCGAAGACCCCCGGCTCGACCCCGCCGGAGCTCTTCGCCGAGTACCTGCGCTGTTATTCCGACCCGGCGTGCCGCCACGCGATCTGCGAGGATTACCGGGCGGCCGCCGGGATCGACCTGGAGCACGACGCGGCCGATGCCGAGGTCCGGATCACCGCGCCGCTGCTGGCGCTCTGGGGCGCGAAGGGCGTAGTCGGCCGGACCTACGACGTGCTGGAGACGTGGCGCGAGAAGGCGACCGACGTCTCGGGCCGGGCGCTGGATTGCGGTCACACCCTCCAGGAGGAGCGGCCGGACGCGGTTGTCTCGGAGCTTGCGGCGTTCCTGGGTTGACGGGCTGCGGCGCCGTGGCCCCGCGTCGCCGGTCTTGGCAGATCCGCTGAAAAGCGCAGATACGAGACGTGCCGGGCTCGCGAACAGCGTCCCCGGTTGATGACTTCGACACCGCCGTCATCGCGAGCGGAGCGAAGCGACCCAGGGTGGCACCACGCTTCCTGACGTCCCGCTGCCCCGGGTCGCTCCGCTCGCGATGACGGGGCCGCGCATCAACCGGAACCTTGGGAAGCCCGACGCCACACTGTCCCGAGTGGGACGCGTCGATCGTGCAGGACACCATGCCGGAGGACACCAACACCGTCTTCGAGGTCGCCGTGGTCGGGGCCGGGGCCGCGGGGCTCGCCGCCGCCCTGGCGGTCGCCCGCGAAGGGATCCCCACGGCGCTGGTCGGGCGCCACGCCCCGGTGGCGGACGGACGGACCGTCGCGCTCCTCGACGGGTCGGTGCGCTTCCTGGACGCGATCGGCGCCTGGGAGGCGGTGGCGCCGCACGCGAGCCCGCTCTGCACGCTGCAGATCGTCGACGACACCGGCAGCCTGTTCCGGCCGCCGCCGGCGCGGTTCCGCGCCGCCGAGATCGGCCTCGACGCCTTCGGGTGGAACGTCGAGAGCGCCCGCTTGGTCGAGAGCCTGCGCGCCCGCGCCCGGGCGCAGGACAACCTCACCCTGGTCGAGGCGGACGCCGCCGGCGCCGTGCCCGGCGAGGCGGCGGCCCGCGTCGCGCTGGCGGACGGGCGTGCCGTCGAGGCCCGGCTCGTGGTGGGGGCCGACGGGGCCCGCTCGCCGCTGCGGGCCGCCAGCGGCGTCCGCGTGCGCGACTGGACCTACCCGCAGAGCGCCATCACCACGATCCTGGCCCACGCGCGCCCGCACCGCGACGTCTCCACCGAGTTCCACACCCGGTCGGGGCCCTTCACCCTGGTGCCGCTGCCCGGCGGCCACCGGTCCAGCCTCGTCTGGGTGACCGGGGAGGGGGCGGCCCGGCGGCTCGCCGCCCTCGACGACGCGGCGCTGGGGCAGGCGGTGGAGCGGCAGGCCCGGGCGATGCTCGGCGCCATGCGGGTCGACGGCCCCCGCGGCCTCGTGCCGATGCGCGGCCTCGCGGTGGCGACCCCCGTGGCCCCGCGGCTGGCGCTGATCGGGGAGGCGGCCCACGTCTTCCCGCCGATCGGCGCGCAGGGGCTCAATCTCGGCCTGCGCGACGCCGCGACCCTGCGCGACGCGGTGCTGGCCGCCGTCCGCGACCGACGCGATCCCGGCTCCCGCGCCGTGCTCGACGGCTACGCGCGGGCGCGCCGCGTCGACACGGCCGCGCGCACCGCCGCGGTCGATCTCCTCAATCGCAGCCTGCTCACCGACCTGCTGCCGGTCGACGCGCTGCGCGGTCTCGGCCTGCTGGCGATGACGCAGCTCGGACCGCTGCGGCGCCTGGTGATGCGGGAGGGCGTGCTGCCCCGGATCGGCGCGCCGGAGCTGATGCGCGCGGCGCGCTAGGACCGTTCCCGATCGTCTCGCGCCAGCGGCGCCCCCTTTCCCGCGCGGGAGAGGGGACCCGCGCCTCGTGCGGCACCGGCAGTGACAGGGAGCGGTCGGACGGCGCTTCCCGGAGGCGGCCTCAGTCCCGGCGCGAGCGCCCGGACGCCGCGACCTCGGCGCGCGCCGGAGGGGGCCTCAGAGATCCGGCTGGGCGGCGACGTAGGCGCCGAGCCGGGTCGCGAGATCGACCGGGCCGCCGCCTCGGGCCTCGCCCGAATCACCGATGAGGATCACCGGGATGCCGCGCTCGCGCAGCTGGCCGCGGAGGCGGGCCGCGCGGCGGGCGTAGGCGGGATTCCGGCGGGTGGGCGCCTGGAGCAGCACGGCCGCCGGACGGGCGATCACGGTCAGGACGTCGTCGGCCGCCTCCATCGAGGCGGTCACGCTCGCGTATCCGAGGCTGGCCAGCTCGCCCGAGAGGGACCGGTCCACGGCGCGGACGCCGTCGTCGACCACGAGCACTTGTTGCAGCGCACCCATAAGCTTGAGCGGTACTCCATCCCGGACGGCTTGGAAAGATAGCCGTCACGACAATCCGATGCAGAACCCGCGAAGAGGCGGATCGGATCCGTCGGTTCGTGTGCAGATGCGAGATTATCCGCGCCGCCTGAGTGCCGGATGAACCGGCGATCGTCCGCCGTTCAGGCGGAGGGGACGGTCGCGACGGTGGCGGCGATCGCCGCGACCGCCCCGTTCGCGCCCCCGTCCGCGCGCCCGTCCGCGCGGAGCGGGCGGAAGCCCGTGCTTCGCCACGCCAGGGGGTCCGTCGCCGGGATCGCGCCGCGGGTGAGCGGGGAGGCCGCGCAGGCCGCCCCCCGGCAGGCGAGGTCGCCGTCGGCGCCGGCGGCGAGGTCCAGGAGGTCGCGGGGCAGGAAGGCCTGCCCGGGCTCGGCCAGGGTCGCGGCGAGGTCGTCCGGGCCGGGGCGGGTCAGCACGAGCGCCTCACCCAGGACCAGCGAATCGAGGCGCTGCGGGCCCGCGGGCCCGGCGCCCCGCGGGGTCAGCCGGGCGGGCGCGCGGTGGACCACGTCGAGGACCCGGACGGTCCAGGGCAGCGGCAGGGCGGCGAGGGCCGATTCGACCCGCGCCGGGACCACCAGCCGGGTCGGAACCGGCCGCAGCAGGGCGGCGCGGAACCCGGTCTCGTCGAAGGGCAGAACGGTCTCTAGGCCGGCGCCGGCCGCCAGGGCGGTGCCCAGGCCGGTCACGAGGCCGCGCAGGTCGTGGCCGGGCAGGAGCGTCAGGACCCGCTCGTCCGCGGTCAGGGGCAGCGCGTCGAGATGGGCGGCGACCGCCGCCGCCAGCGCCGCGGCGGTGCGGTAGACCGGCCGGCCGGGATCGCCGCCCGCGAAGGTGACGAGGCCGCGGCCCGGCGCCGGCTCGACCACGCCCCGCTCCAGGGCCATCGCGTCGAGGCTGATCACGCCGTCCGGCACGCTCGGGCCGAAGGCCGCGAGGTAGCGCAGGGCGAAATGGCGCATGGCCGCGCGGGTGAGGTCCTCGGCGGGCCGGCGCGCGCCGCGGCGGCCCTCCGTCAGCACGGCCACGAGGCCCGCGGCCTCGATCC
The DNA here is from genome assembly GCF_040544715.1 of Methylobacterium sp. 1030. NCBI lineage: Bacteria > Pseudomonadati > Pseudomonadota > Alphaproteobacteria > Hyphomicrobiales > Methylobacteriaceae > Methylobacterium > Methylobacterium sp. 1030. The sequence continues at coordinate 175,654 of NZ_JBEPKM010000008.1, read as the reverse complement.
CGGCGGAGAGCTCCGCCTCGTCCCAGAGGGCGGGCATCGCGCAGGGCAGGTGGCCGGCCGCCTCGACGGCGAGGTGGGCGAGGGCCGATTCGGCACCGCCCGAATACCACAGCCCGATCCGGCTGCCGGCCGGGAGCCGCCACGCGGCGATCCCGCGGGCGAGCCGCCCGACGATCTCGGCGGCGGCCGCGTAGGTCCAGGTGATGGACGGGCGCCCGCACCACGCGACCCGGTCCCCCGAATCACGCAGGAGGGTGCGCTGCGGGCCCGCCAGGGCGGCGGCGAACAGGCGGGTCGCGAGACCGTCGGACAGGCGTCCGGACAGGACTCCGGACAGGCCGTCGGGCGCATCCTCGGATCGCGCGGACGCGTCCGGTGCGGCGTCTTCCGCCCACTCCGCCACCGCCAACGCGCTCAAACCCGCCGCCCCCGCCGATCCTGCAGAACGCCTATCATCTCGGCCCGACAGGGTTAACCGACCGCTAAGAGCGGCCGCGCCGCCGATCGCTGCCGATCGCTGCCGGAGGGCGTCCGGAAGGCCTTCGGCGGCGTCCGGCGGCGCGGCCCGATCACGCGCTCGTGCCTCGCGGCCGCGCAACGTCGCGCTTGCGGCCGGGCGGATGGGAGCCTATCGGGGGCCGGGCGCGGTCGGGACGGTTGCGACAGCTTCCCCGGCCGCGGTGTCATGCCTTCGCCTCATTCGAGGGGAAAGGCAGGCCGCCCGGTCGCCGGGGAGAGGGATGCGCGCAGACGGCGCCCGTCCCGCCCGATGGCCGGACCGATTCATCCGGAGTTCCGGGCGGCGCGCCAACGCGGCGGGCAGCCGGACGCTCCGGCGGACCTGCCGCCAGGCCGGCTCCGCATCCTGCCAGCCACACCACGTCTCTTCCAAGGGGTCAGAGCCGATGTCCTTCACCCGCACCGCGACGCTCGCCCGCGCCGCCCTCCTCGGCCTCGCGGGCCTCGGTCTCGCGGCCGCGCCGGCCCTGGCGCAGCCGAAGAAGCCCGCCGCGCCCGCGCCGGCCGCCCCGGCGCCGACCGCCCCGGGCACCCCCGCGGCCAACACCCCGGCCGCCCAGACGGGCCCGCAGATCGTCGCGGTGAAGTCCGAGCCGAGCCAGGCCGACTGGACCAAGGTCTGCGGCAAGGACCAGGGTTCGGGCACCGACATCTGCTACACGACCCGCGACTTCGTGTCCGACCAGGGCCAGCCGGTGCTGGCCGTGGCGGTCTACGAGATGAAGAACGCCGCCCAGAAGCAGGAGGTGCGCGTGGTGCGCTACCTGCTGCCGCTCGGCCTGCTGCTGCAGCCGGGCATCCGCTTCAGCGTCGACGGCCAGGCGGCGACCGCCGGCCGCTTCGCGGTCTGCTTCCCGAACGGCTGCTTCGCCGAGGCCGGCGGTGTCGATGCCGGCGTGATCGCCGCGATGAAGAAGGGCACGACCCTGAACGTCTCGGTCCAGAACCAGACCCAGCGCGAGGTCACCTTCGCGGTGCCGCTGGCCGGCTTCGGCAAGGCCTTCGACGGCCCGGCCATCGACCCGAAGGTCCTCGAGGAACAGCAGAAGAAGCTCCAGGCGGAGCTGGAGAAGCGCTCCGAGGATATGCGCAAGAAGCTCGAGCAGCAGCAGGGCGCCGCCCCGGCCGCCGGCGCGGCTCCGGCGCCGGCCCCGGCCGCCAAGTAAGCGCCATCGACCCGCCGCGCGGCGGGTCCGTACCGGGGGCCGGGCCGCGAGGTCCGGCCCTTCGCGTTCGAGCCGCCCGGCGACGAGACCTAACGCGTCCCCGGGGTCGCCGAAGCCGGCTGGACGATCAGCACGCGTAGGTCCTGGTCGGGCACGTAGTCCCGGGCCTCCCAGCGGAACGTGGTCGGCCCGGTCTTCCGGATGTCCGTGCGGCAGAAGCTGACGACCGCCTCCGGGCTGCCCTTGTCGACCGTCAGGGTGAAGCGCCCGATCGGCGCGGCCCAGTTGCGCGCCGTGGTGACGATGTAGGGCACCACGGTCGCCCGCAGGGAGCCGCCGGGATCCGGCGCCTTCGCGTGCAGGCGCCGGATCGCCGCGAGCCCCCCCTCGTCCAGGCAGTAGGTCGCCCGGTAGGCCGCGCGGGACGCCGCCTTCGGCTCGAGCAGGTGGAAACCGGTCACCGGCGCGTAGCTGTGCGCGATGCGGACCTCCTGCCCGGGCGGGAAGGTCTGGAGCCAGTGGAACTTGGCCTCGCCGCGCCACAGCCCCTCGGTCATCCGGTCCGGCGTGTCGGGGACGTCGGGGAAGAGCCCGGCCTTGACCAGCGCGGCCCATTCGGGCGCGCCGATCCGCTTGGCCGCCGCGCTGATCGCCTCGAAGCGCAGCGGGTTCAGCGGCAGGCCGTGACGGCGCAGCAGGTCCGTCACCTCGCGCTCGCCCACGAAGGCGCGCTCCTCCAGCTCGGGCTCGAGGGGCTTGCCGTCCACCGTGACGGTGAAGCCGACGAAGTTCGGGCTGTCGGGCCGGGGCAGCGCCAGGGCCGAGAAGCTGAGTTCCCGCCCGTCGATCGGCGGCAGCGGGAAGGCGATCCGGACCGTGCGCGCCTCCTGAACCTGATTGCGGAACAGGTAGGACACGTCGATCCGATCGCGGGCGATCGACAGGTCCTCGCTCACCAGCGCGATCCCGGGCTCGCGCCGCAGGACGAGGCCGCCGGCATCGAGTTCGGCCGCGCTGTCGTTGGCGCGCGCCGTGCCCGTGAGCAGGCCAGCGAGCAGGCCAGCGCGCAGGCCACCGCGCAGGCCACCGCGCAGGAACGCGGCGGCGAAGCGGGGTTTGGCGACTATCGGGCGGGCTCGTCCGACGGCACGGGCCGTCGCGGCAGACGAGCGCCCGCCGCTTGCCAGGACCTTCACGAACAGGGCGCCTCAGTTCGTGGCGCGGTCGCGCATCCGGTACGCGCCGGCGGCGTCGCGCTCGAACATCTCGGCGATGCCGGCGTGGCGCAGGGCCTCGCCCGACGTGTCGGGCAGGAGGTTCTGTTCCGACACGTAGGCCACGTACTCGGTCTCGGCGTTCTCGGCGAGCAGGTGGTAGAACGGCTGGTCCTTGCGCGGCCGGACCTCCTCGGGGATCGACAGCCACCATTCCTCGGTGTTGTCGAACACCGGGTCGACGTCGAACACGACGCCCCGGAACGGGTAGATCCGGTGGCGCACCACGGCGCCGATCGCGAATTTCGCGGTTCTCAGTGTTACGTCCGACATGGTTCAACCCGTCCAGATCGGACAGATAGGTCCGATGACGGATCGTGTCACCCGGTCGCCGCGGAAGTCGGCGTTTCCGCGGCGCGGGCCAAGCGGTCCCGGACGGCGATCGCCTCCGGCAGCGGCCGCCACGGGACGGTCATCTCGGCGATGCGCCCGGCCGCGTCGAGGCGCCGCTCATCCATCCCGTCGAGCCGGTGCGGGCCGGCCGCCGCGCCGAAGAAGGCGGCGACGTGCGCGGGGCCTTCCAGGATCGCGCGGCTCTCGAAGGCGTCGACCACCGGCCGGATCGCCGCCGTCCCGCGCACGGGCTCGGCGGCGAGCGGGGTGTTGAGCACGCCCCCCTCGGCCATCTGCGCCAGCATGGCGTCCCGGTCCTTCGCCGCCAGGACGGCCGCGAAGGCGCGAACGCGGGTCAGGTCCATCGGAGGTCTCCTACGGGATCCGGATGCCGAGCTCGGTCGCGATCGCCCGGGCGGTGGCCTCGCGCCGGGCCGTGATGTCGGCCGCCGCCGCCCGCACCCGCGCCACGGTGTCCGGGGAGGCCGTGTGGGGCGTGCCGCTGTCGAAAGGGGGCTCGGGGGCGTACTGGATCCCGAGCTGGATGGTCCGGGCGGCCTCCTCGCCGCGCAGCGCGGCGGCGAGCTGCAGCGCCCCGTCGATGCCCGCGGTGACGCCGGCCGCGAACACCCAGGTGCGCCCGTCCGCGTCGCGGTCGATCACCACGCGCGCGTCCACCGGCTCGGCGCCGAAGAACGGCAGCAGGTGCACGGCGTTCCAGTAGGTCGTGGCCCGCCGCCCGACCAGCAGGCCGGCCGCGCCGAGGATCAGGGCGCCGGTGCAGACCGAGAGGACGTGGCCGGCCCCGGCCGCCTGGTCGCGGATCCAGCCGAGCACGGCCGGGTCCCGCATCAGGGCCTCCTGGCCCGTGCCGCCCGGGACGTGCAGCACGTCGAGCCGCGGGGCTTCCGCGAGCGTGGCATCCGGCAGCATCCGGAGGCCGCGGACGTCGCGGACGGGCTCCGGGCCCGGCGCGTAGACCCGGTAGGTGCTGTTGGGCACCCGGGACAGGACCTCGAACGGGCCGGTGAGGTCGATCTGGTCCAGCCCCTCGAACAGGAGCGAGCCGATCTGCAGGTGGGTGTCGGGCGGGATCATGCCGGGCCTCCGTGGTGGACAGGGTGATCCTAGCGCGTCAGGATCTGGCCGAAATGCCAAAGAGCCCTCGTTTCTCGCCAGATCCGCCGCGCCCGGTCGAGGTGCTGGCCTTCCCGTCGGTGCAGCTCCTCGACGTGGCCGGGCCGCTCCAGGTCTTCGCCACCGCCAACGAGCACGGCGGCGCCGGGATGCCCTACGCGCCGCGGGTGATCGCGGCCGGCGACCCGGGGCTCACCGCCTCGGCGGGCCTGCGGCTGGTCGCCGACCCATTGCCGGAACCCGACGCGCCGGTGGACACGCTGGTGATCGCGGGCGGCCCCGGCGTCGTCGCGGCCTGCGACGACGCCGCCCTGGTGGCCTGGGTGCGGGCCCGGGCGGGCCGGGCCCGCCGGGTCGCTTCGGTCTGCACCGGCGCGTTCCTGCTCGGGGCGGCGGGGCTCCTCGACGGGCGGCGGGCCGTGACCCACTGGAAGCATTGCGGGGCGCTCGCCGCCCGCTACCGGCGCGCCCGGATCGAGCCCGACCCGATCTTCGTGCGCGACGGCCCGGTCTGGTCCTCGGCGGGGGTGACGGCGGGCATCGACCTGGCCCTGGCGCTGGTCGAGGAGGATCTCGGCCGCGCGACCGCGCTGACGGTGGCGCGCCACCTCGTGATGTTCCTCAAGCGCCCCGGCGGGCAGGCGCAGTTCAGCGCGGCGCTGGCGCTGCAGGCGGGCGAGGAGCGGTTCGGGCGGCTCCACGCCTACATCGCCGACAACCTGTCCGGCGACCTGTCGCTGCCGGCGCTCGCCGCGGCGGCCGGGATGAGCGCGCGCAGCCTGAGCCGGCACTATCACGCGGCGACCGGTCTGACCCCGGCCAGGGCCGTGGAGCGCCTGCGGGTGGAGGCGGCGCGGCGCGCGCTGGCCGAGACGGCGCAACCGGTCAAGCGCGTCGCCCGGACCTGCGGCTTCGGCTCCGAGGAGACGATGCGGCGCAGCTTCCTGCGGCACGTCGCGGCGACACCGCAGGAGTACCGGGCGCGGTTCGGCGGGTGAGGGGGGACTAGAGCCGTATCCGACCATGTTGCAACGGTCGGGAAGGACGGCGAGCCCGGTCTCGCCATTCGCTCCAGGCCCCCTCTCCCGCACGGGAGAGGGGGCCCGCGCCTCGTTTCGTCGCCGCGGCGCCGCGCACGACGCCCGAGTCCGGGAGCCCGAACGGCAACCCGCTCACCCCAGCTTGTACACTGCCGCCAGCTCCGGGTCCTTCGCGGCCACGAGCTTCGCCAGGTCCACGATGACCTTGGCCTGCTTCCAGGTGGCGTCGTCCTGCATCTTGCCGTCGAGCATCACGGCGCCGGTGCCGTCCGGCATGGCCTCGACGATCCGGGCCGCGAAGGCGACCTCGGCCGGGTCCGGCGCGAAGACCCGCTTGGCGATCGCCACCTGGCTCGGGTGCAGCGTCCAGGCGCCGGCGCAGCCCATCAGGAAGGCGTTGCGGAACTGCGCCTCGCAGGCGTCGCCGTCGGAGAAGTCGCCGAACGGGCCGTAGAAGGCCTTGATGCCGTTGGCCATGCAGGCGTCGACCATCCTGGCGATGGTGTAGTGCCAGAGATCCTGCTGGGCGGTGGCGCGGGGGGCATCGCCGGAGGGATCGCTGAGCACCCGGTAATCCGGGTGGCCGCCACCGACCCGGGTGGTCTTCATGCCGCGCGACGCCGCGAGGTCCGCCGGCCCGAGGCTCATGCCGTGCATCCGCGGCGAGGCCGACGCGATCGCGTCGACGTTGGCGACGCCCTCGGCGGTCTCCAGGATCGCGTGGACCAGGATCGGCTTCGTCACCCCGTGGCGCGCCTCGAGCTGGGCGAGCAGCTGGTCGACGTAGTGGATGTCCCACGGTCCCTCGACCTTGGGCACCATCACGACGTCGAGCTTGTCGCCGACCTCGGCCACGATCGTGAACAGGTCGTCCAAGATCCAGGGCGAGTTGAGGGCGTTGATCCGGGTCCAGAGGCCGGTGCCGGTGGCGGCGAAATCGGTGGCCTGGGCCATGGCGACGAAGCCCTTGCGGGCCGCCTCCTTCTGGTCGGCCGGGACCGCGTCCTCCAGGTTGCCCAGCACCACGTCGACGGTCCCGGCGAGGTCCGGCACGCGGGCGCGGACCTTGTCGTTGTGGGGCGGCACGAAGTGGATCATCCGCTCCAGCCGCACCGGCAGTTCGCGGAACGGGGCCGGCGCGCCGGTGGCGAGGGGCTGGAAGAAGCGGCGGGGCAGTTTCATCGGGTGCCTCTTGTCAGGGCTGGCGTCTGAGCCCCGTTAAGGCAGCTTGGGCGGGCGCGTAAAGCCGCGCCGCGCGGAAGTGATCTCGGACTTTCGTGACGCTCGGGCTTCCGGCCCGGCGCGCCGCAGGGCCCGCGGAGCCTCAGCCCCGACCGCCCCGGCGCCCGGCGAGGCCGATCCGGTTGAGGATGCCGCCGCCGTCGCCGCTGCCGGCCACCACCACGAGGCGCCGGACCTCGCCCCGCAGGAAGGCCTGCAGGAAGCGGTTGTAGTCGCGGAACGAGACGCAGCCGTTCGAGGCGCCGGGCTGCCGCAGCATGTAGGTGTGGGCCAGCAGGCCGTCGCGGCCGTGGATCGCGGCGCTGCCGCCCACCGGGTTGAGCCGGATCGCCCGGACCCCGTGGAACAGGCGCTCGCGCTCGGTCAGCGTGTAGGTGCCGGGCGGGGTCGAGCCGCGCATGCGCAGGTGGACGTAGCGCGGGTTGTCCATGTGCTCGCCGAGGCCGGAATGGGCCTCCAGCACCTCGCCGGAGGGCAGCGTCACCGTGCGGGCGGTGATGTCGTAGACGGCCGTTCCGGCCACCGAATCGGGCTCCGGGCTGATCCGGGTGCGCGGCGCCTCCTGCGGCAGGGCGTCCGGGCTGGCATAGGCCAGCGCCTGACGGGGCTCCTGGCGGCTGTCCTGGCGGCTGTCCTGAGACGGCGCCGCGGCGCCGACGCCGAACAGCTTCTCGAAGAAGGACGGCTCCTCGGCCATCGCGGCGCGGAACACGTCGCGGGTCCGGGGCAGGGCGCGGCTCGCCACCCGCGCGGGCGGCGCCGGTGCGCGCCGCAGCTCGGGCGGGCGGGCCACCGGCAGCGGCACGAGGGCGGGAACGGGGGCGGGTGCGAGGGCGGCGGGCGTGGGCTCGGCCGCGGCCATCCGGACCGGCGCCCCCGTCCCCGTCTCGCCGGTCCTCTCGCCGGTCCTGTCCGCGACTCTCTCGGCGACTTTTTCTGCAGCTTTGGCCTGGGCCATCCGGACCTGGGCGGCCCGCGCCCGCTCCGCCTGCGCGACCTGCCGGGCGATCTCCCGGACCGCCGGGGACGGGGCGGCGGCGGCGACCTGGAAGCCGGCGACCGGCGGGGTTTCGCCCCCGAAGGCCGTGGCGGTGCCGGCGCCCAGCGCCGGGCTCCGGTCGAGCATCCAGGCGAGGCTCGGCCGCGGCGCCGCCGCGGCCTGCGGGACCGGGACGGCGGCCGGCCCGGCCGCCGCGACGGACTCCGCCTCGGGGCGGGCCGGCCCCTGCGGGTGGCTGAACACGGCCCAGCCGGCGAGGCTCACGCCGGTGAGAGCGATGAGCGTCGTCAGCCGGGCGCGGCGACGGGCGCGCCGCATGGCGCTCGGGTAGGGCGCCCGGGTGCGGACGACCGGGTCGTAGGCGGTCTCGACGTAGCTGGGGCGCGGGGGCGCCGGTCGCCGGGATTCCGCGCTCGGATACGCGGTCTGGAACGCGGCGAGGGACAACGCAGCCTGGGCCATTCGGGAACTCGCGTACGCGCTTCCCCTGGGCAGCCGCCGCCGTTCGTCCGCGAGAGCCGTTCTCGCGCACGTGGCCCGGGTCACCCGTCTGGGGAGGACATCAACCGTCCACCCCATTAAGCCGTGCTGTGGTTAATCCCCGCTAAAGAGACAGTTTCCGCGGGCGTTCCCGTGTTGGGACACAGCCTCAGGTGGCCCGATTCGGCGCGTCCCCGGCCGCGTCGGCCGCCGGCTCCATCGGCCCGTGCCGGCGCGCGACCAGTAGGCAGAGCAGGGCCACCGGCACGCCGATGAGGGACGTGCCGACGAAGAACCACGTGAACCCGGTCCACTCGATCACGAAGCCCGAGAACCCCGCGAGCAGGCTGCCGGGCAGGGCGCAGAGCGAGGTCAGCAGGGCGTACTGGCTCGCCGCGTGGGCGGTGGCCGAGAGCCGCGACATGTAGGTGATCAGCACGATCGACGCGAAGGCGTAGGCGAAGCCGTCGATCCCGACGGTCAGCGCGAAGGTCCAGAACGCCGCGCCGCCGTGGCCGCCGTGCCAGGCGAGGTAGGCCAGCGCGAGGTGGGAGGCCGAGGCCGTCACGGTGCCGATGAGCAGGCTCGCCATCATGCCGATCCGCGGGATGATGGCGCTCGCCAGGAAGGTGCCCCCGAGCGCGATCCAGAAGCCGAACAGCTTCGTCACCGTCGCGATGTCGGTGTTGGTGTAGCCGAGCGTCTTGAACAGCGGGATCGCCATGGCGTTCGAGACGTAGCCGGGCATCCGGAAGCCCGCGACCAGCGCCAGCACCGGCAGGGCGAGCGGCCCGAGCCGGGCGAGGAGGTCGCGGATCGGCGCCCAGACGGTCTCGACGAAGCCGCCGGTGGCGGGGGTCTCGGGGACGGGGGGTTCGGGCGCCAGCAGGGCCGCGACCGTGCCGGGCGCCATGAGCGCGGCCATGCACAGGTAGGCCACGCGCCAGCCATACGCGTCGGACAGGTAGAGCGCGCCGGCGCCGGCCGCGAGGTTGCCGATCCGGAAGCCGACCTCGGCCCAGGACGACATCAGCGCCTGCTGCTCGGGCGGCGCGGCGGTGATGCGCCAGCCGTCGATCACCACGTCCTGGGTGGCGCCCGCGACGCCGAGCGCCAGGGAGAACGCCACCGTCCAGGCGAGCCAGTGGGCCGGGTCGCCGAAGGCGACGCCCGCCAGCGCCAGGGCGACGAGGATCTGCGTGGCGACGATCCAGCCGCGGCGCCGCCCGAGCCAGCGGCCGATGAGCGGCGCGTCGTGGCGGTCGAGGAAGGGGGCCCAGAGGAACTTGAGCTTGTAGGCGATGGTGAGCTCGCTCATCAGCCCGATCGTGGCGAGCGGCACCTTCGCCTGGACGAGCCACGCCGACTGCGTCGCGTAGACGAGCAGGAACGGGATACCCTGCGCGAAGCCGAGCCCCAGCACCGCGGCGACGCGCCGGTCGGTGAACAGGGGCGTGAGGAAGGCGCCCGGCGCGGCCTTCACCGGCTCGGGCGCGCCGGTGATCGGCGCCGGGTCTGCCATCCACGCGTCTCCTCAAGCCGCCCCGCAGGATGAGGGGTCTCGCCGGGGCGCGACGCCCCCGCCCCTCACGCCGCCTTCTTCCCCCGCTCGGCGATCTTCACGAGACTGCGCAGCACCTCGGTAGCGGTCTTGAGCCGGGCCGGGATCGTGTTCAGCTCGCGCACGAACACCACGCTCATGTCGGGCCGCACCTTCGCGAACGACGCCTGCTCGGCGACGAAGGCCACGAGCCCCTGCGGGTTGGCGTACGACCGGTCGCGGAAATGGACCACCACGCCCTTCGGCCCGGCCTCGACCTTCTCGACGTTGGCCTTGAGGCAGAGGATCTTGATCGTGCCGATCTTGAGGAGCTGCTCCACCTCCGGCGGCAGCGGCCCGAACCGGTCGATCAGCTCGGCACCGAAGCTCTCCATCTCGGCATCGTCCTGGATGGTGGCGAGCCGCCGGTAGAGCGCCAGCCGGACGCCCAGATCCTCGACGTAATCCTCCGGGATCGTCACGGGCGCGCCCAGCGCGATGGTCGGCGACCACGCCTCCTCGGGCACGTCCTCGATGCCGGCCTTGAGCGCGGTGACCGCGTCCTCCAGCATCTGCTGGTAGAGCTCGTAGCCGACCTCCTTGATGTGGCCGGACTGCGCGTCGCCGAGCAGGTTGCCGGCGCCGCGGATGTCGAGGTCGTGGGAGGCGAGCTGGAAGCCCGCGCCCAACGTGTCGAGGCTCTGGAGCACCTTGAGGCGCTGCTCTGCCTGGGCGGTGAGCTGGCGGTTCGCCGGGGTCGTGAACAGCGCGTAGGCGCGCGCCTTCGAGCGCCCGACCCGGCCGCGCAGCTGGTAGAGCTGCGCGAGGCCGAACATGTCGGCCCGGTGGACGATCAGCGTGTTGGCGGTGGGGATGTCGAGGCCCGATTCCACGATCGTGGTCGAGAGCAGGACGTCGAACTTGCCCTCGTAGAAGGCCGTCATCACGTCCTCGAGCTGGCCGGCCGCCATCTGGCCGTGGGCGACCGCGACCTTGATCTCGGGCATCTCGGCGTCGAGGAATTTCTTGACCTCGGCCAGATCCTCGATCCGCGGCACGACGTAGAAGGACTGGCCGCCGCGGTAGCGCTCGCGCAGCAGGGCCTCGCGGATGGTCAGCGGGTCGAACGGCGTCACGAAGGTGCGCACCACCAGCCGGTCGACCGGCGGGGTGGCGATGATCGAGAGCTCGCGAACCCCCGTCATGGCGAGCTGGAGCGTGCGCGGGATCGGCGTCGCCGAGAGCGTCAGCACGTGGACGTCCGCCTGGAGCGCCTTCAGCCGCTCCTTGTGGGCGACGCCGAAATGCTGCTCCTCGTCCACGATGATCAGGCCGAGATCCTTGAAGGCGATGTTCTTCGCCAAGAGGGCGTGGGTGCCGACCACGATGTCGACCGTGCCGGCGATGAGCCCGGCGCGGGTCTGCTTCATCTCCCCCGCCGAGACGAAGCGGGAGAGCTGCGCCACCTGGACCGGCAGCCCTTTGAAGCGCTCGGCGAAGGTCCGGTAGTGCTGGCGGGCCAGCAGCGTGGTCGGGACGATCACCGCCACCTGCTTGCCGGAGATCGCCGCCGCGAAGGCGGCGCGGAGCGCCACCTCGGTCTTGCCGAAGCCGACATCGCCGCAGACCAGCCGGTCCATCGGGCGGCCGGCATTGAGGTCGTCCAGCACCGCGTCGATGGCGTTGGCCTGATCCTCGGTCTCCTCGAACGGGAAGCGGGCGGCGAACTCGCCGTAGAGCCCCTCGGGCGCCTGCAGGGACGGGGCCTTCCGGACGAAGCGCTGGGCCGCGACCTTGATCAGCTCGCCCGCCATCTCGAGGATGCGGCGCTTCATCTTGGCCTTGCGGGCCTGCCACGCGCCGCCGCCGAGCCGGTCGAGGGCGACCTCGGAATCCTCCGAGCCGTAGCGGGTCAGGAGCTCGATATTCTCCACCGGCAGGAGCAGCAGGCCGCCGGTGTATTGCAGCTCCAGGCAATCGTGCGGGGCGCCGGCGGCGTGGATCGTCTTGAGGCCCACGAACCGGCCGATGCCGTGGTCGGCGTGGACCACGAGGTCGCCGGGCTGGAGCGCCTGCACCTCCAGGATCACGTCCTGGGGCCGCTTGGCCTTGCGCTTCTGGCGGACCAGCCTGTCGCCCAGGATATCGCCCTCGGAGACGACGGCGAGTTCGCCCGCGGTGAAGCCCGCCTCCAGGCCCCAGACGGCCACGGCCGCGTCGGTTCCGCGCTTGAGCGCGTAGACGTCGGTGAGCCGGGTGATCGCCACGGGCTTCCTCAGGCCGTGGTCGGTGAGCACGCCGCAGAGCCGGTCGCGGGACCCGTCGGACCAGGCTCCCAGGATCACGTGATGACCGGATCCCTGGAGATCGCGGATATGCGCCACCGCGGCGTCGAACACGCTGGCATTCTCGTCGGCCCGCTCGGGGGCGAAGCTCCGTCCGGCCTTGGCGCCGCAATCGATCACCGCGCGCTCGAACGATTCGGGCTGCGCGAACGGGGTCAGCCGCGCCACGGTGGCGGTGCCGATCCGCTCCTTCAGCTCGTTCGGCGTCAGGTAGAGGGCGCGGGGCGGCAGGGGCTTGTAGGGGGCGACGCCGGGCTGCGGCGTCTTCATCGCGCCCTCGCGGGCCTGGTAATAGTCCTGGACGAGCGCGATCCGCTCGGCGGCGGCGTCCTCCACCTGCGGGTCGAAGACCAGCGGCACGCCGCCGAGGTAGTCGAACAGCGTGTCGAGGTGGTCGTAGAACAGCGGCATCCAGTGCTCGAGGCCGGCGTAGCGCCGCCCCTCGCTCACCGTCTCGTAGAGCCGGTCGTCCCGGGTCGCCGCCCCGAAGCTCTGGATGTAGTTCTGGCGGAAGCGGCGGATGGTCTCCGTGGTGAGCTGGACCTCGCTCATCGGCATCAGGTCGAGCGAGCGGAGCTGCCCGGTTGTGCGCTGCGTCTCCGGGTCGAAGGCGCGGATCGATTCCAGCGTGTCGCCGAAGAAGTCGAGGCGGATCGGGGCCGGCAGGCCGGGGGGCGACAGGTCGAGGATGCCGCCGCGAACCGCGTACTCGCCGGTGTCGCGCACCGTCCCGGTGCGCAGGAAGCCGTTGGCCTCGACCCAGGCCACCACGTCGTCCATCGACACGACGTTGCCGATCGCCGCCGAGAACGCCTCCTTGGCGATGTGGGCGCGGGGCGGCACCCGCTGCACCAGGGCATTGACCGTGGTGCAGAGGATGCGCGGGCGGTCCTCGGCCGAGCGGGTGCGGGCGAGGCGGGCGAGCGCCGTCATCCGGGCGGCGGCGACCGCCGTCGTCGGCGAGACCCGGTCGTAGGGCTGGCAGTCCCAGGCCGGCAGGCTCATCACGTCCATCTCGGGCGCGACGAAGCCGAGGGCTGCCTGGAAGGCCGCCGAGCGCCCGGAATCGCGCGCCACGTGGACCAGCACCGCCGGCGCGTCGACGGTGGGCGCCAGGGCGCGGGCGAGGTCGGCGAGCGCCAGCGCGTCGAAGCCCTCCGGGGCGTTCGCCAGGACCGGGCTGTCGCCGCGCTTGAGGGCGTCGATCGCCCGGGCGAGCGCGGAGGATTTCGGCAGCGCGAAGCGCGCGACCTGCGGCTTGGCGGCGGGGGGCTTCGGCTGAGGCTTGGCCATCGGGTCTTTCGCGGGAAATCCCGCCGGGCGCGTCAGGGGAGGAGGTCGGGTGGCGTTAGCCGATCGGGCCGCCGCGATAAAGCGTCCCCGCGGTCACGGCTGAACGCATCCTATATGGCGGTTCTGCCGCGGCATGGAACGGCTGTTCGGCCGCGCTTCGGGGACACGCATGGCCGGGCCCAGAGCACCTTGCGGATCGCCTCTCCCAGGGGGGAAGAGACGGCCCCATCGTCTTTGCGAGCGCAGCGAAGCGATCCAGCGGCGCCGCACCTTCGGAATTCGCGCTGCCCTGGGTCACGTCGCTGCGCTCGTGATGACGGAGCGGGCCGCATCGGCCGAGCGCTTCGATCGGATGAGACGGAAGCCCGCGGCTTACGCCCCTCAGGCGTCCGGCCCGACGATCTCCGCCAGCGCCGCCTCGACCCGACCGCGGAAGAAGTCCGCGTTGGGCATGTGCTCGGTCATCGCGGCGGCGCGCGCCGTCGCCTGCCGCAGGATCTCGGCGCGGAGCGCCGGATCGGAGCGCTCCATCATCTCCAGCATGATGCGCACCACCAGCTCGGTGGCGATCGACCGGGCCGGGTGGTCGTAGTTGGGCTTCGGTTCGTCCATCGCGGGCTCTCTCGACCGGTCGCTCTCAGGAGTGGATCGGCGCGTCGTGCCGGTGGAACGCCCGCACCCGCCGCCAGACCGACGTGTCGTAGTTCGTGGGCGTCTCGACCTCGCCGGTCAGCCACTTGAACAGGTCGCGGTCCGGCACCTCGATCAGCGCCTCGAACTGGTCGAGCTCCGCCTCCGACAGGTCGCCGATCTCGGCATCGGCGAAGCGGCCCATGATCAGGTCCATCTCGCGGATGCCCCGGTGCCAGGCGCGGTAGAGGAGGCGGCGGCGGCGCGGATCGAGGTCGGCGCTCGTGCGGGTGGTGCCGGACATGGATGTCGGACCTCGGCTCAGGGAATGGCAGGGCCTAGATAGGCGTCCGGGTCCGGCGGATCCAGAACGGGGCCGCGGCCGGGCGGGTTAAAACCGGGGCGCGAGAGGCCAAAAACGAATTGCCTCCGGCGGGCGGTCCGTTATCTCGGGCTGCAACGCCCCGGACGGGGCGGCGAGCGGGAGTCCAACGATGCCGAAGGCGATCCGGGTCTACGAGTACGGCGGTCCCGAGGTGATGCGCTTCGAGGACGTGCCCCTGGCCGAGCCGGGCCCCGGGCAGATCCGGGTCAGGCAGGCCGCCATCGGCGTCAACTTCATCGACATCTACTTCCGCACCGGCGCCTACAAGTCCCCGCACATGCCCTACACCCCCGGCAAGGAGGGCGCCGGCACCGTCACGGCGGTGGGCGAGGGCGTGACCCAGTTCAAGGCCGGCGACCGGGTCGCCTACGGCTCGGTGGCGGACGGCTGCTACGCCGAGGAGCCGGTGATCCCGGCCTCGGCGGCCGTGCCGATCCCCGACGGGGTCGACGAGAAGACCGCCGCCGCCATGATGCTCAAGGGCCTGACCGTCGAGTACCTGCTGCACCGGACCTACGCGGTGAAGCCCGGCGACACGATCCTGTGGCAGGCCGCCGCCGGCGGCGTCGGCCTGATCGCGTGCCAGTGGGCCAAGCACCTCGGCGCCACCGTGATCGGCACCGCCGGCAGCCCCGAGAAGGCGGAGCTCGCCAAGCAGAACGGCTGCGACCACGTCATCCTCTACCGCGAGGAGGACGTGGCCAAGCGCGTGCGCGAGATCACCGGCGGCAAGGGCGTGCCGGTGGTCTACGACGGCGTCGGGCAGGCGACCCTGATGGGCTCCCTGGACAGCCTCGCGCCGCTCGGCCTGCTGGCGAGCTTCGGCTCGGCCTCCGGGGCGATCACCGGGCTCGACCTCGGCCTGCTGGCCCCGCGCGGCTCGCTCTACGTGACGCGCCCGACGCTCGCGACCTTCTCGTCGAACCGCGCCACCCTGGAGGAGGCGGCCGCCCGCCTGTTCAAGGTGGTCCGCGACGGCGCGGTGAAGATCGCCGTCAACGCCACCTACCCGCTGGCCGAGGCGCAGCAGGTGCACCGCGACCTCGCGGGCCGGGAGACCACCGGCTCGATCGTGATGCTGCCGTAGGGACCGACCGTGACGCCCGGCAACGCCGACCTGCTCCTCGTCGTCGACGTGCAGGTCGACTTCCTGCCGGGCGGGGCGCTCCCCGTCCCGGGGGGCGACGCGGTGATCGGCCCGATCAACGACCTCCAGCACCGCTTCCGGCACGTGGTGCTGATGCAGGACTGGCATCCGGCCGATCACGTCTCCTTCGCCGAGACCCATCCGGGGCGGGCCCCGTTCGAGACCGTGACGCTGCCCTACGGGCCGCAGGTGCTGTGGCCGCGCCACTGCGTCCAGGGCAGCCCCGGGGCCGCCTTCGCGCCGGACCTCGCCACCGACCGGGCGAGCCTGGTGGTGCGCAAGGGGCTGGATCCGCGGGTCGACAGCTACTCGGCCTTCCTGGAAGCCGACCGGGCCACGCGCACCGGCCTCGCCGGGGCGCTCCGGGAGCGCGGCATCACCCGCGTCGCCGTGTGCGGCCTCGCCACCGATTTCTGCGTCGCCTGGAGCGCGCTCGACGCGCGCGACGCGGGGTTCGACGTCCTCGTGGTGGCGGACGCGGTGCGCGGGATCGACGTGGACGGGTCGCTCGCGCGGGCCTGGGCGCGGATGGAGGCGGCGGGCGTCCGCCGGATCGCCGCGGCGGAGATCGGCTGAGGGCGTGCGGGGACCGGGAGGCGAACCGCCGCACGCCGCGCGGGAGACCGGCCCCGCGCCGACGCGTTGGCCCGACATCAGCATCCGACAGGAGCCTGCATGTCATCCAAGCACCCGAAGACCGACACGCCCACGGACGCCGACCTCAAGGGCAATCCTGGGATCGGCACCTCGAAGGGGATGAGCGGCGCCGACCCGGCGGATCTGCAGGCGGATTCGACCTTCGAGGGCGACGTCGACAACGAGACGAAGCTCGACGGCGGCGTCGACCCGAACCACCGGCCGCGCAAGAACGCGTGACCGAGAACGCGTGCCCGGATGCCCGGGCCGGCGCGGCCCGGGTCGATCTCAGCGACTGCGCGCCGGCGCCTTCGGCCGCTGCGGTGCGGGGGCCGCGGGCTTGGCGCTCGGGCCGCCTGCCGGAACGTAGACCTGGGCCGGGCTCGCGGTGTAGCCCCGGAGCTGGGCCGCGTTGGCGGCCCCGAAAGCGGATGTGCCGTCCGCGCGGGCGGCGCCCGCCGCGATGGCCGATAGAAGCGCGGCGGCCAGGGCCAAGCGGGCGTGCTTCGGCATCGACAGGGTCCTCGTGTTCACGCGGGCTCGAGAAACCCTGATCTGGACCGGATCGCTCCGCCCTGCGATCGACCCGGCCTTCCCGACGTGCGGAACCGCACAGGCGCCGTGTCGTGCATGACGGCGGCGGCTCCATCGCTTTCCGGTTGATCGCTTCCCCACCGTCGTCGTTGCGAGTGGAGCGAGGCGATCCAGGGCCAGCGCCACGCTGACCGATGTCCTGCTGCCCGGGGTCACTTCGCTGCGCCCGTGATGACGGAGCGTGGGCCTGCCCCGGAGGCCGTGTCAGAGCGCCAGCCCGAGCTGGAACGGCGCCTCGGGCGCGTCCTGCGCGAAGCCCGACAGCGACACCCCGATCAGCCGCGCGCTGCGGCGCAGGGGGAACAGGCCGGCGAGCAGGTCGAGGCCGATCCGCTCCAGGGCGGCCCGGTCGGCCACCGGCACGGCGAGGGACTTCGCCCGGGTGACCTGCGCGAAATCGGAGAACTTGAGCTTCAGGGTCACGGTCCGGGCGCGCATGCCCTTGGCGTCGGCGCCCGCCCAGACCTTGTCGAACAGCGGCGCCAGCCGGGCGGCCAGGACCTCGAAGGCGGCGGTGTCGTCCGAGAAGGTGGTCTCGGCCCCGATCGACTTGCGCACCCGGTGGGCGCGGACCGGCCGCGCGTCGATCCCGCGGGCGACCGCGTGGTAGTAGGCGCCCGCGGAGCCGAAGGTCTCGCGCAGGCGCTCCGGCGTCCAGGCGCGCAGATCCGCCCCGGTCTCGATCCCGAGCCGCTTCATCTTCGCCTCGGTGACCGGGCCGACGCCGTGGAACCGGCCGATCGGCAGCGCCGCCACGAAGTCCGGCCCCATGGCGGGGGTGATGACGAACAGGGCGTCGGGCTTGCGGTGGTCGGACGCCACCTTGGCGAGGAACTTGTTGTACGAGACCCCGGCCGAGGCGATGAGTCCGGTCCGTTCCAGGATCTCGGCCCGGATCGCCTTCGCCACGGCCGTCGCCGTCGGGAGGCCCTGGAGGTTCTCGGTGACGTCGAGATAGGCCTCGTCGAGGGCCACCGGCTCGATGATGGCCGTGTGCCGGGCGAAGACCGCCCGGATCTCCTCGGAGACTGCCCGGTAGACCTCGAAGCGCGGCTTCACGAACAGCAGGTCCGGGCACAGCCGCCGCGCGGTGGCCGACGGCATGGCGGAGCGGACACCGAATTTTCGGGCCTCGTAGCTCGCAGCGGCCACCACCCCGCGCTCCCGGGAGCCGCCGACCGCCAGCGGCCGGCCGCGCAGCGACGGGTCGTCGCGCTGCTCCACGGAGGCGTAGAACGCGTCCATGTCGATGTGGATGATCTTTCGGAGCGCGACCTCCGGATCCATCGCCGCCTCGGGTCCCGACCAAGTTCCTGATCTGTTCCGAAAGACCGCGCGGGGCGGGCGGGGTCAAGCCGCGCCGGACGCGGCGTCAACAGGAGTCCGGTCCGCGCCCGTCATCGCGAGCGCAGCGCGACGTTCCCGAGCGCAGCGCATCCCTGGATTGCCTTCGCTGCGCTCGCAAAGACGGGGTCTGCCGTCAGGCGACGCTGCCGTAGAGGTCGTAGGCCTCGGCCCGGTCGATCTTCACCGTGACGATGTCGCCGACCCGCACCGGGCGCCGGAAGGCGGCGTGGACATTGCCGTCGATCTCCGGCGCGTCGGCCTTGGACCGGCCCCGCGCCACCCCGCCCTCGACGGAATCGACGATGACGGGCAGCCGCTTGCCGACCTTGGCCCGCTGCAGCCGGAGCGCGATGCCGTTCTGGGTCTCCATGAACCGGCGCTTGCGCTCGGCCTTCACCGCCGGCGGCACGAGGTCGCCCAGCGCGTTGGCGGTGGCGCCGGCCACCGGCTCGTACT
Source organism: Methylobacterium sp. 1030 (assembly GCF_040544715.1). Lineage (NCBI taxonomy): Bacteria > Pseudomonadati > Pseudomonadota > Alphaproteobacteria > Hyphomicrobiales > Methylobacteriaceae > Methylobacterium > Methylobacterium sp. 1030. Next base: position 157,090 of record NZ_JBEPKM010000008.1, on the reverse strand, counting down.
CGAAGCAGCCGACCCGATCGAGCTTGGCCTCCTGCAACCAAGCCAGCAGCTCCTCGAACTCGGCCTCGGTCTCGCCGGGGAAGCCGACGATGAAGGTCGAGCGGATCGCGAGGTCCGGGCAGGTATGCCGCCAGCTGCGGATCCGGTCGAGCTGGCGCTCCTGGTTGCCGGGGCGGCGCATGCGCTTGAGCACGGAGGGGCTCGCGTGCTGGAGCGGCATGTCGAGGTAGGGCAGCACCTTGCCCTCGGCCATCAGCGGGATGACCTCGTCCACGTGCGGGTAGGGGTAGACGTAGTGCAGCCGCACCCAGGCGCCGAGCTCGCCGAGTTCCTTGGTGAGGTCGTAGAACTTGGCGCGGACCTGGCGGTCGCGCCACGGGCTCTCGCTGTAGCGGATGTCGACGCCGTAGGCGCTGGTGTCCTGGCTGACGACCAGCAGCTCCTTCACGCCGGCCTTCACCAGCTTCTCGGCCTCGCGCAGCACGTCGGCGGCGGGGCGGCTGACGAGGTTCCCGCGCAAGCTCGGGATGATGCAGAAGCTGCAGCGGTTGCTGCACCCCTCCGAGATCTTCAGGTAGGCGTAGTGGCGCGGGGTGAGCTTGATCCCCTGCGGCGGCACGAGGTCGAGGAACGGGTCGTGGGCCGGCGGCACCGCCTCGTGGACGGCCGCCACCACCGACTCGTAGGCCTGGGGCCCGGTCACCGCCAGGAGGTCGGGGTACTTCTCGCGGATCTCCTCCGGCTGCGCGCCCATGCAGCCGGTGACGATGACGCGGCCGTTCTCCGCCATGGCCTCGCCGATGGCCGAGAGCGACTCCGCCTTGGCGGAATCGAGGAAGCCGCAGGTGTTGACGATCACCACGTCGGCGCCGTCGTGCCGCCGGGCCAGCTCGTAGCCCTCGGCGCGCAGATGGGTGAGGATCCGCTCGGAATCGACCAGCGCCTTCGGGCAGCCCAGCGAGACGAACGAGATTTTCGGGGCGGCGCCGGGAGCGGGGCCGCGGGGAGCGGGCGTGGCGGTCATGGCATTCGGGTCGGATAGTCCGGCGGGGCGATCGGCCGCCCGGCGCGCGGGACCAGGAATTCGGGGTCGCGCTCCTATACAGGCTCCCGCGCCTCCGCGCGAGGCCGGCCGCCGCAGGGGTGCCCGGCCCTGCGCGCGAGCCTGAGCCTAGGCGCAGATCCTATCGTTACGGCAGAGCTTTACGGCGGTCTCCTCAGACCCCACATCAGGATTGGACGGCGCGGCCCTGCGCCCCGGACACGGCCCGCCCGCGCGCGGCGGCAGGGCCTGCGTGGAACTGCCGCTTCCCCCGCGGCATCGCCTGTGCGACGGCAGCGCACGACGCACAGCTCGAGGATGGCGGCCCCGAACCCGGTCATGTGGACCCGAGAGATCCCCTTCATCGATCCCGTCGCGGCGGCGGCGCGGCTGCGAGCCCTGCCCGGGCTCGCCTTCCTCGACAGCGCCATGCGGCACGACCCGCTGGGGCGGCACTCGATCGTGGCCGCCGACCCGTTCGCGCGGTTCCGCTACCGCGACGGGCGCGCGACCCTCGACGGGAGGCCGGTGGCGGGCGGCCCGATGGCCGCGCTCCGGGCCTGCCTCGAACCCTACCGGCTCGAGGCAGGCCCGGAGCCGTTCCCCGGCGGGGCGATCGGGTACCTCGCCTACGACCTCGGCGCGGCGCTGGAGCGGGTGGCGCCGCCCGCCCGGCGGGCGGGGCTCACCGACGACATCGCGCTGAACCTCTACGACACCGCGCTGGTCGTCGACCACGCCGCCGGCACGGGCCGGCTCGTCGCAACGGGTTTCCCCGAGACCGCGCCGGACGCGCGGCGGGCCCGCGCGGAGGCGCGGCTCGCCCGCTTCGCCGACCTGCTCGGCGGTGCGGAGCCGCCGATCCCGGCCCCCGCCCGGCCGGCCCAGCCGCTCGCGTGGCGCTCGAACTTCGACCGCCAAAGCTATGAAGAAGCTGTCGAAAAGGTCCGCACCTACATCCGGGCCGGCGACATCTACCAGGCCAACATCGCCCAGCGCTTCGTCGCCGACCTGCCGGCCGGCTTCGACCCGTTCGCCCTCTACCGGCGGCTGCGCGAGACCAACCCGGCGACCTTCGGGGCCTACCTGGAACAGGAGGGCCTGACCGTCGCCTCGTCCTCGCCGGAGCGGTTCATCCGCCTCGACGGGCGGCACGTGGAGACGCGCCCGATCAAGGGCACCGCCCGCCGCCTCGACGACCCGGCGGCCGACCGGGCGGCGGCCGAGGCGCTCCAGGCCAGCGTCAAGGAGCGGGCCGAGAACGTCATGATCGTCGACCTGCTGCGCAACGACCTGTCGCGGGTCTGCCGGCCGGGCACCGTCGCCGTGCCGACCCTGTGCGGCCTGGAGACCTACGCCAACGTCCACCATCTGGTGTCGGTGGTGACCGGCGACCTCCGCGACGGGCTCGACGCCCTCGACCTCCTGGAAGGGACCTTCCCGGGCGGCTCGATCACGGGCGCGCCGAAGATCCGCGCCATGGACATCATCACGGAGATCGAGGGCGACGCGCGGGAACTCTACTGCGGCGCCATCGGCCGGATCGGCTTCGACGGGGCGCTCGACACGTCGATCGCGATCCGCACCGTGTTCATGGACGACCGGCAGGCGGTCCTGCAGGCCGGGGGCGGGGTGACGCTGCTGTCGGAGCCCGGCCCGGAATACGACGAGACCCTGGCCAAGGCCGCCCGCGTGTTCGAGGCCTTCGCATGATCCTCGTCCTCGACAATTACGACTCGTTCGTCTTCAACGTCGTCCGTTACCTGGAGGAGCTCGGCGAGACGGTCCGGGTCGTGCGCAACGACGCGCTGGACGTCCCCGGCATCCGGGCGCTGGAGCCGGAGGCCCTGGTGGTCTCGCCCGGGCCCTGCACCCCCGCGGAGGCCGGGATCTCCCTGCCGGCGATCCGCGACCTGTCGGGCGCGGTGCCGATCCTCGGCGTCTGCCTCGGCCATCAGGCGATCGGCGCGGCCTTCGGCGGCACGGTCGCGCGGGCACAGCGCCCCCTCCACGGGCAGATGACGCCGATCGCCCATACCGGCGAGCGCCTGTTTTCCGGAATCCCGGCGCCGATGCCGGTCGGGCGCTACCACTCGCTGGTCGTGAATCCCGGCCCCGACATGGAAAGACACCTCTCGGTCGACGCGGTCTCGCAGGAGGGGGAGGTGATGGCGCTGTCGCACCGGACCCACCCGACCTACGGCATCCAGTTCCACCCGGAATCGGTCCTGACCGAGGGCGGCCACGCCCTGTTCGCCAATTTCCTGGATCTCGCCCGCGCGTGGCGGGATAGGCCGGAGGGGCGCCGCGATGCTGTGGCGTGACGGGGCGCTTCTGCCCGGAACCACGGCTCCGCTCGACCACACCGACCGCGGCCTGACGCTCGGCGACGGCCTGTTCGACACCGCACTGGCGCTCGGCGGCCGCGTCGCCTTCGAGGACGCCCATATCGCCCGGCTCGTGGCCTCCGCGGAGACGCTGGGGATCCCCGCCGAACCCGAGCGGATCCGTGCGGCCATGCGGGACCTCGCGGGTCAGGGGGAGCGGCTCGCGATCCGGACCACGCTGACGCGCGGCTCCGGCCCGCGCGGCCTGAGGCCGCCGGACGCGCCGAACCCGACCCTGTTCGCCACCGCGGCCGCGAGCGCCAGGGCCGCGTCCTTCGCGCCCCTGCGCCTGTGGCCGACGGCCATCGCCCGCAACGACACCTCCCCCGCCGCCCGCCTGAAGACGCTGGGCTATCTCGACGCGGTGCTGGCCGCCCGCGAGGCCGCCGCCGCGGGGTTCGACGAGGCGCTGTTCCGCAACACCCGGGGCCGCGTCGCCTGCGCGGGCACCGGCAATCTCTTCGCCCTGTTCGGCGCCAATCTGGTGACGCCCCCGCTCGGGGACGGCGTGCTCGCCGGCATCGTGCGGGCGGAGGTGCTGGGTCTCGCCGCCGGATGCGGGCTGCGGGCCGAGGAACGGTCGCTCGGCCTGCCCGATCTCCTCGGCGCGGAGGCCGTGTTCCTGACCAACTCCCTGCGGCTCCTGGCCCCCGTGACGGCCATCGGCGACACGGCCTTCCCGAGCGCCGGCCCGGGCGCCGGCCATCCGGCGGTGACCCGCCTCGTGGCGGCCCTGCGCGCCCGCCTGGCGCAGGCCTGCGGCGTCACGGAGGACGCGGTCGCGTGACCGAGGGAGCGATCGAGGCGTCAATCGAGACTTGGCGGCGCCGGCTGCGCTACGCGCTCGCGGCGACCTACGGGTTCATCGGCGTGGTCCACCTCGTGGCGACCGACGCGATGCTGCCGCTCATGCCCGACTGGGTGCCGCAGCCGCGGCTCGTCATCCTGGCGACCGGCCTGTGCGAGATCGCGGGCGCGGTCGGCCTCCTCACCGGGCGGTTCCGCCGGGCGGCCGCGCTCGGCCTCGCCCTCTACGCGGTCTGCGTCTACCCGGCGAACCTCAAGCACGCGTTCGAGCACGTCCACGTCGAGGGCATCCCGGATTCCTGGTGGTACCACGGGCCGCGGCTCGCGTTTCAGCCGGTCTTCGTCTGGGCGGCGCTCTGGGCCGGCGGCCTGATCGACTGGCCGTTCGGCGGCCGCCGCGGGTCCGGACAGGGCGCGACCGAGATCTCCGGTGATCCGGCACGGCCGCCGAAAGGTCCGGATCCCGACGCGCCGGCAACCATCCGCGAACCTTGATCACAGGATCCCGGGATCCCCGGATCCCGGCAGGCTTTGATCCCAGGATCCTGGCCGATCGACCGGCCGGAAGCCGCCGCGCGGGCCGGAAGACCGGTCGGCCCGGCGGCGATACGGGCGGACGACATGCCGAAGCGCCGCGACCCGGGCCGATCGCCCCCGCCTCCGCCGGACGCGGTGCCGGAGACCGTGCCGGACCGCGACGCGGTGGAGCGCGCCCTGGAAACGGTCCTCGACCGCCTGCGCCCGAAGCCGGGCGGCGCACCGCGGGGCAGCCGGAAGCCGCGCCCGGACGGGGCGGGCGGCTGAGCCCCGAAAGGTTCCTCCACAGGGCGAAGATATCGCCCGGATACGGCCGGCCGGACCGGAGTTCCCCGGAGGACGCCGCCGAACATGGCGCGTGGACCCCAGCGGAGACAGACCGAATGGCCAAGCAGAAGACGCTGCAGGACGCCTTCTACGAGACCCTGAAGGACGTCTACTACGCCGAGAAGCAGTCGGTGAAAGCCCTCAAGAAATCCGCCAAGGCGGCGGAGCACGACGAGCTGCGCCAGGCCTTCGAGACCCACGCCGAGGAGAGCGCCCAGCAGGTGGAGCGCCTGACGCAGGTCTTCGAGATCATCGGCAAGCCGGCCCGGGCCAAGACCTGCGAGGCGATGCAGGGCATCGTCTCGGAGATGGAGGAGGATCTCGACGACTTCGCCGACAGCCCGGCCGCCGACGCGGTGCTGGCCGCCTGCGCCCAGGCGGTGGAGCACTACGAGATCGCCCGCTACGGCACCCTGAAGACCTGGGCGGCCCAGCTCGGCTACGCGGACGCCGCCCAGCTCCTGGACGAGACCCTGCAGGAGGAGAAGCGGACCGACGCGCTGCTCTCGAAGATCGCCGAGTCGATCAACGCCGCGGGCGAGCCCGGCGGGGCGGAGCCGGACGCGGAGCCGTCGAAGGGCCGGGGGAAGAAGGCCGCCTGACCGCGCACCGGCCGCGCGGGCGGGCCGGCGCCTCCGGGCGCCGGTTCGCCGCCGCCCCGCGGGGGCGTCAGTTCGCCGTCAGTTCGACTTCTCGATGGCGCTCAGCGGCGTCCAGTAGCAGCGATCCTGCGTGTCCTTCAGGGCGAGGCAGCCGTAGCTCATCGTCCGGGACTCGAGCCGGACCTCCTCGCCGGGCTTGAACGACCGGCACTCGCCGCTGGCGAGGCTGCCCTGCAGCAGCTGGCCGAACCCGGACTCGTCGCCCGCCATGACCAGCTTGAACAGGCGGTCCGTGACCTCCTGGGTGTGGCACCCGAACCGCTCCTGGAGGATGGTCTCGGCCGCGGCCGGCCGGGACAGGGCGGCGGTGACGGCGAGGACGGCGAGGGCGGGCAGGGTGAAGCGCATGCGCGGAACATATCCGCGCGCCGCGACGTGTCGAGCCCTCGCCGCGCGGGGGAGCCGCGGAGGATCGCCGCGAAGGCAGCCGCGAAGGCAGCCGGCCCGGTCGGGCGGCGCGTCCGGGCGAGGGCCGATCCGCGCTACCCGGCGACGGGCCTGACCACGACGTCCTCGGCGTAGACGAGGGTTGCCATGACACCGGACCGGATCCGATCGAAGACCGCGTCGAGATCCCCGACGCTCTGCATCAGCACGGCGCACGAGAGGGCGACGATCTGCGGGGTGCGCTCCGTCCCTTCGGCGAGGAACTCGCGGATCGCGTCGACGAGGGACGCGGTGGCGTCCGCCTCCGCGGAGACGTCGAGGACGTGCAGGCAATCCTGCCGCAGGGACACGAGATCGCCGTCCACGACCGAGACCCATTGCCGGTCGTGATCGTAGATGAGCCAGCGCACCGACCCCGCCGCCACGGGGGCCAGTCCCGCGAGGTAGCGCCGAGCGGCCGCGTCGTCGAACATGGCACGGGTTTAACGCCCGCCCGCCGGAACGCCAACGCGTCGGATCACCGTTTCGGAGCCCGACGGATCCGCCGCGACGAGCCGGCATCTCGGGCCGCGAGCGGGCAGGGCGGGGCGGGGCGGGGCGGCCTGACAGCGCCGCTACGCCTGTCCCGCCGCCTCGTCGCGCTTGGCCGCCTGCCACGCCGCCTCCATGGCGGCGAGGTCGGAGCGGCCGAGGGCGCCCCCGGACGCCGCGAGATGCCGCGCCATGGCGGCGAAGCGCCGCTCGAACTTGGCGGTGCCGTCGCGCAGGGCGGTCTCCGGGTCGATCCCGGCGTGCCGCGCGAGGTTCGCCACCGAGAACAGGAGGTCGCCGATCTCCTCGGACAGGGCCTCCGGGTCGCCCGCCGCCAGGGCCTCGGCGACCTCGTCGGTCTCCTCGCGGACCTTATCGACGACCTGGGCGGCGTCGTCCCAGTCGAAGCCGTAGGCGGCCGCCCGCCGGGAGATCTTCTCCGCCCGGGCGAGGGCCGGCAGCGCCCGCGCGACGCCGCCGAGGGGGTCGGGCGCCGGGTCCGGCGCGAGCCCCGCGTCCCGCCGCTCTGCCTGCCGGGCCGCCCGCTCCTGCGCCTTGATCGCCGCCCACTGGGCCTCGACCGCCGCGGGGTCGCGCAGGGGCGAGCCGGCGGGCAGGGGCGCGCCGTCCGGGGTGAAGACGTGGGGGTGGCGCCGGACCAGCTTGTCGCCGATGGCGCGGGCCACGTCGTCGAACGCGAAGGCGCCCCGCTCCTCGGCCATGCGGGCGTGGAACACCACCTGGAGCAGCAGGTCGCCGAGCTCGTCGCGCAGGTCGCCGAGGTCCCCCCGCGCCACCGCGTCGGCGACCTCGTAGGCCTCCTCGATCGTGTAGGGCACGATGGTGGCGAAGCTCTGCGCCACGTCCCAGGGGCAGCCGGCGACGGGATCGCGCAGGGTCGCCATCAGGCGCAGGAGCCGGCCCAGGGGCGCCTCCGCGGCGGGATCGGCGTCCCGCCCCCCGCTCGCCCCGGACCGGCCCGCGTCGCGTGTCTCGCTCATGCGGACGGAGTTAGAGCATGGCGCGGCGCAGGGAAATGCGTCTCACGGATCGTCGGTCCTCAGCGTCGGTCCTCAGCGCCGGGCCTCAGCGCCGGGCCTCAGACCCGGCTCGGGTCGCGCTCGCGCACCTGCTCGGCCTGCAGGCCGTTCAGGTAGCCGGTGAGGCGGCCGCTGACCGCCGGGTCGGCGCACTGCACCCAGAGCGGCGCCGGGAGGGCGCGGACGGGCAGGCGCAGCAGGAAGGCCTCGGCCGAGAGGGCCGCCTCCCGCTCGGAGGCGGCGGCCAGGAGGCGCGCCCCCGCCTGCGTGCCGATCAGGATCGCGATCGTGCTCATGGCAGCTCTCCCGGCAGCTCGCTCGGCCGCGCTCTCGGCCTCTCCGGGCCGCGCCCGTGCGGGACAACGGCGCGCGGGCCGCGGGCGTTGCACGGCGCGCCGATCCGCGCGGGTTCCGTCGGGGCCCTCAGCTCGTCGGCCGGACGCAGAGCGGCTCCCGGGCCAGCGCCAGGGTGAACGACCACAGGATCCGGCCGAGGGAATCGGTCAGCACCGCCCCGGTCAGGAGCATGTTGGCGGCGGTCCGGCACAGGTCGCGGGCGCGGCGGATCGCCGCCTCCGCGTCGTCCGCCTCCAGGCGGTCGCTGGCGAAGGCGAGGCCGCAGCGGCCGTCCGCGTGCTCGAGGGTGCGTCGGAGGTGATAGGCCGGCATCGCTTGGACCACCGCGAGGCGAATCACCGGCCGCCCGCGGCGCGGGCGGGAGCCGGCTGGCCAAGCTAGCGGCCCGGCGCGGGCCCGCGACTGATCCAGATCAAGCCGACGCGCATCCGCCGCCGCCGGGTCACGTCCCGGTGTCGCAGGCTGTCGCAGGGTACGCCCGCCGCCGGCGGCCGCTGCGGGAGGTCCGCGCGAGGCCGTGCCGGGTCTTGTTCCAGCGCAGCGGCGCCCGGACCAGCTCGATCAGCGCCAGCCACGCGGCGAGGCTGACCAGCAGGAAGTAGACCGGCATCCACGGGACCGACCGGGCGAGGTCCCCCCAGCCGCGCCGGGCGCAGCCGACGAGGGCGGGCAGGACCAGGGCGGCGAGCCCCGTCCCGAACAGCGTGATGGCGAGCCCCGTGGAGAGGTTGTCCAGGAAGACGGGGGCGGCCGGGATGTCCCGGACCAGGAAGGACCACGCCGCCGCGGCGAGGCAGGCCGGGTAGGCGAGCGCCGAGACCACCGTCCCGGGGACCAGGGCGGCGGCGCAGAGCGTCTCCAGGCCGCCGAGCCTGCGGGCGTTGGCCAGCGGGTGCCGCCCGTGGGTGAGGCTCGTCTGGACCAAGCCCTTCAGCCAGCGGGTGCGCTGGCCGAGCCAGGGCCCGAGGCGGGCCGGCGCCTCCTCGAAGGTCGGGCTGGGCAGGTCGCCGACGGTGTAGCCCGCCAGCGCGAGGCGCAGGCCGAGATCCGCGTCCTCGGTGACGTTGTGGGCGTCCCAGCCGTGCAGAGCCCGCACCACGTCGGTGCGCAGGTGCATCGAGGTGCCGCCCAGCGGGACCGGCAGGCCGCAGCGGGCGAAGGCCGGGTTCAGCACGTCGAACAGCCCGGCATATTCGAGGGCGAAGGCACGGGCGAGGCGCGAATCGCCGGCATTGTCGATCACGAGCCGCCCCTGGAGGCAGGCGGTTCGCGCGGGCAGGCGCGCGAACAGGGCGGCCGCCAGCCGCAGTTGCCCGGGATCGGGCACGTCCTCGGCGTCGTAGACCGTGATCAGGGTGCCGCGAGCCAGCGGCAGCGCGGCGTTGAGCGCCCGCGGCTTGGTGCGCGGGCCGCCCGGCGGCACCGTGATCACCTCGAACCGGGCCGGGAGGGTGTCGCGGGGGAGAGCCGCGGCGGTCTCCGCGTCGTCCGCCTCGAGCAGCAGCTTGATGTCGAGCTTGGCGGCCGGATAGTCGAGGGCGGAGAGCGCCCTGAGCAGGTCCGGCACCACCGCCGCCTCGCGGTGGAGGGGGACGAGGATCGTGTAGACCGGCAGGTCGGCCTCGGCGAGGGGCACCACCGCCTCCGCGGCGACCGGGGCCGCTATGGCGAGGGCCGCGATCCGCAGGGTCGCCATGGCCAGGAACAGGACCTGCCCGGCCGTCATCACCGCGCGCGCCAGCGGGGCCGGCAGCGCCGCGCACAGGCAGAGCGCGGCGGTCCCGCCGAGGGCGAGGACCAGCAGCCAGCGGAAGGCCGGCTCGGGGGCGGCCGCCCACTCGGGGCCGTGCCGCCGCAGGTCGTGCGCCGCGTGATCCGCCACCTGCCCGGGCACGGACGCGAACACGGCCTCGCGCAGGCGGGTAGGGCTGGTGATCGCCGGCACGGCGGCGTGGCCAGCGGCGCGGCCGGCGGCGTCGAGGAGGTCCGCGATCGCCCGCCCGCGGGGCGCCAGGACCCAGGGCGCCACCGCGCCCGGCGCCAGCGGCGCGAGGCCGGCCACGAGGCTGTCGGGGAAGCGCAGGCCCAGGCCGAACGGGATCGGGCCGTCGAGGTAGGGGGCGCCGAGCGCCCGGGCCAGGGCCGCGTAGTAGGCCGATTCCGCGATCAGGCCGGCATTCATCAGCGCGGTCGCCGCGTCGGTCCCGGCCGCGGTCGCCGCGGCGGCGGCCCGGGCCAGCAGCCGCGCGTCGACGCCCTCGTCCAGCAGGAAGGCGATCTCCGGCGGCAGGCCCTCCGGCCCCGCGGGCGGGCGCTGGAACGACACGCCGCGCGCTCCCCCGGCGGCCCGAGGACGTGGTAGAGGAGGGGGGTGAGCCAGTCCCCGCCCCCGCGCTCCGAGAGGAGCACCGCCCCGTCCCCGTCGTCAAGAGGCGATAGGACAGCCATCCCATCCCGGATCGCGGCGGCCGCGGTCGCGGCGCTCCTCGCGGGGCCGGCCGCCGCCGCGGCGCCCCCGGCCGCGCCGGCCACGGGCGTCACCGCCACCCCCGCCGTCACGATCCCGGATTTCTGGAACCCGCGCAGCCGGGGCGAGCGGATCGAGGCGCCGCAGACCGGCCGGGCGGTCCGCTTCCTCACGGACGACGAGTTCCCGCCGCTGCACTTCGCCGGCCCCGACGGCAACCCGACGGGCTTCGTGGTCGAGCTCGCCCGGGCCGTCTGCGAGAAGCTGACGATCACCTGCACGGTGCAGGCGCGCCGCTTCGACACCCTGCTGGACGCCCTCGACGGCAAGCAGGGCGACGTGGTCGCGGCCGCCATCCCGCTGACCGCGTCCCTGCGGTCGCGATTCCTGGCGACGCGGCCGTATTTCCGCTGGCCGGCGCGCTTCGCGGCCCGGGCCGACAAGGGCCTGCCGGTCCCCTCCGCGGCGGCGCTCGCCGGCCGCAGCGTCGGGGTCATCGCCGGCAGCGCCCACGCGGCCTACCTCAAGGCGTTCTTCCCGAAGGCCGTACCGAAGGACTTCACCGATCTCACGGCGGCCGAGAGCGCGCTCAAGCGCGGCGAGATCGACTACCTGTTCGCCGACGGCCTCAACCTCGCCCTGTTCGTCGGCGGCCAGGACGCGGAGAGTTGCTGCGCGCTCACCGGCGGCGACTACCTCGAGAACCGCTATTTCGGGGAGGGGATCGGCCTGATCACCCGCCAGGAGGACGCTGCCCTCTCCCGGGCGCTGGACGACGCGCTCCAGCGGGTCTGGGACGACGGCAAGTACACCGAGCTGTACCTGCGGTTCTTCCCCGTCAGCCCGTTCTGAGGGCTTTCGTCGCCACCAGGAATGGGGATCCTGCTGCCGGGCTTCGGTTGTCGGACGGCACGCGGACGGCACCGTGGCGGATCTGCTCGAGCAGGCGGTGGCGAAGGCGCGACCCGTCCCCGGACCCTCAGGACGAGAGCGCCCGGCTCATGCTGGCCTTCGCGGGGGACGAGGCCCCGGTTTACCGGTTCACCCCGGAGGAAGAGGCGGAGCTCGACGAATCCGGGGCCGCCGAGGCGCGCGGCGATCGCGCCACCGATGCGGAGATCCGCGCCATCTGGGCCAAGGTTCGGCGCCGAGAGCCTGTTCGACTCGGGACTTCCCCTCCTCGCCCTCATCCTGAGGTGCTGCGCAGCGGCACCTCAGGATGAGGGCGAGATTCGGAGATCGGGGATTCGCGATTCGGCCTGGAACGCGCAGGAAGCCGAGCGGATCGGGCGTGCGTCTGCCAAGCCGAAACCGGCCCACGCTGTCATAGGCCGCACGCACAGGCCTCACGCGCGAGCCCGCGATGGAACCCCGCATTGCACCTCCGGGCGTTCCGCTCCGATGCGAACCGCTCTAGGGTGCGCGCTCCCCAACGCGTTCAGCCCTGAAGATCGTCTCCAACGACATGCCCGCCGCTCCCCCAGCCCTGACCCTCGACGCCGACGTGATCGAGGCCGCCGCCAACGCCGCCGCCTGGCCCTTCGAGGAGGCGCGCAAGCTCGTGGCGCGGCTGGAGAAATCCGGCAAGACCGAGGTGCTGTTCGAGACCGGCTACGGCCCGTCGGGCCTGCCGCATATCGGCACGTTCGGCGAGGTCGCCCGCACCTCCATGGTGCGCCACGCCTTCCGGGTGCTTACCCGCGACGCGGTGCCGACCCGGCTGATCGCTTTCTCGGACGACATGGACGGGCTGCGCAAGGTTCCCGACAACGTCCCGAACCGGGAGATGCTGGCCGCGCACCTCAACCAGCCGCTCACCCGCGTGCCGGACCCGTTCGGCACCCACGACAGCTTCGGCGCGCACAACAACGCCGAGTTGCGCCGCTTCCTCGACGCCTTCGGCTTCAGTTACGAGTTCCGCTCGGCGACCGAGTGCTACCGCGCGGGCGTGTTCGACGCGACGCTGCTGCGCGTGCTGGAGCGCTACGATTCCGTGATGGAGATCATGCTGCCGTCGCTGCGGGCCGAGCGCTCGGCGAGCTACTCGCCGTTCCTGCCGCTCCACCCGGTCACCGGCCACGTGATGCAGGTGCCGATCGACGAGGTGAGGGCGGAGAGCGGCACGATCGTGTGGCGCGATCCCGCCACGGGCGAGCGCTACGAGACTCCGGTGACCGGCGGCCACGCCAAGCTGCAGTGGAAGCCCGACTGGGCGATGCGCTGGGTGGCGCTCGGCGTCGATTACGAGATGGCCGGCAAGGACCTGATCGACTCGGTGAAGCTCTCAGGCAAGATCGCCCGGGCGCTCGGCGGCGAGCCGCCGGAGGGGTTCAACTACGAGCTGTTCCTCGACGAGAAGGGCCAGAAGATCTCGAAGTCGAAGGGGAACGGCCTGACCATCGACGAGTGGCTCAAGTACGGCACGCCGGAATCGCTCGCCCTGTTCATGTACAACAAGCCGCGCGAGGCCAAGCGCCTGTTCTTCGACGTGATCCCCCGGCACGTCGACGAGTATATCGGCTTCCTCGACCGCTACGCCGGCCAGGACGCGAAGCTGCGGCTGGGCAACCCGGTCTGGCACCTCCACGCCGGCACCCCGCCGGAGCCCGAGCGGGTCGAGGGCGCGAGCCTGACCTTCGCGATGCTGCTCAACCTCGCGGCGGTCGCCAACACCGAGGATCCGGCGGTGCTGTGGGGCTTCATCCGCCGCTACGCGCCGCGGACCGGGCCGGAGACCCATCCGGGCCTCGACCGGCTGGTGAAGCACGCCCTGAAGTACTTCTCGGACTTCGTGCGGCCGGCCAAGACCTACCGGGCGCCGACGCCCGAGGAGCGGGCGGCCCTGGAGGACCTGTCGGAGACGCTAGCCGAGCATGCCGGCTCCACCGATCCCGAGGCCCTGCAGGCGGCGGTCTACGAGGTCGGCCGGCGCCACTTCCCCGACACGTCCGGCAAGGCCAAGAGCCCGGACGGGCGGCCCGGCGTGTCGCAGGCGTGGTTCACGAGCCTCTACAACGTGCTGTTCGGTGAGGCGCGCGGACCCCGGTTCGGCTCCTTCGTGGCCCTCTACGGCGTCGACGAGACCCGGGGCCTGATCGCCTCGGCGCTGTCGGGGGCGCTGGTCGCCGACCACGAAGCCTTCGCGGCCGGCAAGGCCGCCCCGGTCGCGTGAGGGCGCGATGATCGTCGACGATCTCGCCGCGCTGGAGGCGCTCTACAGCGCGCCCCTGGCGCCCGCCTCGACGGTGAAGGTGGCGGCCGCGATCACGCCGGACTACGCGGCGCTGATCGCGGCCTCGCCCTTCGCGGTGCTGGCGACCGCCGGTCCCGAGGGGCTCGATTGCAGCCCGCGCGGGGACCGGCCGGGCTTCGTGCGGGTCGCCGACCCGCGCACGCTGATCCTGCCCGACCGGCGGGGCAACAACCGGATCGACTCGCTCCGCAACGTCGTGCGCGACCCGCGGGTGGCGCTGCTGTTCCTGATCCCGGGCTCCGGCACGACGCTGCGGGTGAACGGCCGGGCGGTGATCTCGGCCGACCCGGACCTGCTCGCCTCGTTCCGGGTCGACGGCCACGCGCCGCGCACCGCCCTCGTGATCACCGTCGCGGAGGTGTACTTCCAGTGCGCCCGGGCGATCATCCGGGCTGGGCTGTGGGATCCGGAAGCCCGCGTCGACCCGGGAAGCCTGCCGACGCCGGGGGCGATCCTGGCGGCGCTGACCGCGGGCGAGGTCGGCGGCCAGCGCTACGACGCGGAATGGCCGGAGCGGGCGGCCAAGTCGATGTGGTGAGGGTGGCGTCCGCGACATCCCCGTCCTTGCGGGCGGAGCGGAGCGATCCGGTGTCGCGCCACCTTCGGGGATGTCGCGCCGCCCTGGGTCGCTTCGCTGCGCTCGCGATGACGGAGCGTCACCTCATCCCACCAGCGCGAGATCCCGCGTCTCGGTGTCGGGGATGACGTCGACCTCGACCTTGAGGCGCTGCTTGCCCGAGCCGCTGACGATGCCGTCGACCGGCGCCACGTCGCCGTAATCGCGGCCGCGGGCCACCACGATGTGGTCGTCCCGCACCGCGACGCCGTTGGTCGGGTCGAGGCCGAGCCAGCCGGTGCCGCACCAGACCGCCACCCAGGCGTGGCTCGCATCCGCCCCGCGCAGGCGCGGCCGGCCAGGCGGCGGCACCGTGCGCAGGTAGCCGCTGACATAGGCCGCGGGCAGGCCCATGCCGCGCAGGGCCGCGATCATCACGTGGGCGAAGTCCTGGCAGACCCCGGCCCGGAGCGCGAAGGAGTCGGCGAGCGGCGTCGAGACGGTGGTGGCCTTGGAATCGAAGCGGAAATCCCGGCCGATCCGCAGCATCAGGTCGTGGGCCGCCCCGTAGGCGCTGCGGCCGGCGGTGAAGCTCGGGCGCGCGTAGTCGGTGATCGCGGGCAGCAGCGGCACCCGGCTGCTCGGGAACAGGAAGTGCACCGGCGCCCGGCCGCCGAGGTCGCGCCCGGCGAGAACGGCATCGCGGACCCGCTCCCAGGCCATCCCGGATTCGGGCGGCGGCGGGGCCGGGCGCTCGACCCGCACGGTGGAGAGCGCCTCGACGCTGAAGGTGGTGTGGGGTGTCTCCAGGGTGATCGCCACCGCGTCGATCCCGAGATAGTCGCGCCGCATCAAAGCGCGGGCGGGGCTCGGGTCGATCGTGACCGCGCTCGCCAGCACGCTCTGGCCCTCGCAATCCTGCGGCTTGAGCCGCAGGGTGCAGCGGGCGAAGTGCACCGGCCGGCCGTAGCGGTAGGCGGTGCGGTGGCGCAGCGTGTAGATCATCCCGGCCACCGCCCATCGCGACGTCCGTCGCCTGCGGTCGCCGGCAAGCGCGAAGGCGCGCCGCAGCCCGTGCTGCGGATCGTCCTTGAGGCGGCAGCGTCAAGGACACACAGCATCAAGCCAGCCCCGTCAGCTTCTCGGGGCGCAGCGCGTTCGGCCCGGTGGGGAAGTAGCGGGCCGCGATGCCGTCGGCGAGGCGCTCGAGGTCGGTCGCGAGCGCGGTCAGGCGCACAGCGTCGAAATCCGCGGCCTCGCCGCTGCGCAGCTCCGCCAGGATCCGGGTCGCGAGGCGGCAATGGGGCTCGGGGATCCCGTCCGCGGCGAGCGCCGGCAGGTCGGCGAGGTGCCGGGTGATCGCCTCCGCCTGGAAGGCGATCGAGCGCGGGTTGTAGGGGTCGAGCAGCACCATGTCGCGCACGGGGTCGAGGGCCGCCCCCTGCAGGTAGCGCCGCCCGTAGCTGATCTGCGAATCGCACAGGGACAGCATCACCCCGAGGCAGCCGGGGGTCGCCTCGTCGTTGGCGAAGGCCAGCGCGAAGGCGCCGGTGTTGATCGCCCGCTCGATCCGCCGCCCGAGCTCGATGAAGTGCCAGCCCTCGGCGCGGCTCATATTCTCGTGGGTGAGGCCGGCGAGCGCCGCGAGTTGGCTCAGGGCCCGCTCGGCCCGGCCCGCGAGCTGCGACTCGGTGAAGGCCCGCTCGGTGTTGAGGGACAGGAACTCGTTCAGGTCGGCGAGCACCCGCCACGCCTCGCCCGACAGGCGGGCGCGGAGCGCGGCGGCGTTGCGACGGGCCGCGATGACGTGGGACCGGGCCGAGCCCGGCCGGTCGCGCCCGGCCAGCGCCTCCTGGGCGAGGCGGGCGGTCGGCAGGTCGGCGGCCGCGATGGCGCCCCACTCGTGCAGCAGCGCCCGGAGCGCCAGGGCCGCCGGCGTGTCGAGGGCGCCCGAGATGTCGGTCCCGACGGCGTCGCCGACGCTGCGCAGGTGGGCGAGCACCAGCCGGATCACCGCCTCGCCGCGCTCCAGGTAGCGGCCGAGCCAGAACAGGCCGTCGGCGGCCCGGGCGGGGAGGTGCCCGCCGACCCGCCGCACCCGCGGCGCCGCCTGCGTGCCGATCAGGGGCGCGGCGACCGGCTCCTCGGACAGGACCCAGACGTCGGCGGAGCGGATGCCGAGCCGCAGCTCGATCGGGTCGACGTCCTCGCGCTCCGAGACCCGGCAGAAGCCGCCGGGCATGACCTGCCAGCCGAGGGGCGTCCGCGCGGCGAAGACGCGGACCACGAAGGGGCGGGGCGTCAGGAACAGGCCGTCCGGGCCGCGCTCCCAGCCCGGCATCGTCGAGAGCGGCGCCGCCTCCTGGGCGACGTAGTCGAAGGGCCGGTCGCGCAGGGCCGCCACGACCCGCTCGCGCTCCGCCGCCAGGATCGGGCCGGCCAGGATCGCGTCGCGCCCCGCCCCGCGCTGGGGCGTGGCGGCCGGGCGCAGGATCAGGCTGTCGAGGTTGGCCCGCGCGTGCGCCAGGCCCTCGAGGTCGCCGCACCACCACGTGCGCGGATGGCCGAGCCGCAGGGGCTCGCCGAGGACGCGCCGGGCGATGCCGTCGAGGTAGGGGGCGAGGGCGGCCGACTCGACGAGCCCCGCGCCCGGCATGTTGGCCATCACCAGGGAGCCGTTGCGCAGGGCGTCGAGGATGCCGGGCACGCCGAGGCGCGAGGCCGGGTTCAGCTCCAGGGGGTCGAGGAAGTCGGCGTCGATCCGCCGCCACAGGGCGTCGGCCCGCTTCAGGCCCGAGACGGTGCGCACGTGCAGGCGCCCGTCGCGCATGACGAGGTCGTCGCCCTCCACCAGCATCAGGCCGAGGTAGCGGGCGAGCGCCGCCTGCTCGACGTAGGTGCTGCTGTAGGGGCCGGAGGTCAGCAGGCAGATCCGCGGGTCGGCGCGCTCCGCCCCCAGCGCCAGCCCGTCGCGGAACGCCTGGAAGAAGGCCGGCAGGCGCTCGACGTGGAGGTCCTGGAAGAAGTCCGGGAAGGTCCGGGCCAGGACCATGCGGTTCTCCAGCGCCCAGCCGAGGCCCGAGGGCGCCTGGGTCCGGTCGGCGAGCACCTGCCAGCGCCCGTCCGGTCCCCGGCCGAGATCGGCCGCGTAGAGCTTGAGGTAGTGGCCGCCGGGGGGCGCGACACCGTGGAGCGGGTGCAGGAACTCGGGCGTGCCGGCCACGATCGCGGCGGGGAGGAGCCCCTCGGCGACCAGCCGCCCCTCGCCGTAGGCGTCGGCGAGGATCGCCTCCATCAGCTCCGCGCGCTGGACGATGCCGGCACTCAGCGCCGCCCATTCCGGCCCCTCGATCACCAGGGGCAGGCAGCCCAGCGGCCAGGGGTGCTCGCGCTGGTCGCCGGCGATGCGGAACGAGATGCCCGCGTCCCGGATGTGCCGCTCCGCCGCGACGAACCGGGCCATGATCTCCGGCTCGGTGAGGCCGCCGAGACGGTCGAGCAGGCGCGGCCATGCCCCGCGGGGCGCGCCGTCGGGGCCCAGGAACTCGTCCGGCCGGCCGGGGGCGGGGCGGTAGCCCGCGCTCCAGCGGGCGACGCGCTCGCGCGCGCCCTCCGGCCGCTCGGCCCGGCCGCGGCTGCCCGCGAGCGCCGCCTCCATCACGGATCCCGGGTCATCGCGGCTCGCGGATCCACGCAGCGTGGACGACGACGCGGCCGCAGAACGGAGCGCGGGTCCCTCTCCCGCACGGGGGCGGGGGCGGGGGCGGGGGCGCGTCGCGCTCTGTCGACCGCGCCGGTGTCCGCCCCGGATGTCCGAACATCGCGGGTCATTGCGGGGCCGGCGTCCGCAGGTCGAGGGTCAGCGGGAACTCGGCGCTCGATTCCGGGCGGGGCATCTCCAGCCGGCCCGGCGTGTGGCCGTTCGGCTGGAACCGGGCGAGGCGCCGCCCCTCCGCCTCGTAGGCGTTGACCGGGTGGGTCTCGTAGTTGCGCCCGCCCGGATGGGCGACGTGGTAGCGGCAGCCGCCGAGGGAGCGGCCGCTCCAGGCGTCGAGGATGTCGAAGGTCAGCGGCGAGTGCGCGGGGATCGTCGGATGCAGGGAGGAGGCCGGCTGCCACGCCTTGAAGCGCAGGCCCGCCACGGCCTCGCCGCCGCGGCCGGTGGAGGTCATGGGCAGGCGGCGGCCGTTGCAGGCGATGACGTGCCGCTCGGGCACGAAGCCCTCGACCCTGACCTGCAGCCGCTCGACCGAGCTGTCCACGAAGCGCACGGTGCCCCCGCTGGTCCCTTCCTCGCCCATCACGTGCCAGGGCTCCAGCGCCTGGCGGAGTTCCATCCGGACCCCGCCCTGCTCGACCGTGCCGAAGACCGGGAACCGGAACAGGGCCTGCGCCTCGAAGGCGACCGGATCGAAATCGTACCCCGCCGCCCGGAGATCCTCCAGCACCGCGAGGAAGTCGGACCAGAGGAAATGCGGCAGCATGAACCGATCGTGGAGGTTCGTGCCCCAGCGGACACAGCCGCCGGTCTGCGGCTCGCGCCACAGCCACGCCACGAGGGCGCGGAGCAGGAGCTGCTGCGCGAGGCTCATCCGCGCGTCCGGCGGCATCTCGAAGGCGCGGAACTCCAGGAGGCCGAGGCGCCCGGTCGGGCCGTCCGGCGAGTACAGCTTGTCGATGCAGATCTCGGCCCGGTGGGTATTGCCGGTGACGTCGACGAGGATGTTGCGGAAGATCCGGTCGACGAGCCAGCGCGGGATGTTGGGCGCGTCCGGGGCCGGCACCTGGGCCAGCGCGATCTCCAGCTCGTAGAGCCCGTCGTGGCGGGCCTCGTCCATGCGCGGCGCCTGGCTCGTGGGCCCGATATAGAGGCCCGAGAACAGGTACGAGAGCGCGGGGTGGCGCTGCCAGTAGAGCACGAGGCTCTTGAGCAGGTCGGGCCGGCGCAGGAACGGGGAATCGTCCGGCGTGACGCCGCCCATGACCACGTGGTTGCCGCCGCCGGTGCCGGTGTGGCGCCCGTCGGTCATGAACTTCTCCGCGCCGAGCCGGGTCTGGCGGGCCTCGGCGTAGAGGTCGGTGGTGATGGACACCGCCTCCCGCCACGAGGCGGCCGGGTGGACGTTCACCTCGATCACGCCGGGATCGGGGGTGACCTTGATGACGCCGATCCGCGGGTCGTAGGGCGGCTCGTAGCCCTCGAGGTGGATCGGCAGCTTCAGCGCGGCGGCGGCCGCCTCCAGGTGGCCCGCGAGTTCCAGATACTCGTCGGCGCGCTGCACCGGCGGCATGAACACCCGCACCACCCCGTCCCGGGGCTCGAACGACAGGGCCGTGCGCACCGCGACGCCGGTGATGCCGGAGCCGTTGACCACAGCGGCGCCGGGATGGCCCTCGGGGTGCCCGTCGGGGAGGGCGGCGCGGGGCTCCAGCGGGTCCTGCGGCTGGTAGTAGGGATAGTGCTCCGGCGGCACGTAGGGCAGGGACGACAGCGGCAGGCGGAAGCCCACCGGCGAGTCCCCCGGCACCAGGAAGGCGGCGCCGCGCCGGAAGTCCCACGTCTCCGAGATCCAGACGCGGTCGGCCTCGCCGCCCTTGCCGGTGGGCAGGCTTGCCAGCGGCAGGACGTAGCCGGCCGCCTCCCCGAGGCCCCGCGCGTAGACCCGCCTGATCCGGGCGTCGAACTCCGCCGAGCCCGACTTGGCGTCGGCCGGCGTGACGTTGACCGGCAGCGCCGCGGTCTTCCGCTCCCAGAGCTCCCCGTCCTCGAAGGCCGGGAAGACGTAGTCGGCGAGGCCGAGGCGGCGGGCCAGCGCGTCGGCGAGCGCCTCGGCCTGCGCGATGGTGGCGTGCCCCGCCTCCCCGGCGGCCACCTCCGGCGCGATCAGGTCCGGGTCGCGCCAGATCGGCTTGCCGTCCTTGCGCCAGTAGAGCGCGAAGGCCCAGCGGGGCAGGCTCTCGCCGGGATACCACTTGCCCTGACCGTAATGGAGCAGCCCCCCCGGGCCGAACCGGTCACGCAGGCGCCGGATCAGCTGGTCGGCGAGCCCGCGCTTGGTCGGGCCGACGGCCGCGATGTTCCACTCGGGCGATTCGAAATCGTCCACCGACACGAAGGTCGGCTCGCCGCCCATGGTCAGCCGCACGTCCTGCGCGGCGAGGTCGGCGTCGACCCGCTCGCCCAGCGCGTCCATGGCGGCCCAGACGTCCTCCGAGAACGGCTTGGTGATCCGCGGCGTCTCGGCGACGCGGGTGATCGTCATCGCGAAGTCGAAGGTGGTCTCGGCCGGCTCCATCGCCCCCGAGATCGGCGCGGCGGAGTGGTAGTGCGGCGTCGCGGCGAGCGGGATGTGGCCCTCGCCGGTGAGCAGGCCCGACGTGGCGTCCATGCCGACCCAGCCGGCGCCCGGCAGGTAGACCTCGGCCCAGGCGTGCAGGTCGGTGAAGTCCGCCGACGCGCCGGTCGGCCCGTCGACCGCGGTCGTGTCGGGCACGAGCTGGATCAGGTAGCCGGAGACGAACCGGGCGGCGAGGCCGATCCGGCGCAGCACCTGCACGAGCAGCCACGCCGAGTCGCGGCAGGAGCCGCTCTTCAGCCGCAGGGTCTCGGCGGGAGTCTGGACGCCGGGCTCCATGCGGACGCCGTAGGCGGTCTCCCGGGCGATCAGGCCGTTCAGCGCCACCAGGAACTGGACCGTGCTGGTCTCCTCCGGGAGACGGGCCAGCAGCGCCTCCATCTCGGGACAATCCGCGTCGACGGGCGTGAGATACGGGGCCAGCTCCCCGGCGAGGGCGGGGTCGTACGCGAAGGGCCGGACCTGGGCGTAATCCTCCACGAAGAAGTCGAACGGGTTGATCACCGCCATGTCGGCCGTGAGGTCGACCTCGATCCTCAGCTCGTCGGTCTTCTCGGGGAAGACCAGGCGGGCGAGCCAGTTGCCGCTCGGATCCTGTTGCCAGTTCAGGAAGTGGTTGGCGGGCGTCACCGTGAGCGCGTAGGCCGGGACCTTGGTACGGGCGTGGGGGGCCGGGCGCAGGCGGATCACCTGGGGGCCCAGGCTGATCGGCCGGTCGTAGCGGTAATGCGTGACGTGGTGCAGGGCGGCTCTGATCGACACGATGGCTCCGTCGAAAGGATCGAACGCGGTCGCGCTGCCGGTCCCTGGCGCCGGCGCCCACCGCACGGTTATGCGACACGGATCGCGCAACAAGCAATTTCCGTGCGTCGCCCGGCCGTCCGGGCCGCTGGCAGGAACTTTGCCGCCCGGCCCCGCTTGACCGGCAGGTGGGCCGGCCGCCGGCCCGGGACCGCGCGATGAAGATCTTCCAGTGCCAGGCCTGCGACCAGCCGGTCACCTTCGAGGCGACCGCCTGCGAGAGCTGCGCGCGGCCGCTGGGCTACGCCTGCGCGGTCCACGAGGTCTCGGCGCTGGAGCCGCAGGGGCTCTCGGCCCACCCGCTGATGGGCGGCGCGCAGATCTTCCACGCCTACGCGGATCCCGGCCGGCGCTACCGGCTGTGCAACAACGCCCTCGCGCAGGCCTGCAACTGGCTGGTGCCGGAGGACAGCCCCGACATCTACTGCACCGCCTGCCGCCACAACCGCGTGGTGCCGGACCTGTCGCAGCCCTGGAACCTCGCCCGCTGGCGCCAGATCGAGGCGGCCAAGCACCGGCTGTTCTACTCGCTGCTGCGCCTGGAACTGCCGCTCGCCACCCGCGCCCAGTACACGGACGGGCTGGCCTTCGACTTCCTGGTCGACCCTTCCGAGAGCGTCTCCGGCGGGCCGCCGGTGCTGACGGGCCACATCAACGGCCTGATCACCATGAACATCGCCGAGGCCGACGACGTCGAGCGGGAGCGCCGCCGGATCCTGTTCGGCGAGCATTATCGCACGCTGCTCGGCCATTTCCGGCACGAGATCGGGCATTACTTCTGGTACCTGCTCGTGCTGAACAGCCCCGACTGGGACGCCTTCCGGGCGCTGTTCGGCGACGAGCGCCGCGACTACGTCCAGGCGCTGCAGGACCACTACGCGAGGGGCGCCCCCGCCGACTGGGACGAGGCCTACGTCTCGGCCTACGCCACGGCCCATCCGTGGGAGGATTTCGCCGAGACCTTCGCGCATTACCTGCACATCGTCGACACGGTGGAGACCGCCTCGACCTTCGAGCTGCACGTGCGCCCGCGCCTGCGCCAGCGGGGGCCTTCCGGGCCGCAGGCGCCGACCGTGATCGACTTCGACCCGTACAACACGGCCGACCTCGACCGGCTGATCGCCGCGTGGCTGCCGCTCACCTACGCGATCAACTCGCTGTCCCACAGCATGGGCCAGCCGGCGCTCTACCCGTTCAAGCTGACACCCGCGGTGATCGCCAAGCTCGCCTTCGTGCACGAGCGGGTCTACGCCTCCCGCACCGGCACCCTGCCGGATGCCGGCGCGGCGGGCGCCGAGATGCTCCGCGCGGTGATCCTGGGCCTGCGCCAGAAGGTGGCGGCGCCGACGGCTTGAGGGTGGCGGTCGCGGCAGACACAACGTCTCTGCGAGCGTCTCCGCGAGCGGCGCGAGGCGATGACGGTCGGAGGGGCGCCTCACGCCCCCCCGTGCCGCTCCGCGAAGGCGCGGAACGCCGCGAGCGTCTCGGCGCTGACGTGGTGCTCGATCCCCTCGGCGTCCCGCCGCGCGGTCTCGGGGCTCACGCCCAGGGCGCACAGGAAGCGCTCGACGATGCGGTGGCGCTCCCGGGCCTGGGCGGCGAGCCGGCGGCCGGCCTCGGTCAGGAACACGCCGCGATAGGGCCGCTGCTGGACGAACCCGTCCTCGCACAGGCGCTTCAGCATCTTGGCGACGGTCGGCTGCGCCACGCCGAGCCGGGCCGCGATGTCCACCTGCCGCGCCTCGCCGCCGTCGCCGATCAGGTCGTCGATCAGCTCGACGTAATCCTCCACGAGTTCCGAGCGCCGGGCCTCGCGGGCCTGGCGGAAGCTCTCCACGTGGCGCTCGGGATCGACCAGCGCGGTCTCGGGCGAGCCCGGCTCGGACGGTTCCTGCATCGGCTCTCCCCCACCGCGGTCCGCGCGGGCCGCCCCAACCCCTGTCTAGCAAACACCGCCACCTCGAGGGGAGTCCCGCGGGGCCGATACCGGCGGCCGCTGCCGGCCCCTTGAATCCAACCCCTTGAATCCTGGCCGCGAACCCTGAATATAGCCTCCGCTATATCTTTGAGGAGAGGGTTCGAGCATGGTGGCGCCGAACGCCGCGACGGCCCCCGGGCGCGCCGCGCCCGGGGCGATGAGCCGGCGGACCGAGGGCGCGATCCGCGACGTCCTCGACGGCCGTCCCGGCGGCCGGGCCCGGTTCCTGCTGTTCGCCGGCCCCGCCGTGACGGCGTCGATCGCCTACATGGACCCCGGCAATTTCGCGACCAACATCCAGGCCGGCGCCCGCTACGGCTACGGCCTGCTCTGGGTGGTGCTGCTCGCGAACCTGACGGCGATGCTGTTCCAGGCCCTGTCGGCCAAGCTCGGCATCGTCACGGGCAAGAACCTCGCCGAGCACTGCCGGGACGCGACGACGCGGCCGGTGCGCCTCGCCCTGTGGGGCATCAGCGAGGTCGCCGCCATGGCGACCGACCTCGCGGAGTTCCTCGGCGGCGCGATCGGCCTGTCGCTGCTCACCGGCATGCCGCTCATGGCCGGCATGGCGATCACCGCGGTGGTCACCTACGCGATCCTGCTCCTGGAGCACGAGGGCTTCCGGCCGCTGGAGATCGCCATCGGCGCGATGGTCGGCACGATCGGCCTCTGCTACGCGGTCGAGCTCCTGATCGCGCCCGTGGCCTGGGGCGAGGCCGCCAAGGGCCTCGTCACCCCGCGGATCCCGGACGCGCAGGCGCTCACCATCGCGGTCGGGATCATCGGCGCCACCGTGATGCCGCACGCGCTGTTCCTGCATTCGGGCCTGACCCAGGGCCGGGGCAATCCCCGCACCGAGGCCGACCGGCGCCTGCTGGTCCGCTACTCGAACCGCGAGGTGGTGGTGGCGCTGCTGCTGGCGGGCCTCGTCAACATGGCGATGGTGATCATGGCGGCGGCCGCCTTCCACGTCGGCCACAGCGAGGTGGCGGAGATCGGCGAGGCCTACCGCACCCTGACGCCGCTCCTCGGGCCCGCCGCGGGGGCGGCCTTCCTGGTGTCGCTGCTCGCCTCCGGGATCTCCTCCTCGGTGGTGGGCACGCTCGCCGGGCAATTGGTGATGCAGGGCTTCACCGGCTGGCGCATCCCGCTCCTCGTCCGCCGGCTCGTGACCATGCTGCCGGCCTTCGCGGTGGTGGCGATCGGCGTCGACCCGACGCAGGCGCTGGTCCTGTCGCAGGTGGTGCTGTCGCTCGCCCTGCCGGTGCCGATGGTGGCCCTGGTGGTGTTCACCCGGCGCCGCAGCGTGATGGGGCCCTTCGCCAACGGCCCGCTCACCCAGGCCGCCGCCGTGGCGGGGGCCGCCCTGGTGCTCGCCCTCAACATGGTGCTGCTGGCGGTCGCCTTCGGGGTGCCGGTGCCGGGACTGGAGTGAGAGCCCCGCCGGCAGATCCACCGGCAGCCCTGCCGACAGCCCCGCCGACGGCCCCGCTCAGGTCGCCCGCACCACCACCTCCACGAGGTTGGCGCCCCCCGACCGGATCCCGGCCTCGATCGCCGGGGCGATGTCGGCCGCCCGGGTCACCCGCCGGGCGGGCACGCCCATCGAGGCGGCCAGCGCCGGGAAGTCGATCCGCGGGTCGGTGAGGTCCATGGCGATGAAGCGGTTGGCGCGCACCGAGGCGTAGTGCGCCTGACCCTTCATGAAGGTCTTGAGGATGTTGTACTCGGCGTTGTTGATCACCACGAAGGTGACCGGCAGCTTTTCGTGCGCGGCGGTCCACAGGGCCTGCGGCGAGTATAGCGCGGCGCCGTCGCCCACGACACAAACGACAGGCGCACGATCAAGTCCCAAAGAGAAACCCACCGCGGCCGGCATGCCCCAGCCGAGCACGCCGCCGCGCATCGCCGCGTACTGGTGCGCGGAGGGGCTGTCGAGGAAGGTGCGCAGGTGGGTGAGCGTCGCGGGCGCCTCGTCCACGATGGTGGTCTCGGCCCCGACCGCGCGAGCGACCTCCCGGGCGGCGACCAGCGGCGCGATCACCGGATCCTCGAAGGCCGCGTCGGCGGCGGCGGCGAGCTTCGCCCGGCGCTCGGCCCGGGCGGTCACCGCCCCGGAGCGCAGGCCCGCGAAGGCGTCGGCCCGGTCGGCGAGGCGGGGCGCGAGGAGCGGCAGCAGGGCGTCGAGGGAGGCGCGGATGTCGCCCACCGTCGACAGGCAGGTGGCGTAGGTGCGCCCGAGGTCGCGCACGTCCGCCGAGAGCTGGAACACCTGCACCCCCGGCGGCACCGCCGAGACCTCCGAGTAGAGCACGGTGATCAGCGACTTGCCGCCGAGCGCGAACACCGCGTCGTAGCGCCCGAGGATGTCGGCGATGGCGTCGGCCCGGGTCGGCAGGTTCCCGGCCCAGAGCGGGTGCGCGGTGGGGAAGGGGATGTGGGCCGGCCAGGACGAGCCGTAGACCGGCGCCGCCAGCAGGTCGGCGAGCGCCACCATCTGCGCCGAGGCGTCCGAGGCGTCGATCTCGTCGCCCGCGATCAGCGCGAGGCGGCCCGGCGCGATGGCGGCGAGCTTCTCCGCGAGGCGGTCGAGGGAGCCCGCCACGGCCCGCTGGTCGATGGTCGAGGTCTCGCCGGCCGGCACCGCCGACAGCGCCTCCATCACGTCCATGGGCAGGGACAGGAAGACCGGCCCGGAGGGGGCGGCCCCCGCGTCGTGGAAGGCCCGGCGCAGCAGGATCGGGATCTGGTCCGGGCTCGTCACCTCGCGGGCCCACTTCATCACCGGGTCGGCGATGGCGACGAGGTCGCCCATCAGCAGCGGGTCGGTCAGGGCGTGGCGGAGATCCTGCTGCCCGGCGGTGACCACCAGCGGCGTGCCGGAGACCTGGGAATTCACCAGCCCGCCCATGGCGTGGCCGAGGCCGCCCGCCGTGTGCAGGTTGAGGAAGGCGGGCCGGCGGGCGCCCTGCGCGTAGCCGTCCGCCATCGCCACGGCGGTCGCCTCCTGCAGGGCGAGGATGTAGGCGATGTCCGGCGCCTCGGTGAGCGCGTCGATGAGCGGCAACTCGGTGGTGCCGGGATTGCCGAAGATGTAGCGCACGCCCTCCGAGCGCAGCACCTCCACCAGGAGGTCGGCGCCCCGGCGGCGGCCGGCGGTCTCCACGGTCTCGATCGGCATGCCCTGTCCTCTCCGACGGAATCAGCCGGAGGCTACCCCATGGGCGGACTGGGGCAATGCCGGCGCCGCCCCGCGCCGCCCCGCGCCGGGCGGCAACTGACCGGCAACCGATCGGCAGCCTTTTCGGCGTAGCCTCCGGCCGGGACGCGCCCGCGCCCCCGGGCGCAGGCCCGCCGATCCACGCCACCGACCAGGACGACACATCATGCGGATCGCGGCGCCCCTCGCGCTCCTCGCCACCCTGGTGGCTCCCCCGATAGCCCTCCTGAGCCTCGCCGCGGACGCGCGGGCGCAGGGGCTCGAGCGCGGGGCCCAGGAGGGCGCCTCGCGCGGCGAGGAGATGGCGGGTCCCCTCGGGGCGATCGTCGGCGGCGCGATCGGTGCGGCCGTGGGCACGGCCAACGGCATCCTCGGCGTCGACCGGCGGGAGCGGTTCCGCATCTACGCCCGCGGCGAGCGCCGCCCCTCCATCGCGCTCGCGGGACCCGTGCGGGTCGGCACGGTGCTCCCGGAGGACGGCATCGTGTACTACGATGTCCCGCGGGAGTTCGCCCTGCCGGATTACAGCTACACGATCGTCAACGACCACCCGGTCCTCGTCGACCCGCGGTCGCGCCGGATCGTGGAGGTGATCGACTGACGGCCCGGGCGGCCCGGGCGGCCGGGGATCCGGCGCGAGGGAGAGGGCGAGCCGATGCCGAGAAGGATGGGGATCCGGGCGGTGCTCCCGTCGGCGCTCCCGGTGACGGGCCTGGTGACGGGATGAGCGCGCGCGACGCCGCGGATGCCGGACGGCGGCACTGGTTCTACGACAGCCGGATCCTGGTCTGCACGTTCTGCCTGCTCGCGGTCATGGTCATCTTCTGGCAGGTGAGCCGGTTCGAGGGTTTCCAGCCGATCTTCACCTGCGCGCGCAATCAGGACGTCGATCGCGACCTGCTCTCCGTCGGGATGCGCGCCTGCATGGGCGACGCGCCCTCGCAGGCCGCCCAGGCGCGCTGCATGCACGTCGTCTACCTGCTGGCCTGCACGGACGAGCGGTGGCGCTGACGTCGCCGCGCGCGGGCCCGTCCGCGGCGGGGCGGGTTCCGCTCAGGCGCGCAGCTCCGCCACGAAGGCCCGGATGAACGGCGGCAACCCGTCGAGGTCGCGCAGGCACAGGGTCAGGTCGCGCCGCGCCCAGGCGTCGGCGAGGGGCACCACCGCGAGGGCGAGGCCCTGCGCGGCGCGGGCGGCGGCGCTCTCGGGCAGGATCGCCAGCCCGACCCGCGCCTCGACGAGACGGCAGACGGCGTCGAAGTCCCGGAGTTGGACGCGCAGGCGCATCGGTCGCCCCTCGCGCACCGCCTGGGCGACGAGGAAGCGGCTGATGGCGCTGCGCCGGTCGAGGCCGACGAGGTCGTGGCCGAGCACCTCGGCGAACGGGATGGTCCCGCGCGCGGCCAGGGGATGGTCCCGGGCCGCCACCAGCACGAACCGGTCCTCCCGGAACGGGAAGGTCCGCAGCGAGCCGGTATCCACCGTGCCGGACAGGATGCCGAGATCGGCCGCCCCCTCGGCCACCAGCCCGACGATCTCCTCGGAGGTGCGCTCGTCGATCTCGACGCCGATCCCGGGGTGATCGGCCAGGAAGGCCGAGAGCGCCTCCGGCAGGAATTCGGTGAGCGCGTTGGTATTGGCCAGCACCCGGATCTGCCCGAAGGCGCTCCCCGAGAAGGCCGCCATCTCCTCGCGCAGGCGCTCCACCCCGGCCAGGACCTCCCGGGCATGGACGAGGAGCGCGCGCCCGGCCGGGGTCGGGCTGACGCCCTGCCGGCCCCGGGTCAGCAGGGCGGCGCCGAGGGATTCCTCCATCAGCCGGATCCGCGTCGAGGCGGCCGCCAGGGCGAGGTTCGCCCGCGCGGCCCCGTGGGTGATCGAGCCGGCCTCGACCACGTGCCGGAACAGGCCGAGATCGACGAGATCGAACCGCATCATCGCGAAGGCGCCTCCCGCCGCGCCGTCCGGCCGGCGCGTCCCGGGCCGCCCGGGACCCGTCCTGATCCGCGTCTCCGTCGGGGGGCTTGGCGACCGCGTCAACCCCGCCATCCCGGGGCCGCGCCGGGGCCGCCGCGGCGATCCCGGTTACAGACACGCCGATCCCTCAGGCGCCCCGGAGCGGGCGAAGCCAACTCTCCGCGGGTCGATCGTCGCGGCCCCACCGGTCTCCGACAAACGAAGACCCGAATTCGCACCCACCAAGGCTCCGAGTAAAGTAAATCTCCTCAATATAGCCGAGAACGACGATTTACCGCCCGTTAATGCCGCATCCTTCAATGCTGCTCGACAGTCTTGCGAGGCGTCGCGGCGATGGTTCCTGTGTCGACATACCCGGTCCGGCGGCCGCCCCGGGATCGCCTGCGCCGGCCCGGGAGCCGCTGATGGACGCGCTCCTCGTCGACGACAGCGCCACCATGCGGATGCGGCTGCGCCTCCTGCTGGAGGCCAAGCCCGACGTGTCCGTCACCGATCACGGCGACCCGGTCGCCGCCATGGTCGAGGCGCGGACGCGGGCCTTCGACCTTGTCCTGGTCGACTGCCACATGCCCGACATCGACGGGATCGCCTTCATCCGGCAGATGCGGACCATCCCGCACTACGCCCAGGTGCCCATCGTGATGGTCACCAGCGACATCTCGGACGCGGTGCGGCTCGCCGCCCTGGAGGCCGGGGCGACCGATTTCCTCGACAAGTCCATGCAGGGCGTCGAGCTCACCGTCCGCCTGCGCAACCTGATCCGGCTCGCCCGGGCGGTGCGGCGGCTGGCCGAGCAGGCCGCTTGGCTCGACGGCGAGGTGGAGGCCGCCCTGCGCCACATGCGCGAGCGCGAGGAGGAGATCATCTTCCGGCTCGCCCTGGCGGTCGAGTACCGCGACAACGACACCGGCGATCACACGTGGCGGGTGGCCCGCTACAGCCAGATCGTGGCCGAGGGGCTCGGGCTGGCGCCGGAGATCTGCCGCAACCTCTACCTCGCGGCGCCGCTGCACGATGTCGGCAAGGTCGGCATCCCGGACGGCGTCCTGCTGAAGCCCGGCCGGCTCGACCGGGACGAGTTCGACCTCGTCAAGACGCACCCCGCGATCGGCCGGCGCATCCTGGGCGGGAGCGCCTCCGAGCTGATCCGGCTGGCCGCGGAGATCGCCGAGTTCCACCACGAGAAGTGGGACGGCGGCGGCTACCCGCACGGGCTCGCCGGCGCCGCCATTCCCCTCTCGGCCCGGATCGTTGCGGTGGCGGACGTGTTCGACGCCCTGACTACGGCGCGGCCCTACAAGGACGCGATGCCCTTCGAGGCGGCCCTGGACTGCATCCGCGCCGAGAGCGGCCGCCATTTCGACCCCGACTGCGTGGCGGCGTTCTGCGCGCGATTCCCGGACATCCGCGTCGCCGGCGGGCGGACCCGGGCGGGCATGCGGCCGAGCGCCGGGCCGGTCACGGAACCCTGGGCCCGGGTCCCGACCCTCCTGCGCGAGGTCGCCCCCGCCGCGCCCGACCCGACGGGGTGGCGCGCCGACACCCTCGACAGGATCCTGGAGCCGTCATCGGCCCTGTCGGCGAACCCGGAGACGTTTGCGCCGTTGATCCCCGACCCGCACGGATCACGGACGGAGCCGGACCATGACCCCGACCTGGAAGACGCTGCCGGAGATCGCCCTGGCGCACGGGATCTCCCTGGAGGATGCCCAGCGCCTCGTGGACGGGGCGAACTGCCCGAAGGTCTTCCGCGCGGACGGCACCGTCTACCTCATCTGAGCCCGTCCCATCCGGGCGCGTCCCATGCGGGCGCGTCCCATGCGGGTGCATCCCATGCGGGTGCATCCCATGCGGGCGCGCCCCGCGAGGCCGTCCCGGGCGGATGACGCGCGGCCCGGCGGGCCCTAACCTGCCGGCATGCGCATCGTCCACACGCCCGATTCGAGCCGGCACGATCCCGAGCGCTACATGCGCCGCGGCGCGCCGATGCCGCATCCCGAGCAGGCGGCCCGCTACGCGATCCTGCGGGACGCGGCCGTCCGGGGCGGCCACGACCTCGCCGAGCCGGCCGATCACGGCCTCGACCCGATCCGGGCGGTGCACGATCCCGACTACGTGGCGTTCCTGGCCGAGGCCTGGGCGCGCCGGGACGCGATCCCCGGCATCGGCGACGAGATCCTGACCGGGGCCTTCGCCCGGCCGCAGATGCACCGGAAGCCCGCCGGCCTCCTCGGGCGCCTGGGCCTCTACACCGCCGACACTTCGACGCCGATCCGCGCCGGCACCTGGGCGGCGGTCTACGGATCGGCGCAGTGCGCGGTCGCGGCCGCCGACGCTGCGCTGGCGGCGGGGCACGCCTACGCCCTGTGCCGCCCGCCCGGCCACCACGCCTACGCGGATTCCGCCGGCGGCTTCTGCTTTCTCAACAACAGCGCCATCGCGGCCGAGCGGATGCGCGCCGCGACCGGCGGCCCGGTGGCGATCCTCGACATCGACGTCCATCACGGCAACGGCACGCAGGGGATCTTCTACGCCCGCGCCGACGTGCTGACCGTCTCGGTCCACGCCGACCCGTCCGACTACTTCCCGTTCTTCGCCGGCTACGCCGACGAGACCGGCGCCGGGGCGGGGGCGGGGTTCAACCGCAACCTGCCGCTGCCGCCGGGCTCGGGGGACGCGCCCTGGCTCGAGGCCGTCGAGGCGGGCCTCGCACTGATCGCCGCGCACCGGCCCCGGGCGCTCGTGGTGGCGCTCGGCCTCGACGCCGCCGCGGACGACCCGATCGGCGCCCTCGCGGTCTCCCGGGGGGGCTTCGTCGGGGCGGCGGAGCGGATCGCCCGGGCCGGGCTGCCCACGGCGCTGGTCCAAGAGGGCGGCTACCTCTGCGCGGCCCTGCCGGACAACCTCGCGGCCTTCCTCGCCGCCTTCGACGCCGCGCGCTAGGCCGAACGCCGCGGGCGCGCAG
Source organism: Methylobacterium sp. 1030 (assembly GCF_040544715.1). Classification (NCBI taxonomy): domain Bacteria; kingdom Pseudomonadati; phylum Pseudomonadota; class Alphaproteobacteria; order Hyphomicrobiales; family Methylobacteriaceae; genus Methylobacterium; species Methylobacterium sp. 1030. The sequence continues at coordinate 125,440 of NZ_JBEPKM010000008.1, read as the reverse complement.
AAGGTGCCCAGTGCAAGGTGCGCAGTGAAGCTGCGCAGTGAAGGCGTGATGCGATCGTGATCGCCGGGGCGCCGGATCGGCCGCCCGGATATGGTCGACCCGATGCCACAACCGACCTATCAGGGCGGGGCGGGCGCCGCAGACGCGTCCCGGGCGGGAGGAGCGGGCGATGGACGCGGGCGACGTGGGCATGCGCGAGGCGGCCGGCGCACCGTGGCACGCGGGTCTCACCCGGCGCCACTGGCGGATCCTGTGGGGCAGCTATCTCGGCTGGATCTTCGACGGCTACGAGGCGGTGGCCCTGGTCTACGCCCTGCGCCCGGCGCTGGCCTCGATCCTCACCCCCGAGCAGGCCCAGGCGCCGGCCTTCTACGTGGGCCTCGCCATCGGCATCACGCTGCTCGGCTGGGGGATCGGCGGCCTGATCGGCGGGATCGCGGCCGACTACATCGGCCGCAAGCGCATGATGATGGTGTCGATCCTGGGCTACGCGCTGTTCACGGGGCTCACCGCCTTCGCGGAGAGCTTCACGCAGCTCGCCGTCCTGCGCTTCATCACCGGGCTCGCCATCGGCTCGGAATGGTCCACCGGCATCGCCCTCGTGGCCGAGACCTGGCCGAACCGGGCCCGCCCGAAGGGCTGCGGCTTCCTGCAATCGGGCTTCGGCGGCGGCGCGGTGCTCGCCGCCATCGTGTGGGCCGTACTCGCCGCCACCGAGCCCCTGGGCGCGGAATCCTGGCGGATCCTGTTCGCGCTGGGCGCGCTGCCGGCCTTCGTGTGCCTGTACCTGCGCCGGGCGCTGGAGGAATCCGAGCAGTGGATGCGGGCGCTCAAGGCGCAGCGCTGGGCGGCCACCGCGGAGGACGCGGACCGGGCCCCGCGGAGCGCGCGGCGCCCGTTCTCCCTGACGGAGATCTTCCGCGAGCCCGAGAGCCGGCGGCGGGTCCTCCTCGCCACGCTCCTGTCCTTCGCCACCACGGTGGGCTGGTGGGCGGTCTCGTCCTGGCTGCCGGCCTACACGGAGGGGCTCGCCAAGGCCGCGGGCGCGCCGGCCAATGTCTGGGGCCCGCGCATGGGCATCGTCTACAATATCGGGGCGATCGCCGCCTACGTGATCTCGGGCTTCGTGGCCGACGCGATCGGGCGCCGCGCCTTCCTGCTCGTGACCTATGCCGGCTGCATCGCCACGTCGCTCGCCTGCTACCTCTGGACCGGCGGGCTCGTGCCGTTCATGGCGCTCGCCTTCCTGAACGGGTTCTTCACCCTGGGCTTCGCCTTCTCGTGGATGGCGATCTACCTCGCGGAGCTGTTCACCCCGGCGGTCCGGGCGACGGCGTCGAGCGCGGTCTTCAACGGCGCGCGGCTGATCGCCTGGATCTTCCCGATCCTGGCCGGGCAGATCGTGACCGCCTTCGGGGGCGTCGCCGCGGCGGCGCTGACCCTGTCGAGCGTCTACGTGATCGGCCTCGTGGTGCCGTGGTTCATGCCGGAGACGCGGGGCCGACCGCTGCCGGAATAGGCCGGTCCGGCCCCCGCTCGGTCGGAGCGGGGGCCGGTCCTAGTCCTGGTCCTAGTCCTCGTCGTCCTCGTCCTGGTGCCGGCCCTTGAGCTTGGCGAAGACCGAATCGGCGTCGAGCCGCTCCTCGCGGCCGCCGTGATCGTCCTCGTGGTCCCGCTCGTCGGCGTCGCGGGCCGTGGAGACCTCGGTCGGCAGCAGCGAGGCGCCGGATTCGGCCGCCACCGCGGCCGGGCGGTCGGCCGCCGCGCGCTGGACCTCGAAATCGAGGTTGATCTGGGTGGTCAGGCCGAGGGTGACCGGGTCCATCGGCTGGAGCGAGCCCGAGTTCCAGTGGGTGCGCTCGCGGATCTGCTGGATCGTCGACTTGGTGGTGCCCACGAGCCGGATGATCTGCGAATCCTTCAGCTCGGGGTGGTTGCGCAGCAGCCACAGGATGGCGTTCGGCCGGTCCTGGCGGCGGGAGAGGGGAGTGTAGCGCGGGCCCTTGGTGGTGCGCTTCACCTCCGGCAGCTTCACCTTCGAGACGGCGGGCTTGAGCTTGTAGTGCGGCGCCTTCTGGGCCTTCTCGATCTCGTCGCGGGTGAGCTGGCCGGTGGAGACCGGGTCGAGCCCCTTGATGCCGGCCGCGACCTCGCCGTCGGCGATGCCCTTCACCTCCAGCGGGTGCAGCTTGCAGAAATCGGCGATCTGCTCGAAGGCGAGCGAGGTGTTCTCGACCAGCCAGACGGCGGTCGCCTTCGGCATCAGCGGACCCTGGGACATGCTTCTCGTGCTCCGGCCTGGCGGGACGGGGGCCGGGCATCGGGCCGCGGGCTCCGGATGACCGATCCGGATGTCCCGTCTCACGCTGTCGAATGGGGATGACGCACTATAGGCCCGGGCGGGGAGGGGCGCAATCGCGGGCTCGAGGCGCCGACGCGGATTCTCCGGGTCCCGGGAATAATGGCTAAGCTCGTGCCGTGAGCCTGACCGACTCACCCGCGAAGGCCGCGCACGGCCGGTCGCGGCCGGGAGTGCAGAGGATGGTCATCTCTCTGGCATGGTCCAGAAAAGCGAATGGCGAGTGGAGATTGACGCTCCGCCTCGCCATTCCTCTCTGGCCTCGGCAACACCTGAAACGGTGAATGCCAGGGACCGGCGGTAGCCGCCGTCGGTCCCACTCCCGAAGATAACGCAGCCCTTGCGGCGCAACAACGTTCCGGTCCGCCCCTCAGCGGGGGCGCACCCCGTCGAGGAACAGCCGCACCGCCGCCTGCCGCCGCCGCTCCTGCGCCTCCGGGTCGGTGGCGATGCCGTAGAGGGTCGCCTGGGACGACCGGCCGAGGACGAGGCTGAGGAACAGGTCGGCCGCGATCTCCGGATCCGCCACGGCGATCCGCCCGCGCCGCGCGAAGGCGTCGAGCAGCTGCGCCACCGCGCGCACGCCGCGCAGCCAGCCCTCCTCGTGGGCGAGGCGGGCGAGCTCGGGGAACTGCAGCGCCTGGGCCACGAGGTTGCGCTTGAGCATCGCCGCGCCCGGCGACTGCCCGTGGGCCAGCAGGGTGCGGCTGAGATCCTCCAGGGCGGTCTCGAGGTCGTCGCTCCCGCCCTGCGCGGCCTGGGCCTCGGCGGCCGCCGAGAGCGGCGCCAGCCACGCGGCGATCCGCTCGCGCAGGACCGCCTCGAACAGGGCCCGCTTGTCGCGGTAGCGCGCGTAGACCGTCGGCTTGCTCATCCCGGCGGCCTCGGCCACCGCGTCGATGGAGGTGGCGTCGAAGCCGCGCTCCAGGAACAGGGTCGTCGCCACCGCGATCAGGTGCGCCTCGCGCCGGGCCGCCTCCGCGCGGGTCGGCCGGCCGCCGCGCCGCGGGCCCGCCTCCGCCCGCTCGATCTCCGTGACCGTCACCCCGCGATCCTCCTTGCTCACCACCGCCGTTCGTCCTATTAAAACGATACCGTACCGTTTTGATTCTGGCCAGACCCGATGGACGCACGTCGCAGCGACAGCTTCAAGAGCGCCGACCCGGTCGCGGGTGCGCCGGTCACCGCCCCGACCACCGCGGCTGTCACGCCCCCGGTCTCCGCGCCGGTCCCGGCCACCGTCTCCGCACCGGCGCCGCGCCGCCGCCGCGCGCGGATCGTGCTGCCCCTCCTCGGCCTGCTCGCGCTGGGCGGGGTCGGGACCTACGGCTGGCACTGGTGGAGTGTCGGGCGCTTCCTCGAGGTGACCGACGACGCCTATCTCCAGTCCGACAAGGTCACGGTGGCGCCGCGCATCGCCGGCACCGTCGCGGCGGTGCTGGTCGGCGACAACCAGCCGGTGAAGGCCGGGGACGTCATCGCCCGCCTCGACGACCGGTCCTACCGGGTCCAGCTCAGGCAGGCCGAGGCCGAGGTCGAGAAGGACCGGGCGCAGATCCTGGGCGTCGCCTCGGCGATCGTCCAGCAGCGGGCGCAGGTCGCCTCATCGCGGGCCGACCTCGCCAACGCCGAGGCCGCCCTCACCTTCGCGCAGCAGGAATACACCCGCTACCAGAACCTGCTGCAGACCGGGTCCGGCACGGTGCAGCGCCAGCAGCAGGCGGAGTCCGACCTGCGCCAGCGCCACGCCGCCCGCGACAAGGCCGCCGCCTCCCTGGACGCCGCGCAGAAGCAGATCGACAGCCTGCAGGCGCTCGAGGCCAGCACCCGCGCGAGCCTTGAGGGCGCGCAGGCCAAGGTCGAGGGGGTGAGGCTCGACCTGAGCTACACCACCATCGTGGCGCCGATCGACGGCGTGGCCGGCGACCGGGCGCTGCGGATCGGGCAGGTCGTCTCGGCCGGCACCGGGCTCCTGACCCTCGTGCCGATGGGCCGCGACATCTACCTCGTGGCGAACTTCAAGGAGACCCAGACCGGCCGCATGGTCGAGGGCCAGCGCGTCACCTTCACGGTCGACGCCTTCGGCGACCACGCGTTCCGGGGCCGGATCGAGAGCTTCTCCCCGGGCACCGGCTCGCAATTCGCGCTGCTGCCGCCGGAGAACGCCACCGGCAACTTCACCAAGGTGGTGCAGCGCGTGCCGGTGCGCGTCGCCCTCGACCCGTCGGATCCGCTCATCGCCCGCCTGCGCCCGGGCCTGTCGGTGGAGGCCACGGTCCACACCCAGGATCCGGTCGAGCCGGTGCGGCCCGCCCGGCCGAGGCCCGCTCCGGCCCTCGTCAGCGAGGCCCTGCCCCGATGAGTCCGGCCCCGATGAGTCCGGCCCCGATGAGTCCGGCCCCGATGAGTCCGGCCCCGATGAGTCCGGCCCCGACGAGCCCCGTGCCGGCCGTGGCCGTGCCCGAGGCGAAGGCGAGCGCCCGGGACTGGCTCGCCGTGTTCGGCGCGATCCTCGGCGCCTTCACGGCGATCCTCGACATCCAGATCACCAACGCGTCGCTCGCCGACATCCAGGGGGCGCTCGGCGCCTCCACCGAGGAGGGCAGCTGGATCTCCACCGCCTACCTGATGGCCGAGATCATCGTGATCCCGCTCACCGGCTGGCTGTCCTCGGTGATCGGCCTGCGCCGCTACCTCGCGGTGAACACCATGCTGTTCACCGCCTTCTCGCTGGCCTGCGCGCTGTCGACGACCTTGGGCCAGATGATCCTGTTCCGGGCCGGCCAGGGCTTCACCGGCGGCGTGCTGATCCCCACCGCCATCGTGATCGTGCGCACCCGGCTCTCGAAGGCGCAGCAGCCCATCGGCATCGCGCTGTTCGGGCTGACCGCGACCTTCGCGCCCGCGATCGGCCCGACGGTCGGCGGCTGGCTCACCGACAACCTGTCGTGGCACTACATCTTCTACCTGAACCTGATCTTCGGACCCGTGGCGGCGGCGATCCAGCTCGGCGCCTTCGACAGCGTGCCGGCGCGCTGGGGCGAGCTGCTCAAGGGCGACTGGATCGGCATCGGCCTGATGGCGATCGGCCTGCCGGCCCTGACCTACGTGCTGGAGGAGGGCCAGCGCAAGGACTGGTTCGGCTCGCAGGTCATCGTGAACATGTCGCTGCTGGCGGCGGCCGGCATCGCCGGCTTCATCGTCCGCGAGCTCACGACCGAGCGCCCGTTCATCAACCTGCGGGTCCTGGCCAACCGCTCGGTCGGCGGCGCCTGCGTGCTGATGACCGTGCTGGGCGCGGTCTCGTTCGGGTCGATCTACATCATCCCGGTCTACTGCGCGCAGATCCAGGGCTACAACGCCCAGCAGATCGGCTACGTGGTGATGTGGTCGGGCCTGCCGCAGCTCGTCCTCTTCCCGATGATGCCGCTGCTGATGCGGACCTTCGACGCCCGGGTGCTGGTGGTCACCGGCACGCTGTTCTTCATCGCGAGCTGCTGGATCAACGTCGGCCTGACCCACGATGTCGGCGCCGACCAGCTGATCCTGCCGCAGCTGATGCGGGCCGTCGGCCAGCCGCTCTTCACCATTCCGCTGTCGCAGCTCTCCACCGTCGGCCTCGCCCCGCGCGACACCGCGGACGCCTCCGCCCTGTCGAACATGATGCGCAACCTCGGCGGCTCAATCGGCATCGCCATGCTGTCGACGATGATCGACCGGCGGGAGCACTTCCACTTCTCGATGCTGGCCGAGGCGATCACCGTCAACGCCACCCGCACCCAGGACCGGCTCGCGGCGCTCGCCGCCGGGATGCACGCCCGCATCGCCGACCCGCTGGCCGCCAAGGGCGTCGCGCTGGGCCAGCTCGCCGCCCAGGTCCGCCGCGAGGCCTACGTGATGGCCTACGCGGACGGGTTCTGGCTGGTGGGCGTGAGCCTCGTGGCGAGCCTCGCCGTGGTGGCCATCCTCAAGAAGCCGCAGCGCGCCGCCGGGCCCGTGGAGGCGCACTGAGCGGCCGGGGTCCTACCGCCCCGGCAGGTTGTGGACGATCGGGAAGAACGTGTCCTTCCAGTCCTTGGGCTCGGTCTTGATGGTCTTCATCGCGTAGAAGTGCCGGGCCTGGAGCATGATGCCGTAGGGCGTGGTGGAGAAGTTCGTCCCGGGCTCCTTCATGATCTCGACCAGGGTCTCGGGGGGCGTCTTCTCGTTGGTGGCCGCGACGTAGTCCTTGGCGGCCTTCAGCGGATCCCGGGCGATCTCGGCATTGGCCTCGTCGATGGCCGCCACGATGGCGGCGGCGAGCTTCGGGTTGCGGTTGTACCAGCCGGTCCGGGCGTAGAAGATCGCGTTGCTCACCGGCTCGCCGACCATCTCGTAGGAATTGAGCACCTTGTGGATCGCCGGGTCCTGCAGCTCGCGCTGCTGGAACGGCGGCAGCGAGAAGTGGCTGTTGACCTCGTTGTGCGGGCTCGCCAGCGCCGCCACGGCGTCGGGATGGCCGAGCTGGACGGTGAGCGGGTCGAGCTTGGTGGCGTTCTCGGGCCCGAACGCCTTCTTGGCGGCGATCTGCAGCAGCACAGCCTGGGACGAGACCTTCACGGAGGGCAGGGCGATCTTGTCCTTGGACGAGAAGTCCTTGAGTTCCTTCACGTCCGGATTGCGGGTGAGCAGCATCATCGGCGTGGTGCCGACCCCGCACAGGCCCTTCACGTCGCCCTTGGTGCGGTCGTTGAGCAGCAGCATGTTGGTCGAGCCGCTGTCGACGATGTCGATGTTGCCCGAGAGCAGCGCGTCGTTGCCGGCGGCGCCGCTCGTCAGGTTGACCCACTCCACCGTGACGTCCCCGAGGCCCGCGGCCTTGGCGTGCTTCTCGATCAGCTTGTGCTGCTCGGCCAGCACCGCGGGCAGGTAGACGAAGCCCGGCTGCCGGCTGATCCGGACCTTGGCATCGTCGGCCCGGGCGGGGGTGGCGAGCGCCAGCCCGGCCAGCAGGAGGACCGATCCCGCCCGCAGGAGCCGACGGCGGCCCGGCAGCAGCGAGCCCGTCCGAGACGTACGCACCATGACGCTTCTCCCTGTGGCCCGGCGCGATCCTGAGCGGCGCCGGGCTTTCGTTGGACGGGGAGTGGACAGGCTCGGGCCGGCGCGCGCAAGGCCGTCTTCACGCTCCGCTAACGCAGAAGCTGCAAAATATCGCAGGTTGAAATCATCTTCTTGCAATCATCATCGCGGGGGCGCGGGTGAAGATCGGGCTCGGAGCGAAGCTCCACACCATCACGGCCACCGCGCTGGTCGGCATCGTCGCGGTCTCGGGCATCGGGCTCGTCAGCCTGAAATCCCAGGTCGAGCAGGACCGGATGGCCAAGACGCGGAACCTCACGGACGTCGCCTACGGGGTCGCGGCCTATTTCGAGGGCGAGGAGCGGGCCGGGCGCCTGTCCCGGGCGGACGCGCAAGGCGCCGCGATCCGGGCCCTCAAGGCCCTGCGCTACGACGACAAGGAGTACTTCTGGGTCAACGACATGCAGCCCCGCATGGTCGCCCACCCGATCAAGCCCGAGCTGGAGGGCAAGGATCTCGCCGCCGTGCAGGATACCACCGGCAAGCGCCTGTTCGTCGACTTCGTCGAGACGGTGAAGCGGCAGGGGCAGGGCTTCGTCGACTATTACTGGCCGAAGCCCGGCGCCGACGCCCCCGTGCCGAAGCTCTCCTACGTGCGCGGCTTCGCCCCCTGGGGCTGGGTGATCGGCACCGGCATCTACGCCGACGACACCGCGGCGATCCTGCGGGACGCGGCCTGGAAGGCGGCGGCCGGCATGCTCGTGGTGGTGGCGCTGATCGGCCTGCTCGCGGCGCTGATCGGCCGGCGGCTGACGCGGCCGCTGCGCGCGCTGAACGGCGCCATGCACCGCCTCGCGGCCGGCGAGACCGCCGTGCCGGTGCCGGCACGGGAGCGCCGGGACGAGATCGGCGCCATGGCGGGCGCCGTGCAGGTGTTCAAGGACGCGCTGATCGCCAAGGCCGAGACCGACGCCCGCGCCGCCGCCAGCGCCGACGGGGATGCCCGGCGGGCCGCCGCCCTCGACCGGCTGACCCGGTCCTTCGAGACCCGGGCCGGGACCCTGAGCCGCGGCCTCGCGACGGCGGCCGCCGACCTCGAGGCGACGGCGCGGACGCTGACCGTCACGGCCGCCCACACCACCGAGCGCACCGGCGCGGTGGCCGCGCAGGCGGCCGGCACCTCCGCCGACGTCCAGACCGCCGCGGCGGCCACCGAGGAGATGTCGGCCTCGGTCCAGGAGATCGCCGGGCAGGTGAACCGCGCCTCGGAGATCGCCGGGCAGGCCGCGATCAGCACCCGCCAGGGCGAGGCGACCGTGCGGGCGCTCGCCGCCGGCACCGAGAAGATCGGCGACGTGGTCGGCCTGATCGCCTCGATCGCCGGCCAGACCAACCTGCTGGCGCTCAACGCCACGATCGAGGCGGCCCGCGCGGGCGCGGCCGGGCGCGGCTTCGCGGTCGTCGCCTCCGAGGTGAAGGCGCTGGCCGAGCAGACCGCCAAGGCGACCGAGGAGATCTCCGGCCAGATCGGCCGGATCCAGGGTGAGACCCGGGACGCGGTCGCGGCGATCGGCGCGGTCGGCCGGACCATCGAGGAGATGCGCGGCATCGCGGTCGGGGTCGCGGCCGCCATGGAGGAGCAGAACGCCGCCATCCAGGAGATCGTCCGCGGCGTGGCGAGCGCCGCCACCGGGGCGCAGGGCGTGTCCGAGAACGTCGTCGACCTGCGCCGCGGCGCCGACGAGACCGGCAGCGCCTCCGAGCAGGTGCTGGCGGCCGCACGCGACCTCACCCGCGGCTCGGACGAGCTCGACCACGCCGTGAAGGCCTTCCTGGCCGAGGTCCAGGCTGCCTGAGGGCGCGGCCTGAGGGTGGCCTGAGGGGCGGGGCCCCCGCGGGCGGGCGGGCGGCGCTCAGCCCGCGGAGAAGCCCCGGACCGCGGCCCGCACCAGCGCGTCGATCATCGGCCGCACGTCGCTGACCCCGAGGGGACCCAGGCTGCCGAGATCGGCGAGATAGGTCATGCCGTGGACGCTGGACCACAGCGCCCGCGCCATCACGGGGATCGCCGCCTCGCCGAGGCGGCCACCGTCGCGCAGCACCCCCTCCAGGATCCCGAACAGGGCCGCGATGTCGGCCTGCACCGAGTCCGGCGCCGCCACCGTGCGCCGCTCGAAGATCGCCGCCCAGGCGGCGTGGTGCTCGGCCGCGAAGGCGAGATACGCGTCGGCCAGGCACAGGAGCCGCGCCTCCGTCTCCCGCGACGGACAGGCCGCTAGCGCCCCCACGAGGGTGTCCCGGAGCCGGCGCATGGTGACGGCGTTCGCCTCCAGGCGCAGCACTTCCAGGCTGTCGAACTGCGTGTAGACCGAGCCGACCGCCGTGCCGGCCCGCTCCGCGACGCCGCGGGCGGTCAGCGCCGCCGCGCCGCCCGCGTTCAGGATCGCCACCGCGGCCGCAATCAGGGCCTGGCGATCGGCCGCCCGATCGCCGGGCTCCTTCCGCGGCCGCCCCCTCACTTTTTTATGAACATCGTTCATTTTATCCCTTGCGGCCCGGCACGTCCCGTGTTTACTTGTTTCATGAACGACGTTCAATCAAATCCGGACGCGGTCCGGCCCGTCGTTCCCGCGAGGTGAACCGTGATGAGGACCCTCTCCTTCCTGATGCGCGGCGTGATCGCCGACAACGCCCAGGCGATCCACGACGCCCATGCCGTGACGATCCTGCGCCAGCAGATCCGGGACGCCGCCGGCGCCCTGGCGACCGCCCGACGGGAACTCGCCGTCGCCATGGCCTACCACGCCGCCGAGGCGCGCGCCCTCGACGCCATCGGCACCCGCATCGACACCCTGTCGGACGGGGCGCGGCGGGCGCTCAGCGACGGGCGCGAGGATCTCGGGACCGAGGCGGCGATCCACATCGCCGCCCTGGAGGACGAGCGGGCCGACCGCCGGGCCGCCGCCGAGCGCTTCGCCGCGGAGGTCGAGCGGCTGAAGGGCCTGGTCGCGCAGGGCGGCGAGCGCCTGCGGGACCTCGACCGCGGGCTCCAGACCGCCCGCACCACCGAGGCGCTGCGGCGGGCCGGACTGGAGGGCCGCCGGGTCACGACCCTGTCGGCGGGGGCGCTCGGGGAGGCCGAGCGGACGCTGGCGCGCCTGCGCGAGCGGCAGGCGGCCGAGGCGGACGTCGCCGCCGCGCTGACCGCGCTCGAGGCCGAGGCCGCGGGCGGGATCGAGGCCGATCTCGAGGCGGCGGGCTACGGCCGCCCCCGCACCGACCCGCGGGCCGTGCTCGACCGCCTCAGGGCCGGCGCCTGACCGGCGCCGCACCGCTTCCCCTTCGATCATTCCTCAGGAGACCGCACCATGACACCGCAGATGCCCCATACCGGCGCCTGGAAGACCTTCACGCTGGTCAGCTTCGCCGTCGCCGCCGCCATGTTGACGTTCGGCATCTTCTTCCTGCCCGCCGACATCTGGATCAAGGGCTACCTCGCCATGGCGTCGCTGTTCCTCACGGGCACGACCTTCACCCTGGCCAAGACCCTGCGCGACGAACACGAGGCGAAGCGGCTGATCAACAAGATCGAGGATGCCGCCACGGAGCGCGTCCTGCGCGAGGTGGTGCCGGGCCGGCTCTGAGGCCCGGCAGGCCCGCGCCCCGACCCGGGCGGCGCGCGTCCGGGGTCGGGGAGGCGGCGCGCGGCGGAGCGCGGCACCTCCCCGGATCGCTCACGCCGCGGCGTCCAGGAACCCGGCCACGACCCGGGCGAATTCCGGGGTCCGCAGGTAGCCGTAGGATTTGTGCCGGTTCTCGGCGCCGTCCGGCCTCCGGTAGGCGTTGATCACCGGTACGTCCCGCACCCGCACCCCGGCGGCGTTCGGCGCGTAGAGGGCCGCGAGGTCGTCGCCCACCGTGGCGATGTCCTGGCGATCCATCAGGTTGGTCCAGGCGGCGAGCGCCGCAGGCACCCGGAGGTCGCCGTGCTCGTCGGCGAGCTTCAGCTTCAATTCGGCGAGCCCGAGGGGCGCGCCGAGGGTGACGAGGTCGCAGCGGGGCATCGGCGTCCCGTCCGCCTCGGCGGCGCGCAGCACGTCGTAGGCGATCAGGCCGCCCATCGAGTGCGCGGCGATCAGCACGCGGTTTGCCGCGGCCGCCGCCAGGGCGTCGCGCAGGCGCGCCCGCGCCGCCGCCCGGAAGTCCGCGTCCTCGTAGTAGCCCCAGAGGTCGTCGAGGCGGTATTCCAGGATCAGGTCGTCCACCGGCGTCAGACCGGCGGCCTCCTGCAGGTGCGACAGGCCGCGGTAGATCCGGTCGGTGAGGGTCGGCTCGGCGCGCTCCGGCTCCCCCGCCGGGGAGGGGAACGGCCCGAGGCCGTGATCGGGGCGGTAGGGCTCGCGGTTGCGGTCGCCCGCGAGCGGCTGCGGGTAGCGCAGGTCGGCCCAGTAGACGAAGGTGAAGGGCAGGTCGGGCTCCGCGACCCGGAGCCCGAGATTGCGGTCGAGCCCCTCGCGGATCGCGGCGCGCCACCAGGCGGCCTTCTCGTCCCGGGGCGGCTTGTTGGCGAGCCCGTGGATGCCGATGATGTGCGTCCGACCCAGTGTCCGCTCCCAGACCGAAGAGAGTGCCGGCCGGGCAAGATAGGGCCGCCCCGCGCGGACGGAACTGCGGCTTAGTTTCCGCGCGGCCCGCCGTCACGCCGCTACCCTCCGCCGTCACCTGGCCGTCACCTCGCCGTCACGCCCGCCGATACCCCATTGCCACGCGGCCGCTCCGCCATAGCTGCGCTGCGGGAACCGGATCGGGCCCGGGGCCTTCTCCCACGACAGATGATCCTGCCGCGCTTGCGTCCCGGTCGCGCGGCCAATGACGAGGACGGTGGCCCGATGCGGCGCGCCCACAGCATGGATTTCGGGGCCGAGATGGTCGGGGGCGGCGTCCGCTTCGCCCTCTGGGCGCCCACCGCCCGGAGCGTCGACCTCGTCGTCGACGGCGTCGACCACCCGCTGCCCGAATCCGGCGGCGGCTGGCGCCGCACGGCCCTGCCGGGGGTGAAGCCCGGCGCCCGCTACGGCTTCCGCGTCGACGGCGACCTCGTCGTGCCCGATCCCGCCTCCCGCTTCCAGCCGGACGACGTCTCGGGCCTCAGCGAGGTGATCGACCCGCGGAGCTTCGAGTGGTCCGACGCGGGCTGGACCGGGCGGCCCTTCGAGGAGGCGGTGATCTACGAGTGCCATGTCGGCACCGCGACGCCGGAGGGCACCTATGCCGGCCTGCAGGCCCGGCTTCCCGACCTCAAGGCGCTCGGCGTCACCGCCCTCGAGCTGCTGCCGCTCGCCGACTTCAAGGGCTCGCGCAACTGGGGCTACGACGGCGTCCAGCCCTACGCGCCGGACGGCGCCTACGGTCGACCGGACGACCTCAAGCGCCTGATCGACGCCGCCCACGGGCTGGGCCTGATGGTCTATCTCGACGCGGTCTACAACCACTTCGGGCCGGCCGGGAACTACCTCCACGCCTATGCCGGGACGTTCTTCACCGAGCGCCACCAGACCCCCTGGGGCGCGGGCATCAACTTCGACGGCAAGGAGAGCGGCGCCACGGTGCGGCAGTTCTTCATCCAGAACGCCCTGTACTGGCTGGAGGAGTATCATTTCGACGGCCTGCGCTTCGACGCCGTCCACGCCATCCTCGACGATTCGCCCCGCCACTTCCTGGCCGAGCTCGGCGAGACGGTCCGGAGGATCTTCCCGAACCGGCAGATCCACCTGATGCTGGAGAACGAGGCCAACCAGGCCCGCTGGCTGGAGCGCGACGCCGCCGGGCGCCCGAAGATACACGACGCCCAGTGGGCCGACGACCTGCACCATTGCTGGCACGTCCTGCTCACCGGCGAGGACGCCGGCTACTATAAAAGCTTTGCCGACAAACCGGTCGCCCACCTGGCCCGCTGCCTCGCCGAGGGCTTCGCCTACCAGGGCGAGCCCTTCCCGACGCTCGACAACCACCCGCGCGGCGAGCCCTCCGGGCACCTGCCGCCCTCCGCCTTCGTGACCTTCCTGCAGAACCACGATCAGGTCGGCAACCGGGCGCTCGGCGAGCGGCTCAACCACCTCGCGGATCCCAAGAAACTCGAACTCGCCCGGGCCGGGCTCCTCCTGGCACCGCAGATCCCGATGCTCTGGATGGGCGAGGAATGGTCGGCCTCGGCGCCGTTCCTGTTCTTCGTCGACTTCGCGCCCGACGCGGACCTGAACAAGGCGGTGCGCGACGGGCGCCGCCGGGAGTTCAAGAGCTTCGCGGCCTTCGCGGACGACACCTCCAAGATCCCGGACCCGACCGAGGCCGAGACCTTCGCGGCCTCGAAGCTCGACTGGTCCGAGCGGGAGCGCTCGCCCCACCGCGAGGTGCTGGCCGAGACGACGCGGCTCCTGGGGCTGCGCCGCGACGTGGTCGTGCCCCTGGCGAAGTCCGGCTACGACGGCGCCGCCGCCGCGATGCCGCGCCCGGACGTGGTCGACTGCACCTGGCGCTTCGGCGCCGGCACCCTGCGCTTCGTCGCCAATGTCGGGACCGAACCCTTCGCGCTGGATCCGGGCGGTGCCTGGCCGGTCTGGACCAACGCCCCGGACGGGGCCGGACGCGATCTCCCGTCCTGGACGGGCGTGTTCCTGACGGAGTCCCGCGCGTGAGCCGCCTCGAGACACTCGCCGACCTCGTCGGCGTCGCCCCCGGCTACACCGACGCCTTCGGCCAGCCCGTCGAGACGTCGCTGGAGGTGCGCCGCGGCCTGCTGGCGGCCCTCGGCTTCGCGGTGGAGGACGAGGCGGCGATCGCCGCGAGCCTCGCGGAGGTCGAGCGCCTGCGCCGCGGCCTGATCCCGCCGCTCCTGCCGGTGGAGGCCCGCCGGGCCGCCCGGGTGCCGGTGCGCCCGCAGGACGGCGCGCCCCACACCCTGGTCTGGCGCCTCGTCGACGAGCGCGGCGCCGCCCGCGAGGGCCGGGCCAACCCGCAGGGGTCGGAGCCCGGCTTCGAGCTGCCGCCGCTGACGCCCGGCTATCACCGCCTCACCGTCCAGGCCGGGCAGACCCGCGCCGAGGCCTGGGTGATCGCCGCGCCCCAGCGCTGCTGGCGCCCGCGCCCCTACACGGAGGAGGGCGCCTCCGACTGGGGCATGGCCGCCCAGCTCTACGGCCTGCGCTCGGCCACCAATATCGGCATCGGCACCTACGCGGATGCCGGCGAGGCCGCCCGCGAGGCCGCCCTGCGTGGGGCGGCGTTCTTGGGGCTCAGCCCGGTCCACGCCCTGTTCGGCTCCGACCGGACCAAGATCTCGCCCTACTCGCCCTCCTCGCGGCTGTTCCTGGAGACCCTGTTCATCGCCCCGCGCAGCCTGCCGGGGCTCGCGGGCTCCCGGGCCGAGGCGCTGCTCGCCGAGCGCGCGGACGCGATCACGGCTCTGCGCGAGGCCGCCCTCGTCGACCACCAGGGCGTCCACGACGTGCTCGACCCGGTGCTCCGGGCGCTCTGGGCCGAGTCGCCGGCCCGGGCCGGCACCGACGCGGGCTTCGAGCAGTTCCGCCAGGAGGGCGGGGAGGATCTCGAAGCGCACGCCCTGTTCGAGGCGCTGTCCGAGCATTTCCGGGGGCAGGGGGCGCACTGGCTGGGCGACTGGCCGGAGGCGTATCGCCGCGCCGGCACGGAGGCGGTCCGAGCCTTCGCGGCGGAGAACGCGGACCTCGTCGGCTACCACGCGTGGCTGCAGTACCTCGCCGACCGGCAGCTCGCCGAGGCCTCAGCGGCGGCGCTCGGGGCTGGCATGCGGGTCGGGCTCTACCGCGACCTCGCGGTCGGCGCCGACCGGGGCGGCTCCGAGATCTGGTCGCATCCCGAGCGCTTCGCCGACAAGGTGTCGATCGGCGCGCCGCCGGACCTGCTCGCACCGAAGGGCCAGAACTGGGGCCTGCCGGCCTTCGATCCGCTGGCGATGGAGCGCGACGGGCTCGCGGCCTTCCGGGCCCTGGTCCAGGCCAACATGCGCCACGCCGGCGCGATCCGGATCGACCACGCCTTCCAGCTCGCCCGCCTGTTCCTGATCCCGCTGGGGGCGGGGGCCCAGGCCGGCGCCTACGTGGCCATGCCGTTCGAGCCGATGCTGGCGGTGCTGCGGCTGGAGAGCCACCGCAACAAGTGCCTCGTCATCGCGGAGGATCTCGGCACGGCGCCGGAAGGCTTCTCCGACGCGCTGATGCGGGCCGGGGTGCTGAGCTACCGGATCCTCGCCTTCGAGCGCGAGGCCGACGGACGCTTCAAGCCGCCCTCGGCCTACCCGCGGGACGCGCTCACCGCCATCACCACCCACGACCTGCCGACCTTCGTCGGCTGGTGGCGCGGGGTCGACACCGACACCCGCCAGTCGCTCGGCCTCTACGATCAGGAGCGGGCCGAGGTCGAGCGGGGCGAGCGCGTCGTCGAGCGCCGCCGCCTCGCCGAGGCGCTGGCGGCCGAGCAGCTGCTGCCCTCCGCCGAGCCGCCGGATTCCGCGCCCTTCGAGGCCGCCGCCCGCTACCTCGCCCGCGCGCCCGCGATGCTCACCGCCGTCCAGTACGAGGACGTGGTCTCGGAACTCGCCCAGGCCAATGTGCCCGGCTCGACCGAGGGCTACCCGAACTGGCGGCGCAAGCTCGACCGGGATCTCGTGGACATCGCCGCCCCCGGCGGGCCGCTGGCGAAGCTCGCGGCGTCCCTCTCGGCCGAGGCGCGGGGCCCGCGCTCGGGCGCCGCGCGGCTCGCCGCGCCGCCGCCGCGCGCGACCTACCGGCTGCAGTTCCACAAGGACTTCACCTTCGCGGATGCGGGCCGGATCGTCCCCTACCTGCACCGGCTCGGGATCAGCCACGTCTACGCCTCGCCGCTCCAGAAGGCGCGGCCCGGCTCGACCCACGGCTACGACATCGTTGATCACGGCGCGATCAACCCGGAGCTCGGCGGCGAGGCGGGCTTCATCGCGCTCTCCGAGACGCTCCACGCCCACGGGATCAAGCTCCTGCTCGACATCGTCCCGAACCACATGGGCGTCGGCGGCTCCGACAATCCGTGGTGGCTCTCGGTGCTCGAATGGGGCTCCCTGTCGCCCTTCGCCGACGCCTTCGACATCGACTGGCAGCGGCTCGGGGCCGGGCGCAACCTCGTGATCCCATTCCTCGGCGACCGCTACGGTGAGGCCCTGGAGAAGGGCACGCTAGAATTGAAGTTCGACCCCGAGAAGGGCGCCTTCAGCGTCTGGCACTACGAGCACCAGCTGCCGATCCGCCCCTTGAGCTACCCGACCATCCTCAACCGGGTGATCGCCGCGATCGGGGCGGTGGACGACGACACCACCGCGGAACTGCTCGCCATCTCCGAGCGGCTGCGGGCGATGTCGATCGATACCGACGAGACCCGCCGCAAAGGCTTCCCCGAGGAGGCCGAGGGGCTGAAGCGCCGGCTCGCCGAGATCTACGGCGTGTCGCCGCTGATCCAAGAGGCCACCGCCAGCACGCTGGCGCTGCTCAACGGCTTCAAAGGCCGCCCGGACAGTTTCGGGCCGCTGCACCGGCTGCTGGAGGCCCAGGCCTACCGGCTCGCCCACTGGCGGGTGGCGTCGAGCGACATCAACTACCGCCGCTTCTTCGACGTGAACTCGCTCGCCGGCCTGCGGGTCGAGCTGTCCGACATCTTCCACCGCTCGCACGAGACCGTGTTCCGGCACGTCCGCGAGGGCCGGATCGACGGCCTGCGCATCGACCATATCGACGGCCTCGCCGACCCGCTGGGCTACGCAAGGGCGCTCCAGGCGGCTGTCGGACCGGGCTTCTACGTCGTCGTCGAGAAGATCCTGGAGCCGGGCGAGCGGCTGCGGCCCTGGCCGGTGGCCGGGACCACGGGCTACGACGTGCTCAACCAGCTCGACGGGATCCTGGTCGACAAGAGCCGGCGCGGGAAAATCGAGCGGCTCTACACCTGGGCCACGGGCTTCGACGAGCCCTACGGCTTCCAGCTCCGCGCCGCCAAGGCCGAGATCCTCGAGATCAGCTTCGCGAGCGAGCTGGAGGTGCTGACCACCGACCTCAAGGAGGTCGCCGACGCCGACCGGCGCACCCGCGACTTCACCGTCAACGCGCTGCGCCGGGCGCTGATCGAGATCATCGCGCGCTTCCCGACCTACCGGAGCTACCTGCCGTCGGATCTGGAGGAGGGCGAGGTCGAGCCCGAGGATGTCCGCCTGATCGAGGGCGCCGTCGCCAAGGCCAAGCGCTGGTCGAGCCTGCCGGACCGCTCGGTCCACGACTTCGCCGCCGACGTCCTGCTCGGTCGGGTCGAGACGGCGGGCCCCGGCCGGCCGGACCCGCGGGTGGTGCTGCGCTTCCGCCGCCGGTTCCAGCAGCTCACCGGCCCGGTCATGGCCAAGAGCCTGGAGGACACGCTGTTCTACCGCTACGCGTGCCTCCTGGGCCTCAACGAGGTCGGCGGCGATCCGGGCGAGTACGGGATCGACGCGGAGCACTTCCACGATCTGCAGATCGCCCGCGCCCGGGACTGGCCGAGCGCCATGATCACCACCGCGACCCACGACACCAAGCGGGGCGAGGATGCCCGCACGCGGCTGCTCGCCCTCTCGGAGATCCCCGAGGAATGGGCCAAGGCCTGGGACTTGTGGCAGCGGGTCGCCGGCCCGCACCTCGCCCGGATCGACGGCGAGCCGGCCCCGGACGCCAACGACCAGTGGATGTTCTTCCAGGCGATCCTGGGCGCCTGGCCGCTGGAGCTTCTGGAGCGGGACGAGGCCGGGGCGATCGCGGATTTCCGGGACCGGCTGATCGCCTACGGCGAGAAGGCCATGCGGGAGGGCAAGCGCCGGTCGAGCTGGGTCAACGTTGACGAGGTCTACGAGGGCGCGGTCAAGCGGCTGTTCACGGCGCTGATCGCCCCGGGGTCGGATTTCCTGAGCGAACTCCGGCCCTTCGCCCGACGGCTCGCCCATCTCGGCATGCTGGCGAGCCTCGGCCGGACGGTCCTGAAATGCACCCTGCCGGGCCTGCCCGACACCTACCAGGGCACGGAGATCTGGGATTTCTCCTTCGTCGATCCCGACAACCGCCGCCCGGTGGATTACCCGGCCTTGGAGCGGATGCTGGAAGAGGGCGGGGCGCCCGCGGAGCTGCTGGGCCACTGGCCGGACGGGCGGGTCAAGCAGGCGACTCTGACGCGGCTCCTCGCCGAGCGGGCCGAGCGCCCGGACTTCTACGCCAGCGCCGCCTACGAGCCCGTCGCGGCCACCGGCGCCCGGGCCGACCACGTCATCGCCTACCGGCGGACCGACCCCGTCCAAGAGGGCGGCGACCTGTTCGTGGCGGTGCCGCGGCTGGTGGCGGGCTTCGTCGGGGACGCCATCTGGTCGGGCGAGTCCTTTGCCGGCACCCAGGTCGATCTCGGGGCGGGGACGCGCTGGCGGGACCTCGCCTCGGGGCGGGTGGTGGAGGGGGAGGGGGCCGATCTCGGCGCTCTCCTGCGCGACCTCCCCTACGCGGTGCTGCGGCGGGAACCGTGACCGCGCCGTCATCGCGAGCGGAGCGAGGCGACCCAGGGCAGCGCGACCTGGATCAGCGTGGCGCCGCTCGCAGAGACGGCGGCGGTCCGGGCGCGTCTTCCGGTGGCCCCTCCGCAGCCCTGTCACGCGACTCTGCTGAGACACGTCGGACCGGATCGCGCGGCACAGCCCGGCGGTTCGGGCGTTACGACACTGGGAACGGGAGCCGAGAGGCAGCATGAACGCACCGACCAAAGCCGCTGCGACGTCCGGGGCCGCGGCCGTCCTGCCGGCCGCGCTGGCCCCCCGGGCCGAGGGGCCGCGGATCTACAACCTGTTCCCGCTCCTGGTCGGGCGCGTCTCGGACTGGACGGCCGAGCTGCCGCGGATCGCCGCCCTCGGCTTCGACTGGGTCTACCTCAACCCGTTCCACCAGACCGGCGGCTCGCGGAGCCTCTACGCGGTCGCCGATCCCGAGCGCCTCGACGAGCGGTTCCGCGACCAAGACGGCACGCCCGACGACGAGCAGATCCGCCGCTTCTGCACCGCCGCCGCGGCGCTGGGCCTGTCGGTGATGACCGACCTCGTGATCAACCACACCGCCGACAACGCCCGGCTCGCCACCGAGCGGCCCGACCTGTTCATGAAGGAGCCCGACGGCTCGATCATGCACCCGGCCGCCGTCGACCCGGACGACCCGTCGATCCGCACCGTCTGGGGCGACCTGGCCGAGCTCGACTACCACACCCCCTCCGCCCGGGACGAACTCACCCGGATCTGGGGCGCCTACGTGGCGCATCTCCAGGGCCTCGGCGTGAAGGGCTTCCGGTGCGACGCCGCCTACAAGGTGCCACCGGAGACCTGGCGGGTGCTGATCGGGCAGGCCAAGAGCCAAGACCCCGCCTGCCTGTTCGCCGCCGAGACCCTGGGCTGCACCTTCGAGGAGGCCCGGGCCACGGCCGGCGCCGGCTTCGACTATCTGTTCAACTCCTTCGCGTGGTGGGACCTGAGGAAGCCCTGGGCGCTCGAGCAGTACGAGCGCCTGCGGGTGCTGGCGCCCTCGATCGCCTTCCCCGAGAACCACGACATGACGCGGCTCGCCGCCGAGATCGGCGGCGGCCCGGAGGCGGTGGCGGCGCATCTGCGCACCCGCTACGCGCTCGCGGCCTTCTTCTCGGCCGGCGTGCTCATGCCGATCGGCTACGAGTGGGGCTACCGGCGGGCGCTGCACGTGGTCGAGACCACCCCGCGCGACCGCGAGAACGAGACCGGCATCGACATCTCCGGCTCCATTCGGGCGATCAACGCCCTGCGGGCGGAGCTGCCGGCCGCCAATGTCGAGGGCGCGCAGATCCGGATCTCGGCCCCCGACAGCGATCTGGTGGCGCTCGCCCGCTTCGACACCGGCCACCCGGCCTCGGCGCGGCACGGGCTGATCGTGCTCTACAACCCGACCGACCGGCCGGTGCCGGTCGAGGCCGGCGCGCTCGTCGCCCGCACCGGCGGGATGCTCGGCGCCTTCGTCGACCGGACCCCGGAGGCCGAGCCGATCGCGTTCCATCCCGGCAGCGCCATCGACCTGATGCCGGGCGAGTTGCGCATCCTCGCGGCCAGCGCCCAGGAGGTCGCCCGCCAGCCGGCGCGCGGCACCCCGGACGGGGAGGGAAGGGTGGTGATCGAGGCGGTCAGCCCCGAGATCGACGGCGGTCGCTCGGCGGTGAAGCGGATTGTCGGCGAGTCCGTGCGGGTCGAGGCCGACATCTTCTCCGACGGCCACGAGATCATCGACGCCGCGATCCTGTCGCGGGTCGCCGGCACCGAGGCGTCTGGAGGCGAGACTTGGCGCGAGGACCCGATGGTCTTCGTCGACAACGACCGCTGGGCCGGGCACTTCCCCCTCGAGCGGAACGCCCGCTACGAGTTCACCCTGATCGCGTGGCGCGACGCGTTCTCGTCCTGGGTGCGCGACACCCTGAAGAAGCGCGCCGCCGGCGTCGACGTGCGGCTCGAGACGATCGAGGGCGTGGCGCTCGTCGGGACCGCGGCCTCGCTCGCCCGGACCCGCGGCGGCCGCGACGCCGAGCGCCTCGCCGCGCTGGTGGCGGCGCTCGCCGCCGAGGAGACCGGCTCGGCGGCCCAGCTCGACCGGATCCTCGCCCCCGACGCGGCGAGCCTCGTGCGCCGGAACGCCGAGCGGGTGAACCTGACCCGCTATCCCGTGACCCTGCCGGTGATCGCCGACCGCCTCGCGGCCCGGTTCTCCGCCTGGTACGAGATCTTCCCGCGCTCCCAGTCGATGGACGTGAACCGCCACGGCACCTTCGACGACGTGATCCGGCGCCTGCCCGAGATCCGCGAGCTCGGCTTCGACGTTCTCTACTTCACGCCGATCCACCCCGTGGGTCGGACCAACCGCAAGGGGAAGAACAACACCCTCAAGGCCGAGCCCGGCGATGTCGGCTCGGTCTACGCGGTCGGCGCGGAGGAGGGCGGCCACGAGGCCGTGCATCCCGACCTCGGCACGCTCGCGGATTTCGAGCGGCTGGTCGCGGCGAGCCACGCCTACGGCATGGAGATCGCCCTCGACTTCGCGATCCAGTGCTCGCCGGACCATCCCTGGATCAAGAACCACCCGGAATGGTTCGAGTGGCGCCCCGACGGCACCCTGAAATTCGCCGAGAACCCGCCGAAGAAGTACGAGGACATCTCGAACGTCCACTTCTACGGGGGCGCCCTGCCCTCGCTCTGGATCGAGCTGCGCGACATCCTGCTCGGCTGGTGCGCGCGCGGCGTGCGCATCTTCCGGGTCGACAACCCGCACACCAAGCCGATCCCGTTCTGGGAATGGGTGATCGGCGAGGTCAACGGCCGCTACCCGGACGCGATCTTCCTCGCCGAGGCCTTCACCCGGCCGAAGATGATGAAGAAGCTCGCCAAGGCCGGCTACCAGCAGAGCTACACCTACTTCACGTGGCGCAACACCAAGCAGGAGCTCACCGACTACGCCCTGGAGCTGGCCGGCGAGATGGGCGAGTACTACCGCCCGAACTTCTTCGCCAACACCCCCGACATCAACCCGTACTTCCTCCAGACCAGCGGGCGGGCGGGGTTCGTCATCCGCGGCACGCTCGCCGCGACCCTGTCGTCGGTCTACGGCATCTACAACGGCTTCGAGCTGTGCGAGGCCGCGCCGTACCCGGGCAAGGAGGAGTATCTCAACTCCGAGAAATACGAGCTCAAGGCCTGGGACTACGACCGGCCGGGCAACATCCGCGAGCACATCGTCAAGCTCAACAGGATCCGGCGCGAGAACCCCGCCCTCTGGGACTTCCGCAACGTGACCTTCACGGGCGCCTGGAACGACAACATCATCGCCTACGCCAAGGCGACGCCGGAGCGCGACAACTGCGTCTTCACCATGGTCAACCTCGACCCGAAGAACCGCCAGGAATGCACCTACGAGGTGCCGCTCTGGCTGTTCGGCCTGCCCGACGACGGCGCCGTCGAGGTCGAGGACCTGCTCCAGGGCTACACGTTCGAGTTGCGCGGCAAGACCCACCGCATCGCCCTCGATCCGGCCGAGCGATCCTGCGTGATCTGGCGCCTCCGGGCGCCGCGGCGGGTTGCGGGCTGAGGCCGCGCGTGGCACTCGGCCATGGCCCTTGAATGCGGCGGCGGGAATTCCCGTCGCCGACCCTCGCACCCGCGCGGCGGCCCGCCGCCCGCGCCCCGGCCGGGTCCCCCGCCGGTCCCGTCAGACTCGACCGATGAGGCAGCGACGCGATGATCGATCGCAGCGACCCGCAATGGTACCGTGACGCCATCATCTACCAGATCCACGTCAAGTCGTTCTTCGACTCGAACAACGACGGGATCGGGGATTTCGAGGGCCTGACCCAGCGCCTCGACTACGTGCGCGATCTCGGCGTGACGGCGATCTGGCTGATGCCGTTCTATCCCTCGCCGCTGCGCGACGACGGCTACGACATCGCCGATTACCGGGACATCAACCCGTCCTACGGGACCATGGAGGACTTCAAGGCCTTCGTGGAGGCGGCGCACGAGCGCGGTCTGCGGGTCATCACCGAGCTCGTCATCAACCACACCTCGGACCAGCACCCCTGGTTCCAGGCCGCCCGCGAGGCCCCTCCCGGCTCGCCCGAGCGCGACTTCTACGTCTGGTCGGACACCGACGAGCCGTACAAGGACACGCGGATCATCTTCCTCGACACCGAGGCGTCGAACTGGACCTGGGACCCGGTCGCCAAGCAGTATTTCTGGCACCGGTTCTACAGTCACCAGCCGGATCTCAACTTCGACAACCCGAAGGTGCTGGAAGCGGTCATCGACGTGATGCGCTACTGGCTCGACATGGGCGTCGACGGCCTGCGGCTCGACGCGATCCCCTACCTGATCGAGCGCGACGGCACGAACTGCGAGAACCTCGCCGAGACCCACGACGTCATCAAGGCGATCCGCGCCGCGCTGGACGCGAGCTACCCCGACCGGATGCTGCTCGCCGAGGCCAACCAGTGGCCCGAGGAGACCGCGCAGTATTTCGGCGACGGCGACGAGTGCCACATGGCGTTCCATTTCCCGCTGATGCCGCGGATGTACATGGCGATCGCCCGGGAGGACCGGCACCCGATCACCGACATCATGCGCCAGACCCCGGAGATCCCGGAGGGCTGCCAGTGGGCGATCTTCCTGCGCAACCACGACGAGCTGACGCTCGAGATGGTCACGGCCGAGGAGCGTGACTACCTCTGGTCGTTCTACGCCGCCGAGCGGCGCGCCCGGATCAACCTCGGCATCCGCCGACGCCTCGCGCCGCTCCTCGAGAACGACCGGCGCAAGATCGAGCTGATGAAGTCCCTCGTCCTGTCGATGCCCGGCACGCCGGTGCTCTACTACGGCGACGAGGTCGGCATGGGCGACAACATCTACCTCGGCGACCGCGACGGCGTGCGCACGCCGATGCAGTGGTCGCCCGACCGCAACGGCGGCTTCTCGCGGGC
This sequence comes from Methylobacterium sp. 1030, assembly GCF_040544715.1. Classification (NCBI taxonomy): domain Bacteria; kingdom Pseudomonadati; phylum Pseudomonadota; class Alphaproteobacteria; order Hyphomicrobiales; family Methylobacteriaceae; genus Methylobacterium; species Methylobacterium sp. 1030. The sequence goes on along the minus strand of NZ_JBEPKM010000008.1, from coordinate 101,430 downwards.
GAATCCCCAGAAGCTGTTCCTGCCGGCGATCCAGGACCCGATCTACGGGTTCGACGCGATCAACGTCGAGGCGCAGACCCAGGCCCAGACGAGCCTGCTGAACTGGACGCGGCGCATGATCGCGATCCGCAACAACAGCGTCGCGCTGGGGCGCGGCACCATCCAGTTCCTGTACCCGTCGAACCGGAAGGTGCTCGCCTGGATCCGCGAGCACGAGGACGAGCGGATTCTGTGCGTGGCGAACCTGTCGCGCGCGCCGCAGGCGGTGCAGCTCGACCTGTCGGAGTTGCGCACCGCGGTGCCGATCGAGCTGACCGGTGGCACCGAGTTCCCGCCGATCGGCGACCTGCCCTACCTGCTGACCCTGCCGTCCTACGGCTTCTACTGGTTCTCCTTGAGCGCCGCCCGGTCGGGGGTGATCGGCCCGCAGCAGGAGCCGCCCGAGCTGTTCACCCTGGTGCTCACCGGCGGGATCGAGACCCTGATGAGCGGGCGCGAGCGCGTCGCCTTCGAGCGCACCGTGGTGCCGCCGTTCCTGACGAGCCGGCGCTGGTTCGGCGCCAAGGGCTCGCGGATCAAGGCCACGAAGGTCGTCGACTGCGCCGCCCTGAAGGACGTCGACGGCAGCGCGCGCTTCCTGCTGCCGCGGCTGCAGGTGCAGCTCGCCAGCGGCGAGACCCAGGAATACTTCGTGCCCGTGGGCGTCGAGGAGGGCCGCGAGGACGAGACCCTCATGCCCTTCGCGGTGGCGCGGGTGCGCCGGGGGCCGCGCACCGGCCTGCTCTACGGGGCGGCCGGCTCCAACGACTTCGCCGCCTGCCTGATCGACGACATGCGGCAGGCCCGCGAGATCCCCACGGAGACCGGGCGGCTCGTCTTCGCCGTCACCTCGGCCTTCGACCCGGACGTCACGGTCGACGTGGCCGACATCCGCCGGCTCTCGGGCGAGCAGAGCAACACCTCGATCGCCATCGGCTCGAAGATGATGCTCAAGCTGCTGCGCCGCCTGCAGCCGGGCCTGCATCCCGAGATCGAGGTCGGGCGCTTCCTCACCGAGAAGGCGGGGTTCTCGAATACACCCGCCCTGCTCGGCACCCTGGAGCATGTCGCCGAGGACGGCACCCGGACCGCCCTGGCGGTCCTGCAGAAGTTCGTGATGAACCAGGGCGACGCCTGGACCCTGATGCTGGAGGGCCTGCGCCGGGACTTCGAGACCGTGGTGCTCACGCCCGAGAGCGAGGCCGCGACCCCCGAGGAGGCGTTCCAGGCCCACCGGCCCTGGGCCGACCTGCTCGGCCGGCGCACCGCCGAGCTGCACGCGGCGCTCGCCATCGAGACCGACGACCCGGCCTTCGCGGCCGAGCCGTTCACCGGGGACGACCTCGCCGTGCTGGCGCGCGACGCCCGCCACCAGGCCGAGCGCGCCTTCCGGGCGCTCAAGGGCCTCGCCGACCGCGGCCTCGACGCCGGCAAGCCGGCCTGCGCGGAGCTCGGCCAGCGCCGGGGCGAGGTCGAGGCGCTGATCGCCGCGCTCACCGAAGCGCCGGTCCGGGGCGCCCACAAGACCCGCATCCACGGCGACTACCATCTGGGCCAGGTGCTGGTCGCCGAGAACGACCTGATCATCGTCGACTTCGAGGGCGAGCCCTCGCGCCCGGCCGACGAGCGCCGGGCCAAGTCGATGCCTCTGCGGGACGTCGCCGGGCTGATGCGCTCCTTCGCGTACGGCGCCGAGACGGTGATCCGGGAGATCACCGCACGGTTCGCCGATTCGGAGGAGCGGGCGCGGGACGCGGCGACCGCGTGGCGCGGCATGATCGAGGCGGCGTTCCTCGCCGGCTACGAGACCGCGGTCGAGGGCTCCCGGGCGGCGGTGACCGATCCGGAGAGCCGGACCCGTCTGCTGCGCCTCTGCCTGCTGACCAAGGCGCTCTACGAGGTCGACTACGAGGCCAACAACCGGCCGGACTGGATCGAAATCCCTGCCCGTGGGGTTCTCACCATTCTGGACACGGACGGACACGAGCCCGGAGCATCTGAATGACGGCGATCGACGAGACCTTCGCACGACGGGCCGACCCGGGCGCGGGGACGGCGCGGACCGCGGATGTCCCGGGCTCCGGCGCCGCGCAGCCGCCGAGCATCCACCCGGACGCGATCGCCGCGCTGATGGCCGCCAACCACGGCGACCCCTTCGCGGTGCTCGGACCCCACAGGGTCGGGCCGAAGGCCTGGGAGGTGCGCGCCGTGCTGCCCGAGGCGCGGGCCGCCACCCTGGTGATGGACGGCCGCACCGCGCCCTTCGAGAAGCGCCACCCGGACGGGTTCTGGGTCGCGAAGGCCGAGGGCGAGCACCGGCCCCTCTACGAGATCGAGGTCGAGTCCTGGGACGGGACGAAGCGCCGCCGCTACGACCCCTACGGCTTCGGCTCCTCGATCGAGCAGTACGACGTGGCGGCGCTCCGCGAGGTCGGCACCAACCTCGTCTACCGGATGCTCGGCGCCCAGTCGGGGCAGCTCGACGGCATCGACGGCTTCCGCTTCGCCGTCTGGGCGCCCAACGCCCGCAAGGTCAGCGTCGTCGGCGACTTCAACGACTGGGACGGGCGGCGCCACCCGATGCGCCTCTGGCAGGACGGCGGCATCTGGGAGCTGTTCGTGCCGGGCCTCAAGGCCGGCGTGCGCTACAAGTTCGAGATCCGCGGCCCCGACGGATCCCTGGTCCCGCTCAAGGCCGACCCGGTCGCCTTCGCGGCCCAGCACCCGCCGGAGACCGCCTCGGTCACCCACGGGTCGAGCGACTTCGACTGGCGCGATTCCGGCTGGATGAGCACCCGCGGCGCCAAGGACCCGCGCCACGCGGCGATCTCGGTCTACGAGGTCCATCTCGGCTCCTGGGCGCGGGTGCCCGAGGAGGGGAACCGCTACCTCACCTACCGGGAGTTGGCCTCCCGGCTGATCCCCTACGTGAAGGATCTGGGCTTCACCCATATCGAGATGCTGCCGATCACCGAGTTCCCGTTCGACGGGTCCTGGGGCTACCAGCCGGTCTCGCTGTTCGCGCCGACGAGCCGCTTCGGAAGCCCTGAGGACTTCGCCGCCTTCGTGGACGCGGCCCACGAGGCCGGCATCGGCGTGCTGCTCGACTGGGTGCCGGGCCACTTCCCGCTCGACGCCCACGGGCTCGGCCTGTTCGACGGCACCCACCTCTACGAGCACGCCGACCCGCGCCAGGGCTTCCACCAAGACTGGGGCACCTACATCTACAATTTCGGGCGGACCGAGGTCGCGACCTTCCTCGCCGCCAACGCCCGGTTCTGGCTAGAGCACTACCACCTCGACGGCCTGCGCGTGGATGCCGTCGCGTCGATGCTCTACCTCGACTACTCGCGCCGCCAGGGCGAGTGGATCCCGAACCGCTACGGCGGCAACGAGAACCTCGACGCCATCGACTTCCTGCGCAAGACCAACGAGGCGACCTACAGCCACGCCCCGGGGACGATCACGGTGGCGGAGGAATCCACCTCCTGGCCGGGCGTCTCGCACCCGACCTACACGGGCGGCCTGGGCTTCGGCTTCAAGTGGAACATGGGCTGGATGCACGACACCCTGCATTTCATGCAGGAGGATCCGATCCATCGCCGCTACCACCACCATAACCTGACCTTCGGGCTGCTCTATGCCTTCTCGGAGAATTTCATCCTGCCGCTCTCCCACGACGAGGTCGTGCACGGGAAGGGCTCGCTGCTCGGCAAGATGCCCGGCGACCGCTGGCAGAAATTCGCGAATCTCCGGGCCTATTACGGCTTCATGTGGGGGCATCCCGGCAAGAAGCTGCTGTTCATGGGCGGCGAGTTCGGCCAGGAGCGGGAGTGGAACCACGACAACAGCCTGGACTGGCACCTCCTGGACGATCCCCTGCACGAGGGCGTCCAGAGCGTGATCCGCGATCTCAACCGGCTCTACGTGTCGACCCCGGCCCTCTACAGCCGCGACGTGGAGCATACCGGCTTCCAGTGGCTGGTGGCGGACGACCAGGACAACAGCGTCATCGCCTGGGCCCGCAAGGGCGCGAAGCCCGGCGAGGTCGCCATCGTGGTGTCGAACTTCACCCCGGTGCCGCGCGAGGGCTACCGGATCGGCGTGCCGCAGGCGGGGTTCTACCGGGAGGCGTTCAACTCGGATGCCGGCGTGTACGGCGGGTCCAACCTGGGCAACCAGGGCGGCCGCCACACCGACGATCAGGCGAGCCACGGCCAGGGGCAGAGCTTGTCGCTCACCCTCCCGCCGCTCGCCACGATGATCTTCCTGCTGGAGGGGTGAGGAGACTTTCGCCTTCGCCCAGGCGTCACCGCGTCGTCCCGGGGCCGCGCAGCGGAGCCCGGGATCCAGGCCCGCCGGCAGTCAAGGTCCGCACCGACGGCGGTCCGGGTTGCCCCCCCTCCGGCATATCCGTCCGGGTCCGGCTGCGACGCCCCGGGACGACGGGCGCGGTGAAGCGGCGCGAGGGGAAGCGCCCGCGCCGTTGGCAGAGATGATCTGACCCGACCGGACCTCCCCGCCCCGCAGGGGGGCCCGCGAGAAGTCCCTACGCCGCCCGCCAGCGCAGCCCGACGCTGTTGCCGATGGCCCGGCCGTAGAGCCCGGCATAGTTCTCGGCGGCCCGGTCCCAGCCGAAATGGGCCGCCATGGCCCGCCGCCGCATGGCGTTGAGGCGCTTCTTCTGGCCGAAGGCCTCCAGCGCCCGCCGCACCGCCGCCCCGAAGGAGGCGGCCGAGGCCTCCCCGAAGGTGAAGCCCGTCACGCCGTCCTCGACCGTGTCGGCGAGGCCGCCGGTCCGGCGCACGATCGGCAGGGAGCCGAAGCGCTGCGCGTACATCTGGGCGAGGCCGCAAGGCTCGAAGCGCGAGGGCATCAGCAGGAAGTCGCTGCCGGCGAACATCCGCCGGGCCTGCGCCTCCTCGAAGCCGACATGCACGCCGACCGCGTCGGGATGGCGCTGGGCGAGGCCGCGGAGCGCCTGCTCGAACCGGCCCTCGCCCTGGCCGATCACCACGAGCTGGCCGCCCCCGGCCACGATGGTCTCGGCCGCCTGCAGGCTCAGGTCGATGCCCTTCTGGTGCACGAGGCGCGACACGATGGCGAAGAGCGGCCCGCGGGAGACCGCGAGGCCGAATTGCTGGCGCACCGCCTCGGTGTTGGCGCGCTTGCCCTTCCAGTCGTCGATCTCGAAGCGCGTGGCGAGGTGCGGGTCGGTGGTCGGATCCCAGCTCTCGTCGATGCCGTTCAGGATGCCGGCGAGCCGGCCCTGGCCGGCGCGGGTGCGCAGCAGCCCGTCGAGGCCGCAGCCAAGCTCGGGCGTCTGGATCTCCCGCGCGTAGGTCTCGCTCACCGTGGTGACCTGCGAGGCGTAGAAGATGCCGGCCTTCAGGAAGGAGAGCTGTCCGTAGAACTCGGCGCCGTCGACCTGGAAGGCCGAGTCCGGCACGCCGAGCCGGGGCAGGGCGTCCCGGGGAAACAGGCCCTGGTAGGCGAGGTTGTGGATGGTCAGCACGCTCGGGACCCGCCGGCCGCGCCACGCGAGATAGGCCGGCGCCAGGGCCGCCTGCCAGTCGTTGAGGTGCAGGATGTCGGCCGCCCAGTCGGGATCGGCGCCAGTGGCGAGGTCCGCCGCCGCGAGGCTGAGGCGGGCGAAGCGCAGGTCGTTGTCGCCGAAATCGCCGTGCTGGTCGCCGTAGGGCGTGCCGTCGCGCTCGTAGAGGTCGGGGCTGAGCAGGACGTAGATCCGCAGGCCGTCGGCCGCCTCGACCAGGCCGAGGTCGCAGGCGGGAATGCCCGCGAAGCCCTCGAGGCGGGCGACGACCGGGATCTCCGGGAAGGCGGCCCGGACCTGCCGATAGCCCGGGATCAGGACGCGGATGTCGTAGTGCGGGACCAGGGCCCGGGGCAGGGCGGCCGAGACCTCGCCGAGGCCGCCGGTCTTCACGAAATCCGCCATCTCGGGCGTCGCGTAGAGGATGCGGCGGCGCAGCGAGGCCGGCCGGGCCGGAACCGGTACGGGACCGACGCCGTTCCCCTCGCCGGACGACCACTCGGCGAAGGGACCACCACGGCGCGCATCGAGCATCAGCATTGATCCTGGCCGGGCGGAATGCCCCGGTCTGGCAGTCGACCGGGCAGGCACGGCTGTCACGATCTCAACCACGGCCAATGCTCCTTCGCCGCGACGGTTCCGTTGCGACGCACAAAATAGGCCACCGTGGTGATTAAGCGTCACTTACCTATGTGGCATCGCAGCGAGAAATCGCGCCGCCACGGCGGATTTCGGCCGCTGGATACAGATCTTCGGCCCGGAACGACGGCGCCCGGCGTAACCGGACGGGTCCCGCTCGTCCGTCTTCGACCGATCGGCGGTGCCCGCCGAGCCCCTGATTCGGTCCCCGGCTTGACGGGTGCCGGAGCCGGGGCGGCCTCGCGTCACCCGGCGCGGCGCAGAATCACCCCCTCGGCGGGCTCCAGCGCGAGGGTGAGGCCGGCCGGCTCGCCCGCGCGCCCCGGACGGGTCGAGAGCAGCACGGTCCAGGCCCCCTCGGGCAGCGGCAGGTCCTGCGACGCCGCGCCGAAATTCAGCAGCACGCGCAGGACGTCCCCGTCGGCGAAGCGCTCGTAGGCGAACACCTCGGCGATCCCGAGCGGCACCTCGCGGTAGCCGCCCACGGCGAGCGCCGCGTGGTCGCGGCGCAGGGCGAGCAGCCGCCGGTGCAGGGTGAGCATCGAGCCCGGATCCGAGCGCTGGCTCTCGACGTTGCAGGCTGCCCAATCCGCCGCCAGCGGCAGCCAGGGCTCGACCGTGGAGAAGCCGGCCTGGGGCGTGTCGTCCCACTGCATCGGCGTGCGCTCCGGGTCGCGGCCGTGCCCGGGCTCGTTGTGCTCCCAGGGATCCCGGGCGCGGTCCGGGGGAATCGGCACGTGGCCGAGGCCGATCTCGTCGCCGTAGTAGAGGGTCGGCGTGCCCCGCAGGGTCAGCAGCAGCATCGCGGCGATGCGGGCCTGGGCCGGCCCGACCCGGGCGGCGATGCGCGGCTGGTCGTGGTTGCCCAGCACCCAGTTCGGCCAGCCGCCCTCGGGCAGGGCCGCCTCGTACTGCGCCACGAGGTCGGCCACCGCGTCGGCCCGCCACGGGGTCTGGATCAGCTGGAAATTGAACGGTAGGTCGGCCCCGGTCAGGTCCGGGCCGTAATAGGCGACCAGCCGCTCCACCGGCAGGTAGATCTCGCCGATCAGCACGCGCTCGCCGTACTGGCGCAGCACCGCCCGCATCCCGGCGATCACGTCGAAGATCTCGGGCCGGTCGGCGGAGTAGACCTGGGTGAAGCGGTTGATCTCGGGCGAGCCCGGCGCGTAGTCGGGATTGGCCGGGTTGTCGCGGAATCCCACATCCTTCATCAGGTGCCAGATCACGTCGACCCGGAACCCGTCGACTCCGCGCTCCAGCCAGAAGCGGAGCACGTCGTGCATGGCCGCCCGCACCGCGGGGTTGCGCCAGTTCAGGTCCGGCTGCTCCGCCAGGAAGGCGTGGTAGTAGTACTGGCCGGTGGTCTCATCCAGCGTCCAGGCCGGGCCGCCGAAGTTCGACAGCCAGTTGTTGGGCGGGCCGCCGCCGGGCGCCGGGTCGCGCCAGATGTACCAGTCCCGCTTCGGGCTCGCGCGCGACGACCGGCTCTCGGAGAACCAGGGATGCGCGATCGAGGAGTGGTTCGGCACGAAGTCGAGGATCACCTTCAGCCGGCGCCGATGGGCCTCGGCCACGAGGGCGTCGAAATCGGCCAGCGTGCCGAACAGCGGGTCGATCCCGCAGTAATCGGCCACGTCGTAGCCGAAATCGGCCATGGGCGAGGGGTAGACCGGCGAGATCCACACGGCGTCGACCCCTAGCCATGCGAGGTAGTCCAGCCGCGCCGTGATGCCCGGCAGGTCGCCGACCCCGTCTCCATTCGTGTCCTGAAAGGAGCGCGGGTAGACTTGGTAGACGGTCCCGCGCTTCCACCAGACGGTGTCGGTCATGCTGCGCCCCTCGCATCGGCGGCCCACGCTTAACCGCTGACCCGCGCGCTGGCGACCGGTGACGGATGCGCTCAGAGCGCGCGCCGCGCGCGGTACGCCCCGGGCCAGCGTCGTCCAGGGAATGGCTGCGGCTCCCAAAACCTGTGCGCATGCCCCTCACGCAGGGCGACGCCGCGCGGCTGTGCCTGGAATGTCACGCCGCCCTGCCATATCTCCTCCGCCATGCCCGTGCGCTCCGCCGGAGCGGCGCTGCCACGACTTCGCCGGAAGCCGACCGCATCGTCGGACGCTTCGGGGCACGGATCGCCCGTCCGTTCATGCGGCGGCAATCCATCAAAAGAGATAATCCGCCCACGATACCCCCGGCGCTAGAATCCGGGGCGACGACTTTGGGGGACCCGCACGTGTTGAACGATGTTCTGACCCGGCCTGTGCCACAAGATGTCTCGCGCGACGAGCGCGCAACCGAGGCGCCCGCCCCGGCCGCCTGGACCGCCCCGGTGCTGTCCGGCAGCGGCGACGCGGTGGTGGACCTGCGCGAGGCGATCCGCGCCAAGCTCACCTTCACGCTCGGCCGCACGCCCGAGACCGCCCGCCCGCGCGACTGGTTCGCCGCGACGGCGCTGGCCCTGCGCGAGCGGATCGTGGCCGCCGCGCTGGCCTCCGAGCGGAGCGTGCCGAACAAGCGCGTCTACTACCTGTCGCTGGAATTCCTGATCGGCCGGCTGATGTCGGACGCGCTGAACAATCTCGGCCTCACCGAGACGACCCGCGGCGCGCTCCGGGAACTCGGGATCGATCTCGACGCCGTGCAGGACGCCGAGCCCGACGCGGCGCTGGGCAATGGCGGCCTCGGGCGGCTCGCCGCCTGCTTCATGGAGAGCATGGCCAGCATCGGCATCCCGGCCATGGGCTACGGCATCCGCTACGACCACGGCCTGTTCCGCCAGTCCTTCGAGGACGGCTGGCAGCGCGAGGCGCCGGAGACCTGGCTGGCCGAGGGCAACCCCTGGGAATTCGCCCGGCCCGAGGCGACCTACGCGATCGGCTTCGGCGGCACCGTCACGCTGTCCTCGCCGGAGGAGGGCGTGATCCGGCGCCACTGGCAGCCGGCCGAGACCGTGCGGGCGGTGGCCCACGACGTGCCGGTGGTCGGCTGGCGCGGCCGCCACGTCAACGGCCTGCGCCTCTGGAAGGCCGAGGCCGGCGAGCCCGTCGACCTCGCCCGCTTCAACGGCGGCGACCATGTCGGCGCGGTCGCGGCGCGGATGCGCGCCGAGGCGATCTCGCGGGTGCTCTACCCGAGCGATTCCTCGGCCGAGGGCCAGGAGCTGCGCCTGCGCCAGGAATACTTCTTCACCGCGGCCTCGATCCAGGATCTCGTGGCCCGCCACGTGGCCGAGCGCGGCGACGTCCGGTCCCTGCCGGACCACGCGGCGATCCAGCTCAACGACACGCACCCGGCCATCGCGGTGCCGGAGCTGATGCGCGTCCTGCTCGACGTCTACGGCCTTTCCTGGGAGGACGCGTGGCACGTCACCACGCACACGCTGCACTACACGAACCACACCCTCCTGCCCGAGGCCCTGGAGACCTGGCCGGTGGAGCTGATGGAGCGGCTGCTGCCGCGCCACATGCAGATCATCTACCTGATCAACTGGATGCACCTGGAGGAGCAGGCCAAGCACGGCCGCCAGGGATCGGCGGATGCCGCCGCCTACCTCGCGTCGATCTCGCTGATCGACGAGTCGCACGGGCGGCGGGTGCGGATGGGGCACCTCGCCTTCCACGGCGCGCGCCGGGTCAACGGCGTCTCGGCCCTGCACACGGACCTGATGCGCTCGACGGTCTTCTCCGACCTGCACGCGCTGGATCCGGACAAGATCGTCAACAAGACCAACGGCATCACCTTCCGCCGCTGGTTCCACAACGCCAATCCCGGCCTCACCCGGCTCGCCGTGGAGACGGTGGGCGCCGGCGTGCTGGACAATCCCGAGCTGCTCCGGGGCCTCGAGGCCCATGCCGAGGATCCGGCCTTCGTGGCGCGCTACGCGGCCGTGCGCCGGGAGCGCAAGGAGGCCCTGGCGGCGATCATCGCCGAGCGCACCGGCATCGACGTCGATCCGGCCGCGCTGTTCGACATCCAGGTCAAGCGCATCCACGAGTACAAGCGCCAGCTCCTCAACGTGGTCGAGACCGTGGCGCTCTACCAGGCGATCAAGGCCGAGCCGCACCGGGACTGGACGCCCCGGGTGAAGATCTTCGCCGGCAAGGCGGCGCCGAGCTACGTCCAGGCCAAGCTGATCATCAAGCTCGCCTGCGACGTCGCCAAGGCGGTGAACGACGATCCCGAGGTCGCGGATCGGCTGAAGGTGGTGTTCCTGCCGAACTACTCGGTGAGCCTCGCCGAATCGATCATCCCGGCCGCCGACCTGTCCGAGCAGATCTCCACCGCCGGCATGGAGGCCTCGGGCACCGGCAACATGAAGTTCGCCCTCAACGGCGCGCTCACGGTGGGGACCCTCGACGGCGCCAACATCGAGATCCGCGACCATGTCGGGGCGGACAACATCTTCATCTTCGGCCTGGAGGCCGACGGCGTCCGCGCCCGGCAGGCCGAGCCGGACTACGCGGCCCGGGCGATCCAGGCCTCGCCGCGGCTGGCCGCCGCCCTCGACATGATCGCCTCAGGGCGGTTCTCGCCGGAGGAGCCGGGCCGGTTCCGGCCGCTCACCGACGACCTGCGCCGGCGCGACCAGTACCTGCTCACCGCCGATTTCGACGATTACTGGCGGGTGCAGCGGTCGATCGACGCCGCGTGGCGCGATCCCCGCGGCTGGTGGGCGAAGGCGATCCGCAACACCGCCCGCATGGCGTGGTTCTCCTCCGATCGCGCCATGCGCGAGTACGCCGAGGAGATCTGGCGGGTCCGCCTGGGCTGAGTCGCCACCGGCCCGCTCCCGCGCGGGAGCGGGCCTGCGCCGCCCTCAGGCCGCGCGCACGTCGGCCAGGAACCGCCCGACCTCCGCCGAGAGCCCCTCGGACTGACGGGACAAGGCGGTGGCGGCCGTGAGCACGTGGTCGGCCGCGACCCCCGTCCGCTCGGAGGCCTCGGCCACCCCGGCGATGGTGCCGGTCACCTCCGCGGCGCCCCGCGTTGCCTGAGCGACGGTGCGCACGATCTCCCGGGTCGCGGCGCCCTGCTCCTCCACGGCCGCGGCGATCGCGATCGCCACCCCGTTGATCTCGCGGATCCGGTCGATGATCGTGCCGATGGCGCCGACCGCGGATCCGGTCACGCCCTGGATCCGGCCGATCTGCGCGGCGATCCCGTCGGTCGCCCGCGCGGTCTTCTCGGCCAGGGCCTTCACCTCGCCCGCCACGACCGCGAAGCCGCGGCCGGCCTCGCCGGCCCGCGCCGCCTCGATGGTGGCGTTGAGGGCCAGCAGGTTGGTCTGCTCGGCGATGGACGCGATCAGCCGCACCACGTCGCCGATCTCGGAGGCCGCCTGCCGCAACTCGGCCACGAGCCCGGCGGTCTGGTCGGCCTCGCCGACCGCCTGCTGGGCGAGTTCGGACGAGCCGCCCGCCTGACGGCCGATCGCCCGGATGGCGCTGCCGAGCCGCTCGGTCGCGGCCGCCACCGCGCCGATGTTGACCGCCGCAGCCTCGGCCGCCAGCGCCACCGCGCCGGACTGGCTGGCCGTCTCCTGGGCGGTCGCGGTCATCTGGTGGGCGGTGCCTTCGAGTTCGCCCGCGGCGGTCGAGACCCGGTCCACGATCCTGGCCACCGCCGCCTCGAAGGTCCGGGCGAGGCCCATCGTGGCGTCCTTGCGGGCCGCGGCCGCGGCGGCGTCCGCGCGCCGCCGGCCCTCGGCTTCCGCCTCGGCGTTGCGGATGATCAAGCTCCGGATCGCCTCGACCGCCCGGCCGACCGCTCCGATCTCGTCGCCGCGCCGCGCCTCCGGGATCGTGGCCGCGCCGTCGCCCTGCGCCACGCGCCGCAGCGCGGCGACGAGGCGGTGGAGCGGCCGCGTGACACCGACCACGACGATAGCCGCGGAGAGTCCCAGGGCGACGAGCAGGCCCGCCACCGTGGCGCCGATCAGGACCGTCCGGGCCTGCTCGGCCCCCTGCTGCGTGGCGATCTTCGCCTCGCCGAGGCGGGCCGCCGCCGCCGCCTCGTACGCCTGGGCCGCGCGGTCGAACTGCGCCCGGACCTCCCGGCTGGCGACCACGCCGACCTGGATCGCCGCCGGCCGGTCATTCCGGAGCGCGAGGTAGTTGGAGCGGTCGAGCAGGTCGAAATAGTCCCGGGCGACGGTGCCGATCTGGCGCTGCAGCGCCGCGATCTCAGCGCGCCGCGAGCCCTGTTCCAGCGTCTCGATGCCGTCGGCCACGGCCTTGACGGAGGCGTCGTAGCGCTTGCGGAAGAGGGGGATGTCGCCTTTCGGCTCGCCGATGATGAGATTGCGGTTCATGAGCGCCGCATCGACGAATTTTTCGCGGACACGTGAGAAGATCTCGAGCCTCGCGAAATAGTAATCCACCAAAAATCTATTTCTCTCCTCGATCGCTCTGAGTTCTCTGAGCGAGTACGCGGCAGAGGCGGCGCACACGATCACCATGAACAAGAGCGGCGCGGACATTTTTACATGCAGGTTCGCATCGCGCAGGATCCGCATTCCGTTCGATCTCCGCCGGCGTCACCGGCACAGCTTATCACACGCCGCGAAGAGGAATCCACGATCGATCACATCACTCTTCGCGCGCACGAGGACACGAACCGATACAGAGACTGAATTGATAAGTATAGAGATCGAGAAATTGAATGCCATAAAGGTGCGTTATTCAAACGCTCGTGCCTGCATGACTATGCCCGAACGGGGCCGGGGTCAGGCGCCTCGGACGAGCCCGAGCCGCAATCCGACGCGGCACAGGCCGCGCCGCAGCCGGTGAAGCTGGCGCGCGGCGCGCGGGGCGAGGCCGAGTCTGCGCCGGCAGACGACGTGCGACACGCGCCCGATCCGCGGGCCCGGATCCGGCGCGCCCTTGCGCAGGGCGATGTCCGGGCGCTCCGCCGACTGCGCGATCGTCAGCGCGCGCGCCGCCGGGAGAGTCACGCTGCGGAACATCGCGCGCGTGTAGTAGGAGAACGCGTCGTAGGCGACGAGGGTCCGCGCCCGCCCGGTCGCCGGGTCCTCGACCGTCAGCGTGCCCGCCCGCGGCCCGTAGGTCACGAGGAGCCCGATCACGTCGCGGGGGCGCCCCAGGGGAACGGCGACGCGCGTGCCCTCCGGGATCTCCAGGAAGTCCAGCGGGATGCCGTTGCGGCGCAGGGCGAACCCGCAGGTCAGGCCGGGGAGGGCGCGCAGCGGCAGGGCCTCGAACCGGCCCGGCAGGGTCCGGAACCGGTCGATATAGGCCCGGCCCGGCGGCGGCGCGCGCAAGAAGCTGTAGACCAGGGTGCCGTAGAGGTCGGCGCCCGCCGGCGTGACGTGGGTCGCGTCCTTCAGCAGGTAGGTGATGTCGCCCGCGCCCGCGGCCGCCACCGGGGCGGCGATGTCGAGATAGGGGATCCCGTAGAGGGCGCGGTACTCCGCCAGCAGGCCGGCGACGGGCTCGGCCGCGTAGTCGACGCCGCCCTGGTGGAGGTTGAGGAAGGCGACAGGCAGGTCCCGCCGGGCGGTCGCCGCGAGGATGTCGTCGAGATAGGCCCGCATCGTCGCGCCGTCGAAGTAGCGGACGTTGCCGGTGAACAGCTCGAGGAGGACGCGGTCGCAGGGGAGCGCGTCGAGGATCTCGTCGATCAGGGCGGCGATGGAGGGCAGGGAATGGCCGCCCCAGCCGCTGCGGAGGAAGGTGACCGGGCGCCCCTCGGCCTCGGCCAGGGCGTTGGCCCGCTCGACGTAGCCCGGCAGCTCCGTGACGCTGTAGCCGAGGCAGAGGACGCGGATCATCGGGGCTCGGATCGGACTCAGGATCGGCCCCGTGCGGCCGCTCCGGCGCCGGTAGCAGCCGGGCGCCGCCGCGTCGAGGCGACGCCGGTCAGTCGATCACGATCGGGTAGCAGCGGGCGCCCACCGCGGCGGCGAGCACCTGCACGGCGCCGACCGTCGAGTGGTCGCCCGCCACGTGGACCACGTCGGTGGCGCGCAGGCTCGGCAGGTGGGCGCTGAGCGGGCCGGAGCGCACGTCCGGCGGCCGCTGGCGGCCGCGATCGGCGCAGAGCACGATCCGGCCGACGCCGGTGCGGCGCAGCCAGTCCAGGCTCTCGCGCATGTAGAGGTCCAGGGCGTCGCGGGCGCCGACGGCCAGGGCCATCTCGCGGGCGGGCTCGACGTAGCGGGCCGCCCGGGCGATCGCCCAGATCGCGCCGAAGCCGGCGCCGGCCGCCACCAGCACGAGCCGGCCGCCCCCGGGGCGGTACTGCCCCCGGCCGACGGGGCCCTTGAGACGCACCGGCTGGTCGAGGCGGAGCCCGTCGAGGGGATCGCCCTCGGGGTCGCGGGCGACGTGGAACACCACGTCGTTGATCTCGGTCGTGCCGTCGAGCCGCAGGGTCGGGGACAGCGTCCGCGTCGGCAGACCCGCGAAGGTCACCAGTGCCTGGTGGCCGGGCTCGCCGGTCGGGCGCCGGGTCAGGGTCGCGACGATCTCGAGGATGCCGGGACTGAGCCGGCGGATCTCCGTGACCGTGCCCTTGCGGACGGCGACCGGCGGCGGCGGCGCCTCCTCCTGGCCCTGGATCGGGGCGCCGGGCAGGGCCGGGCGCAGGGCCTCGGCCCGGGCCCGCCGGGCCGGGTGCCGGCGGCCGGACGGCGCCGCGCTGCCCTGAGCGATCCCCTGAGCGATCCCCTGGCCGGCGAGCAGGTTGCCGGACTGCGCCTGCAGCGGCGCGATCATGCCCTCGGCCAGCGCCGCCTCCAGCGGCGTGTCGCCGGTCGAGACGCGGACCGACCGACCGTTGACGACGAGCGAGCAGCGCGCCCCCATGGCTCTCCCCCGCATGCCCTGGTGACGGATCAGCGGGCGCGGATCAGGAGCGAGTCGACCAGGGCCGCCCAGCGCTCGCGGGTCGCGCGGACATCGTCGGTCGGGGCCGATTCGGTCAGGAGCTGGCGCTGCGCCCGCAGCGACTCGACCTCCTGCCGCTGGGCCCGGAGTACCGCCTTCATCACCTGCAGCTCGGTCTCGAGGCGGGCGATCGCGTCGGCCTCGTCCCGCGCCTCCGCGTCGTCCGCGGCCTCGTCGGCGTAGGCGTAGGCGTCGGCGAACGCGTCGACGCGGCGCGGGTCGCGGAGGGGCAACCGGGTCCGGACCTGCTGCTCCAGCCGGACCGGCCGGGCCATCAGGCGACGCACGAGGTCCGAGCCGCCTGCCTGCTGGTAACGCCGTGCCGCCTCGGCCATCCGACCCATCCCCTGCGCGGGCGCTGAAGGGCCCGTCTATCAACAGGAGCTTGATCGGACATGGTTAAGGCGAACTTAAACCGATCCGCGACTTTCGCCGGATCGGAGCCCTGCGGCGGCCCTCAGGCCATCCGCACGCGCGCTCGCGCGCCGCTCATGCGGCGTCCGCGGCCGCCGCCTTCATCACTTGGGCGACCAGCGCGTAGGTCTGGGTCCAGGCCTCCCGGACCTCCGGGGTGAAGTCCGCGCCGAGGCCCTGCTCGAGGGTCCACAGCAGGGCCGCCCCCACAGGCGCGTAGTGGGCGTCCTGCGTGCCGTAGGCCACGTGCTTGCGCCCGAGATCCTGGAGCGCGGGCACCACGGTCTCCGGATGGTTCAGGTTGGCCACCGCCAGCCCGAGCATGGCCATCAGCTTCTGCTTCTGCTCCGTCATGTCCGCGGGGAAGAGGGGGCGCACCTGCGGGGCGACCGCGAACAGGCGGCCGTAGAACAGGTCGGCCGCCGTCCCGGCGATCGGCCGCACCTTCGCGAAGCTGTCCTGCACGAGCCTGATCTGGTCCGGAGTCATCGCGTCACCTGCCGCCGCGTGGATCGTTGGTTGGCAGGATACCGGACTGGCCCGTCGGGACCGAATCTCAGGCCGCTTCCGGGGCGGCCCCGACGATCTGGCGGGCCTGCAGCATGGTCATCGGCTCGCCGAAGGCCGGGCCGAGGGCGTACTCGCAGCCGAGACCGGCGAGCGCCTGGGCGTCGGCCTCGGACTCGCAGCCCTCCGCCACGATGGCGAGGTTCAGCTCGCTCGCCATGCGCACGATGGAGCGCAGGATCGCGGTCTGCCCGGTGCCGATCTGGCGCACGAAGGTCGCGTCGACCTTGATCGTGTCGAACGGGAAGCGCTGGAGATAGGAGAGGGCCGAGTAGCCGGTGCCGAAATCCGACAGGCACAGGCCGGCGCCGAGGTCGTGGATCCGCGCCAGCATCTGGGCGGCGTATTCCGGGTTCTCCATCACGAGGCTCTCGCTGAATTCCAGCTTGAGCGAGCCGGGCAGGGCCCCGGAGCGGGCCAGCACGGTCTTCACGTCGTGCAGGAGGTCGTGGCGCAGGAGCTGGCGCGAGGACAGGTTGCAGGCCGCGAAGATCGGCGGCTCGACCTCCAGGGAGCGCTGCCACGCCGCGAGTTCGAGAGCCGTGCGCTCCAGGGCGAAGATGCCGAGATTGACCACGAAGCCGCTCTCCTCGGCGAGCGGCAGGAAGGTCGAGGCGGGGATGCGCCCGAGCTTCGGGTGGTCCCAGCGCAGCACGGTCTCGAACCCCGCCACGGTGCGGTCCTCGAGCCGCACCACCGGCAGGAACAGCACCCGCAGCTCGTTGCGCTCGATCGCCTTGCGCAGGTCGCTCTCCAGCATCAGCCGGTCCGAGCGGTCGGTGCGCATGTGGGCGCGGAACACCTCGATCCGGTCGCCGCCGTTGCGCTTGGCCTGGATCATGGCGATCTCGGCGCTCTTGAACACCTCGTCGCGCTTCAGGTTGGCGCCGGCCTCGTAGAGGGCGAGGCCGATCGAGACGGTCAGGAAGATCTCGCGGTCCGCGTAGGTGATCGGCGTGGCGATCGCCCGGCGGATCATCTCGGCGAAGGCCAGGATCCGGTCGGGGTCGCGCTCGGAGAGGAGGATCACCGCGAACTCGTCGCCGGCGACCCGGGCCAGCGTGTCCTGCGGGCGCAGCAGGCGGCCGAGGCGGCGCGACAGGGTCAGCAGGATCGAGTCGCCCGCCGACAGGCCGATCGCGTCGTTGATGCCCTTGAACCGGTCGACGTCGAGGACGATCACGGTGGGCTTGAGGCGCTGGTCCTGGCCGGCGAAGGCCAAAGCCGCGTCGAGGCGGTCGCCGAACAATTCGCGGTTCGGCAGGCCGGTGAGGCTGTCGTGCACGGCGTCGTGGAGCAGGCGCTCCTCGGCGGTCTTGATCTCGGTGACGTCCGCGATGGTGCCGACCACCCGGATCACCTCGCCGTCGGCGCCGATCACCGGCCGCGCCTTCAGCCGGTACCAGAAGAACGTGCCGGCCTCCGAGCGCAGGCGGAAATCGTGGACGATGCGCCCGCGCCGCTCCTCGATCACCGTGTCGAGGGCCGCCGAGTAGCGCTCCACGTCGAAGGGGTGGAGCGCGCCGAGCCAGTTGGTGGCCGGCCCCTCCAGGGTGCCGCGGGCGAGGCCGAGCTGGCCCTCGATCTCCGGGCCGACGAAGACCCGGTCGGCGGGCACGTCCCAGTCGAACACCACGTCGCCGGCGCCGGTCAGCGCCAGCGCCCGCCGCTCCGTGTCGGAGACCAGGGTGTGGCTGAGGCCGCCGCCCGCGAAGGCGTGCTGGAGCACCGTGAAGCCGATCAGCATCACGATCAGCACGAGGCCGCCGATCAGGGCCGGCTGCACGAGGTCGCTGCCGATCTGGCCGGTGACCGCGAAGCCCGCCGCCGTCACCCAGACGACGAGCAGGAGCCAGGTCGGCACCAGCAGGATCGCCCGGTCGTAGCCGTTATGGGCGGCGAGGTAGACGATCAGCAGCAGGCCGATCCCGGCCACCGCGGCGATCGAGATCCGCGCCACGCCCGCCGCCACCGGCGGGTCGAACACCGCGAGCCCGACGAGGCCCGCCAGGAAGGCGAGCCAGAAGAACGCCACGTGGCTGTAGCGCACGTGCCAGCGGGCGAGGTTGAGATAGGCGAACAGGAAGACCAGCAGCGTCGCCCCGAGCACCGCCTCCGCGGAGGCCCGGTAGACCCGCTCGGCGAGCTCGGTGACCGGGAACACCCGCTGCAGGAAGCCGAAATCGATGCAGGCATAGGCCAGCACCGACCACGCGAGCGCGGCGGCGGCCGGGAAGATGATCGCGCCCTTGACCACGAACACGATGGTCAGGAACAGGGCCAGCAGGCCGCTGATCCCGATGATGATGCCCTTGTAGAGGGTCAGGCCGGCGGTCTTGCGGCGGTAGGCGTCCTGGTCCCAGAGGCGCAGCTGGGGGACGTTGGAGCCGCGCAGCTCGGCCACGTAAGTGACGGTGGCGCCGGGATCGAGCGTGATGGTGAACTGGTCGGCCTCCGGGTTCTCGTCCCGCTCGGGCCGGATGCCCTGGCTCGCCGTGATGGCGGCGATGCGCGAGCCGCCGAGATCGGGCCAGATCACCCCGGAATCGACCAGCCGGAAATGCGGGGCGACCAGGATGCGGTCGATCTGCTCGTCGGTGTCGTTGGTGAGCGCGAACACGATCCAGTCGGGCCGGGCGCCGGCGTCGCGCGCCTTCACGACGATGCGCCGGACGATGCCGTCCTTGCCGGGCGCCGTGGAGATCTGGATCAGGTCGCCGTCGGAGCGGTAGCGCTCGATCGCGGTGGTCAGGTCGATCACCGGCGCGTCGAGGGTGACGCGGACCGCCTCCACGGCCTGTGCGGGCGCGCTCGCGGCGAGCGTGAGCGCGAGGGCACCGACGAGACCGCCGACCAGGGTCAGGAGGAGGGCGAGGATGCGCAAGGGTGTCTTGACTTCCGGCCGTGCGAGCTTCGGCATCGGCCGCCCGGGCGGCCTCGATCGATAGGCGCGGACCTGACCTGGGGCAAGGTCGCCCCGGGGCCGGTCCACCGCCCGCGGATCGCGCCCCTTTGCGGCCAAATCAAGTTGGGCGGGGCGGGGGCCGGCCGTTGCGGGGGGCTCCGCTCGCAAAGACGGTGGCGCGGCGACCGACCGAAGCTGCCCTACGATCCCCGGAGCGCGCCCGCGATCCTGTCGAGGGCGGGCAGCTTGCGGATCGGGCCGATCGCTGCCAGCGTCGGCGTGCCCTGCAGCATCGCGGCCGCCGCGGCGCGGACGTCCTCGACCGTGACGGCGTCGACCTTGTCGATCACCTCCCCGGCGGGAATCACCCGGCCCCAGGCCAGGATCTGGCGGGCGTTGCGCTCGATGCGCCCGCCCGGCGTCTCCAGGGCCGAGAGCAGCGAGACCTTCAGCTGCGCCTTGGCGCGGGCGATCTCGGTGGCGTCGAGGTCGCGGGCCGCCCGGGCGGTGGCCGCCAGGGTCACGTCGACGAGTTCGGGCAGGTCCGCCCCGGCGGTGCCGGCGCCGATTCCGAACAGGCCGCAATCGGAGAAGGGCCAGTGGAAGGCCTGGATCTCGTAGGCGAGGCCGCGGGTCTCGCGCACCTCCTGCCAGAGCCGCGAGGTCAGGCCGCCGCCCAGCACCTGCGCGAACATGTGGAGCGCGTAGTAGCGGTCGTCCCGGAAGGAGAGGCCCGGCAGGCCGATCACCACGTTGGCCTGCTCGAGCTTGCGCGGCATCCGCCGCTCGCCGCCGCCGTAGATTCCCGGCACCGCCGTGGGGGCGGACTTGGCGGGGAGGGCGCCGAAATGGCGCTCGGCCGCCGCCACGATCGCCTCGTGGGTCACGGCCCCGGCGCCCGCCACGACGATGCGGTCGGGCGTGTATTCCCGGTCGAGATAGGCGCGGATCCCGGCCTCGTCGAAGCTCCGGATCGTCTCGGGCCGCCCGAGGATCGGCCGGCCGACCGGCTGGTCCGGGAAGGCCGCCTCCGTGAAGGCGTCGTAGACCACGTCGTCCGGCGTGTCTTCGACGGCGGCGTATTCCTGCAGGATGACGCCCTTCTCCCGGGCGAGCTCGCCCGCGTCGAACACCGAGTCGGTGAGGATGTCGCCGATCACGTCGAGGGCGAGGCCGGCATCCTCGCCGAGCACCCGGGCGGTGTAGCTGGTGCCCTCCGTGGAGGTGGCGGCGTTGATCTCGCCGCCGACATTCTCGATCTCTTCCGCGATCTTCTGCGCCGACCGGGTGCGGGTGCCCTTGAAGGCCATGTGCTCGATGAGGTGGGACAGGCCCGCCTCGTCGGCGCGCTCGTTGCGCGAGCCGGCGCCGACCCAGACGCCGAGGCTCGCGGTGGCGACCCCGGGCATCGGCTCGGTCACCACCGTGACGCCGTTCGGAAGCCGCGTGGTGCGCAGGGACGGCGAGGCGGCGTGGGTGGAGAAATGCTGGTTCATCGACGGCTCGTCGCGGAGGGGGCCGGATGCGGCGCGGGTCCCCGCTCCCGCACTGGAGAGGGGGCGCGTCGCGTGACGCGCGCCGGGCTCACGCACCCCTCGTGATGCGGGCGCGCTCGCGGATGAGCGCCTCCAGGGCGGCCTGGTCGTTGGCGACCCGGGTCAGGCGCTCGGGCCGGTCCATCAGGTCGGCGAGGTGCGGGGGCAGGGCGGGGCGCAGGCCGCCGGTCGCCCGGGCGACCGCGTCCGGGAACTTCGCGGGATGCGCGGTGGCGAGCGCCACCACGGGGGTCGCCGGGTCCCGCTCCAGGAGCCGCCGCCCGGCCCGGACGCCGATGGCGCTGTGGGGATCGAGCACCACGCCGGTGGCGGCCTGGGTCAGGGCGATCTCCGCCATGACGTCGGGCTCCGGCACCGCCACGGCGTCGAACTCCGCCCGCACCGTCGCCAGCACCTCGGGGCTCAGCGAGAACCCGCCGGACTGCTTCAGACCGGCCATCAGCCGCGACAGGGACGCGGCGTCGCGCCCCAGCGCCTCGAACAGCAGCCGCTCGAAGTTCGACGAGATCTGGATGTCCATGGAGGGCGAGGTGGTGGGGACCACGCCGCGCAGCTCGTAGGCGCCGTGCTCCAGGGTCCGCACCAAGATGTCGTTGGCGTTGGTGCCGATCATCAGCCGCTCGACCGGCAGGCCCATCTGCTTGGCGACCCAGCCGGCGAGCACGTCGCCGAAATTGCCGGTCGGCACCGCGAAGGAGACCGGGCGGTGGGGGGAGCCCAGCGCCACGGCGCTGGTGAAGTAGTAGACCGCCTGCGCCGCGACCCGGGCCCAGTTGATCGAGTTGACGCCGGACAGCCGCACCGCGTCGGCGAAATCGGCGTGCTGGAACAGGGCTTTGACGAGGTTCTGGCAATCGTCGAACGTGCCGTCGACGGCCAGCGCGTGGACGTTCTGCGCCGGCACCGAGGTCATCTGCCGCCGCTGCACCTCCGAGACCCGCCCGTGCGGGTAGAGGATGAACACGTCGACCCGGTCGAGGCCGCCGAAGGCCTCCACGGCGGCCGAGCCCGTGTCGCCCGAGGTCGCGCCGACGATGGTGGCGCGGGCGCCGCGCTCGGCCAGGACGTGGTCCATCAGCCGCCCGAGCAGCTGCATCGCCACGTCCTTGAAGGCGAGCGTCGGCCCGTGGAAGAGCTCCAGCAGGAACAGGTTGTCGTCGAGCTGGGTCAGCGGGCAGACCGCCGGGTGGCGGAACGTCGCGTAGGCCGCGTCGATCATCCGGTCGAGGTCCGGCCCGGCGACGTCGCCGTCGATCAGCGGGCGCAGCACCCTTTTGGCGGCCTCCGCGTAGGGCCGGCCCGCCAGGGCGGCGATCTCCGAACGGCCGATCTGCGGCCAGGTCTGCGGCACGTAGAGCCCACCGTCGCGGGCGAGGCCCGCCAGGAGCGCGTCCGAGAACGAGAGCGGCGCGGCCGCGCCGCGAGTCGAGACGTGGAGCACGGGGTCCTCCGAGGGAAGGCGCCCCCTCTACACGATGCCGGCGGACCTGTCGAAAGCCGAGCGCCGCCGCTCTGGCTGCCGGGCGCGCACGGGGCGGGGCCGGCGGTTTAACCGGGGCTGAACGGGCCGGTTCAGGGCCGGTTGCCCGGCCGCGTCCTAGAGCCGGACCGCCCCGCGGCCCCCGAGCCGCCGGGGCGGATCCCGTCTCGGAGAGAGCCGACATGACCCGAATCATCGCCCTCGCGGGCGTCGCGGCACTGCTGTCCGGCACCGTCGCCTTCGCGCAGGCCCCGCCGCCGCCGCCCGGCGGCCCGAGGCCCGGCCCCGAGGCCGGCGCGCCACCCCCGCCCCCCGGCGACCCGCGCCGCGGTCCCGGCCCGGACGGCCCCCCGCCGCCTCCGCCTCCGCCTCCGCCGTCGCGGGCCGCCCACATCGTGCTGGAGCGCGGCGACGCGCGGGTCGACGTGAAGTGCGCCGACGACGACACGACCAAGGCCTGCGCCGACGTCACCCTGCAGATGCTCGAGAAGCTCGGGACGTTCCGGCCCTGAGCTCGGCCTCCGCGCCCGCCGTGCCGGCGGCGGGCGCCCCTCGGGGGCGCGCTCTCCTGCGCGCTCTCCTGCGCGCGTCCTCAGGCGCGCGTGCCGGGCGCCTTGGTGAGGCGGCAGCCGGTGATGCGCCACTGCCCGTCCGCGTCGCGGGCGAGGCTGTACTCGGCCGTCCAGTCGACGCCGTACTCGTCCTGGATCGCCACAGACTGGACCACGCCCGCCGGGTCCGTGTCCCGCGCCTC
This sequence comes from Methylobacterium sp. 1030, assembly GCF_040544715.1. Lineage (NCBI taxonomy): Bacteria > Pseudomonadati > Pseudomonadota > Alphaproteobacteria > Hyphomicrobiales > Methylobacteriaceae > Methylobacterium > Methylobacterium sp. 1030. The sequence continues at coordinate 78,613 of NZ_JBEPKM010000008.1, read as the reverse complement.
GCCGAAGACGAAGCTGCGGTGGCGGTAGACCGGACGGTACTGGTTCCGGACCATGCCGATGAACAGGTCGGCATTCGGGAACAGGTCCCGGATCCCCGGCGCGGCCTGCTCATAGGCGGTCTGCGCGTCGTCGCGGCCGAGCGCCTGCTCCTGCTTGGCGATGACCGCCCGGGCCGCCGCGCGCCCCGCCTCGTCGGCTGCCACCGGCCCCGCGAGGCCGAGGACGAGGAGCAGGGCGGGCCACGCGCGCATCGCTGTCACTCCGGCAAGGTCCGGCAGGGTCGGACCGAGATCCGTCATCGTCACGGGAAGATGGTCTTCGCCACGCCCACGACAATGTTTGTGACCCTGCCGACAGTGATCGCCGCACCGTCACCGCACCGTGACCGATCATCGCGCCGCGCGGAAGCGCGGGCCGGCGGGAAGGCGCGGCCGGACGGGAAGCGCGCATGGGTTGGGCAGGCATCGCGCCCTGGTTGTGCAAGTCGCTGGAAAGATGGGCATTTTCGCGCCCGACGGGCGCCGCGGGTTTGACCCTCCGCCGCGGTTTTGCGAGCCTCCGGGCGCCGACTCGGTTCCGGGGGGAACCGACCGGGCGGAGCGCGGGACGACGATGCAGAGCCACGCGGACGACAGCGCCGATGCCCGTCCGGCACAGGCCATGAGCGTCGGGGTGTTCATCCCCATCGGCAACAACGGCTGGCTGTTGTCGGAGAATGCCCCGCAGTACCGCCCGAGCTTCGCGCTCAACAAGGCGATCACCCTGAAGGCGGAGGGCTACGGGCTCGACTTCGCCCTGTCGATGATCAAGCTCCGCGGCTTCGGCGGCAAGACCGAGTTCTGGGACCACAACCTCGAATCCTTCACCCTGATGGCGGGGCTCGCCGCCGTCACCACCCGGATCCGGCTGTTCGCCACCGCGGCGACCCTGTGCCTGCCGCCCGCCATCGTGGCCCGCATGGCCGCGACCATCGACTCGATCTCCGACGGGCGCTTCGGCCTGAACCTCGTCACCGGCTGGCAGAAGCCGGAATACGACCAGATGGGCCTGTGGCCGGGCGACGATTATTTTGCCAAACGCTACGACTACCTGGCCGAGTACGCCCAGATCCTGCGCGACCTGTGGGAGACGGGCGCCAGCGACCGCAAGGGCACGTACTTCCAGATGAACGATTGCCGGCTGAGCCCCCGGCCGCAGGCGCCGGTGAAGATCATCTGCGCCGGTCAGAGCGGCGCCGGACTGGCCTTCACGGCCCAGTACGCCGACTACAATTTCTGTCTGGGCAAGGGGCTCAACACGCCGACCGCCTTCGCGCCCGTGGTGGAGACGCTCGCCGAGGCCAGCGCGCGGACCGGGCGGCGGGTGACCGCCTTCGCCCTGTTCATGATCATCGCCGACGAGACCGACGACGCCGCGATGGCGACCTGGGCGCACTACAGGGCGGGCGCGGATGCCGAGGCGATCGCGTGGCTCGGCGTCCAGGGCGCGGCCGACACCAAGTCCGGCAGCGACACCAACGTGCGCCAGCTCGCCGACCCGACCTCGGCGGTGAACCTCAACATGGGCACCCTAGTGGGCAGCTACGCCAGCGTGGCCGCAATGCTCGACGCCGTCATGACCATCGACGGCGTCGAGGGCGTGCTGCTCGTCTTCGACGATTTCCTCAAGGGCCTCGACGATTTCGGGACCCGGATCCAGCCCCTGATGCGGTCGCGCCGGCACGTGACGGCGGCGGCACTGCCCGAGGTCGCCTGATGGACCGCCCGATGGACCGCCCGATGGATTGCCAGATGGATCGCCCCGCCGGATTCCGCGACGCCCAGGGCCGGCACGGCGGCGTCGTCCTGCCGGCCCGCCCGGAGCCGATCGCCCTCGATCCCGCGACCACGGTCCTCATCGTGGTGGACGTCCAGAACGCCTACGCGAGCCCGGGCGGCTACCTCGACCGGGCCGGCTTCGACGTCTCGGGCACCGGCCCGGTGATCGCCCGGATCGCCCGGGCGGTGGCGGCGGCGCGATCCGCCGGCATCCCGGTCCTGTGGTTCCAGAACGGCTGGGACCCGGCCTATGTCGAGGCCGGCGGCCCGGGCTCGCCGAACTGGCACAAATCCAACGCCCTCAAGACGATGCGGCGGAATCCTGAAGCGAACGCGCAGCTGCTCGCCAAGGGATCCTGGGACTACGCGCTGGTGGACGCCCTGAGGCCGGCGCCCGGCGACATCGTGATGGGCAAGCCGCGCTACAGCGGCTTCTACAACACGCCCCTCGACAGCACCCTGCGGGCCCGGGGCGTCACCACGCTGGTCTTCACCGGCATCGCCACCAACGTCTGCGTCGAGTCGACGCTGCGGGACGGGTTCCACCGGGAGTATTTCGGGATCGTGCTGGCCGACGCCACGCACCAGGCGGGGCCGGAGAGCCTGCAACACGCGGCGCTCGCCAACATCGAGACCTTCTTCGGCTGGGTCTCGGACGTCGCCGCCTTCGAGGCCGCCCTCGGGGCGTCCTCACACGCCGGGATCGATACATCCGGCGGTACATCCGGCGGCGATCTGGCCGGATAAGTGCATCGCGCGCCCGGCCGGTGACCGGCAGGGTGCGCGAAGACCGCCGCGACGCGGCCTCCCGCGCGGCCTGCCCGGCCCGGCCGACAGGTCGCGCGCGGGAGGCGTAGGGGAATGCCCAAGCAGGTCGTGATACCGCCGGGGACCGGCAAGCCGCTGGCCCCCTACGTGCCGGGCACCCTGGCCGACGGAATCCTGTACGTCTCGGGCACGCTGCCGCTCGATGCGGAGGCCAACGTGGTCCATGCCGGCGACGCGGCGGCCCAGACCCGCCACGTGCTGGAGACCGTCCGGGGCGTGGTCGAGGCCGCGGGCGGCACCATGGACGACGTCACCTTCAACCACGTCTTCCTGGCGGACTGGGCCGACTACGCGGCGATCAACGCCGTCTACGCCGAGTATTTCCCGGGCGAGAAGCCCGCGCGCTACTGCATCCAGTGCGGCCTCGTGAAGCCCGAGGCCCGCGTGGAGATCGCCGCGATCGCCCATATCGGCCGCTGATGGGCCCGCTCCCCCACGCGGTGGCCGGCCCGGCGGGCGGGCGGCCGGTGCTGCTCTCGCCGGGCCTCGGCGGCGCGGCGGGCTACTTCGCGCCGCAGATGGCGGCCCTGACCGCGCGGTTCCGGGTCGTCACCTACGACCACCGCGGCACCGGGCGCTCGCCCGGCCGGCTCGCGCCGGACCACGACGTTCCCGCCATGGCGCGGGACGCGCTCGGGGTGCTGGACGCGGCCGGGATCGACCGGGCCGACGTGGTCGGCCACGCGCTCGGCGGCCTGATCGCCCTCCAGATGGCGCTGGACGCCCCCGGGCGGGTCGGGCGCCTCGTCGTGATCAACGGCTGGGACGCGATGGACCCGGCCACGCGCCGCTGCTTCGCGGCCCGCCGGGCGATCCTGGCCGGGGGCGGGCCGGAGGCCTACGTGCGGGCCCAGGCGATCTTCCTGTACCCGGCCCCCTGGCTCTCCGCGGAGGCCGAGCGGGTCGAAGCCGACGCGGCGCAGGCCCTGGCGCATTTCCCCGGCGCCGAGACCGTGCTGACCCGCATCGCCGCCCTGGAGCGCTTCACCATCGCGGACCGTCTCGGGTCGATCGGCCACGAGACCCTGGTCATGGCCGCCCGGGACGACGTGCTGGTGCCCTACACCCGGTCCGAGCGGCTGGCGGCGGCGCTGCCCAAGGCCCGGCTCGCCCTCGCCCCGGAGGGCGGCCACGCCCACAGCGTCACCCGGCCCGAGGCCTTCAACCGGGCGCTCCTGGAGTTCCTGGACCGGGACTGAGCGCCCGCTACGCCCGCAGCGCGATCATCGGCAGCACCACCGCGTCGAGGGCGGCGGCCAGCACCGGGAGCAGGGCCGGCCAGCGCAGGGCCGCCGCGGTACCGATCCGCCCCCGGGCGAAGGCCAGGATCAGCATCGGCGCCAGCGGCAGCAGGTCCCGGGCCTGCATCGCCCCGAGGCCGCCCGCCGGGGCGAGGGCCTGCGGCAGCACCGCCAGCCAGAGGCCGAGCAGCGCGCAGCCCGAGAGCCACAGCCGCTCCGCGCGCGGGGGCAGGGGGCCGCGCCGCAGCGCGACGGGCGGCACCAGCAGCGCGGCGGCCCAGACCCCGGTGAGGAACCCGGGCAGCGGGACGGGCAGGGACACCAATCCGCCCCCCGCCGCGCCGGGGGGCGGAAGCCCGGGGCTCGCGGCCGGAAGCAGGGCCGGCAGCAGGGCCGGCAGCAGGGCCGGCAGCAGGGCGAGCGCGGCGAGCGGCAGCCGCTCCCGCCAGGCGCGGACGCGTCGCCCCGGGGGCGGGAACGGCACCAGCAGCATCCCCACGAGGGGCGCGCAGGCCGGCCGCGCCAGCACCACCAGGGCGATCGCCAGCGCCGCGCCGGCGCGCCGCGCCGATCCGTGCCGGCCCGTCATCGGCCGGGGGCTGAGCAGCGCGGCCGCGAGCGCCGCCAGCGCGAGGACGGGCCCGTCCGGGCCCGGGGCAGCCGCGAGCGAGGCCGGGAAGCACAGCAGCGCGAACAGCGCGGCCCGTCCCCGGGTCGCCAGGGCCAGGGCGGCGAGCCCCAGGCCCAGGAACGCCGCGATGCCGGCGAGCCGGCCGCCCACGGCGAGGGCGGAGGCAGACGGGGTCTCGCCGGGCAGGCCGATCCAGGCCAGCGCGAGGCAGGCCGGGAGGCCGAGGCCCAGGAAGGCAAGGGCCCAGAACCGGCCGTCGCCGGTGACAGGCAGTCTCACGGCCGCGTCCGGGTCGATCGGGCGGCCGGCCCCTGCGCGGCGGGCGCGCGAACAGGGCGCGGCATCGCCGTCCCGCTCAAGCGGCAGTCCGCGCGCGCGCGGCCCGCAGGAGGTCCGGCACGAGCCCCGGCAGCGCCGCGGCCAGGAGCCCCGCCGCCCGCAGGACCTCCGCGGCCTCCCGGGGGGAGCGGCGGGCGAGGGCCAGGGCGAGACGCAGGGGCACCTGCGCGCCGAAGCTCGCCGCCGCCAGGCCGAGGGCCGTCGCGGCGCCGTGGTGCTTGCCGGCGTAGAGGATCTGGCTGCGCAGGAAGTAGAACAGCCGCCGCGCCCGCACCTGCCGGGTCGTGCCCTGGCCGACATGGCGGGCGACCGCCCCGGCCACGTGCCGCACCGCGAAGCCCGCCGCCCGAGCCCGTTCGCAGAGGTCGGCATCTTCCCAGTAGACGAAGAAGCGCGGGTCGAACCCGCCGAGGCTCCGGAACAGGTCGCGGCGGATCATCAGGAAGGCGCCCATCACCTGGTCGACGGCGCGGTCCTCCGCGTGGTCCCACTCCAGCAGGAAGTGCGGCCGCACGAGGCCGAGGCGGTCCAGCGCCAGGGCGCGGCCGAGGAGGCCCAGCGCCGAGGGCGCCCGGGCGCAGGAGCGCGCGGTCCGCCCGTCCGGGTCGACGAGCCGCGCGCCCACGATCCCGGTCCGCGGGTCGGCCGCCAGGGCGGCCAGGGCCACGCCGAGCGCGTCGGGCGCGACCTGCGTGTCCGGGTTCAGGAACAGGATCGCGGGGGCGTCGCCGGCGGCGGCGCCCTGGTCGCAGGCCCGGCCGAAGCCGAGATTCGCGGTGTTCTGGATCAGCCGGAGCGGGCGGGGCAGGGCGGGCAGGGTCTCGGTGGAGCCGTCCGTCGAGGCGTTGTCCACCACGGTGACCTGCACGGCCGCGGCGTCCCGCGCGGCCGCGAGGCTCGCGAGGCAGGCGCGCAGCAGGCCGCCGCCGTTCCAGTTGACGATCACGACGTCGAGGGCAGGGCGGTCGGTCACGGCAGGTCCCGGGGCAGGTCCCGCGGCAGGTCTCGGGGCGGCCCGAGGCGCCCGAGGGCGCCGTCGCGCGCGGCCGCGAGGAGCCTGAGCAGCACGGCGGGCCGGAAGCCCGAATCCGCCCAGTACAGCCCGGCCTGGAGCGGCAGGTAGGCGGCCTGGGCGAGTTTCCAGCGCGGCGGCACGTGCGGCAGCCGCCACGCGTAGATCGCGTTGCGCAGGTAGGTCGCCATGCGGAACAGGGGCTGGCGCGGCATCGTGATCCCGAAGGCCCGGATCGTCCCGCCGCCGACGCGGTGCGGGATCGCGACGGCGTCGGCTCGGTAGCAGCCGTAGCCGAGGCTCCAGGCACGGAAGCACCATTCGAGCTCGACCCCGTCGATGAAGAAGTCGCCGCGGAACGGCCCGACCCGCGCGAAGGCGTCGAGGTCGACGAGCGAGCCCGAGGTCGCCAGGAACTGCACGGGAGCGAGGCCGTCGCGTGCCGGCGCGCCGGGACGGGGCGGGTATGCCGGCGCCTTGTGGCCCGGTGCCGGCGCCGGGACCGGGCCCACCACCGCCGCCGGGATCCCGGCCTCCCGCAGCCGGTCCCGCGCCGCCAGCAGCGCGGCGGCGAGATCCGCGGGCGGCTCGGCGTCCTGGTCGAGGAGGAGGAGGGTCCCGCCCCCCGCGGCGCGGGCGGCCGCCGCGATCCGGTTGAGCGCCTCGGCGATGCCGAGATTCGTGCCCGCCGACAGCAGGGTCACGCCGGCCCGGGCGAGCTGGTCGGCCGTCCCGGCCGGGAGGCCGCCATTGTCGAAGGCGATCACCGCGGCGTCGCCGGCCGAGGCCAGGGCCCGGACGCGCGCCACCTGGTCCGGCCGCGGCCGGAACAGGGTGATCCCGAGGACGAGGCTGCCGAGCCGCGGGTCGGGCACCGGCCGCGTCCCGGTGACGGGTCCGGTGATGGGTCCGGTGACGGGCGCGGGACGGCCCGTCACGCCCGCTCCACCGCGGCGGTCGCCGCCTCCAGCGCGGCCGTGACGGCGGCGGCCTGCTCGGCGCTGAGCGGGCCGCGGGCGAGCCGCATCTGCAGGGCGAGCTTCAGGCCCTCCTTGGCGCGCACGACCGAGGGCGGGGGACCGTCGCCCCGGGCGGCCTCGGCCTCCGCCATCCGGGCGAGGATCGCCTCGAGGGTCGGGCGGTTGCCGTCCAGGAAGGCCTGCCCCTCGGGCGTGATCGCGTGCAGCCGCTTGGTGCCCTCCCCGGGGGTCACCGTGACGTGGCCGAGTTCCTCCAGGAGGGTCAGCGTCGGGTAGACGGTCCCGGGGCTCGGGCTGTAGGCGCCGCCGACCCGCTCCTCGATCGCCTTGATGATCTCGTAGCCGTGGCGCGGCTTCTCGGCGATCAGGTGGAGGATGACGAGGCGCAGGTCGCCGTGGGCGAAGAAGCGCGCGAGGTCGCCGCGGCCGCCGCGGCCGAACATCCGGCGGTCGCCGGGACCGCGACCCGGGTGGCCGTGGGGCCCGTGCCGTCCGCGGGGGTCGCCGCCCATCGGCCCGCGATGGGCGCGGACGCGGAAGGCGTCGAAGGGATCGGCGTGCAGGCCGTCCGAGACATAGGGATGCATGGAGACGACTCGATTTCGATATGACGAATTTTCAGATATATCGAAATACGGTCGACAGCAAGGCCCCTCCGCCGGTCCGCGGCATGACCCGCGGCATGACCCGCGGCATGGCCCGCGGCGCGGACGCCGGCGGCGCCCCGCGGTTTACGGATTCGGCCGGTTCCGCTAGTGCGACTTGTGTCCGACAGGACGATCGCTCCCGCGCCGCCTCGCGCCTCCGACGCTGCCCGCCAGCTGCCGCCCATGACCCGATCAGAGCCCCGCGCCTCGACGGCGCCCGCCCGGCGGGCGGCCGATGGATCCCGCGCCCCGTGACGGCCCGCGGCGAACGCCCCTCCGCAGAGTCCTGAGATGCGCCGCGACTCCGACGGGACCGGCCGGATCTCGGCCCTGACGCGGATGCGACGCCGCCTCGGCCGGCTGCGCGACCCGCTGGCCACGCCGGCGGCGCTGCACCGACGCTGGGCGGGCGCGGCGACCGGCGCGGATCTCGAGGCGCGCCTGATCGCCGCCCTGGCCCCGCACTTTGACACGGGGTTCTACGCGAGCTGGTACGGGATCGCGGCCGACCCGGTGCGCGACTACCTCGTCCACGGCTGGCGCGCGGGCCGCGACCCGCGCCCCGACTTCGACTCCGCCGCCTACCTCGCCGCCCATCCCCACCTCGCCCGCGCCGGCATCAACCCGCTCCTGCACGCCCTCGCGCGCCGCCGCGCCGGGCGTAGCGGGGCCGGCGGGGAGGGGGAGGCGGCCGCCCTGCCCAAGCCCGACACGGCCGAGGCCCACCGCCTCGCCCGCCGCCTCGTCGACGGCGCCTACTATCTCGCCGGCAACCCCGACCTCGCCGCCGCCGGCGTCGACCCGGTCGACCACTACATGGCCTCCGGCTGGCGCGAGGGCCGCGAGCCGGCGCCGCACTTCGACACCCTGGCCTACTGCCTCAGCCGCGGGATCACCTTCGCCACCCGGAACCCGCTGGTCCACTACGTCCTCCACGGCGGCCCCGCCCGGCCCGACCCGGACGCGGCGCTCGCGCTGCGGATCGAGACGCTCGCCCCCTACTTCGACGCCGCCCATTACCGGCAGCGCCTGCCCGGACCGCAGGCCGAGGCGCTGGCCGATGCCTCGGACACGGAGTTGCTGCGCCACTACGTGGCGGAGGGCTGGCGGGCGCGGATCGGCCCGCGGCCGGACTTCGACCCGGCCGGCTACGTGCAGGCGCGGGCCGGCAGCCGGGCGGTCGCGGACGACCCGTTCTTCCGCTACGTCGCCGAGACCCGGCTGACGGGGGCCGAGCCGTTCGCGGGGCCGCACCGGCTGAACCTGCCGGCGGTGGACGCGGACTGGTACCGGGCGACCTATCCGGACGTGGGCGGGCGCGAGCCGTTCCTGCACTTCGCCGAGGCGGGCTGGCGGGAGCTGCGCGATCCCGGCCCGGGGCGCTCGACGCTGGCGGCGCTGCTGCGGGTCTGCGGGCTGCGGCCGGCGCGGGCGCCGGTGGAGGACACGGGCTGGCTCGGGGCGATCGGGCAGGAGACCCTCGACCGGGACGCGTTCCTGGACCTGCAGGCGCGGCTGGTGGCGGGGCATTTCGACCACGGCTTCTACCGGGCGCGCTACGGGCTGTCGGAGGCAGAGGACGCGGTGCGCGACTACTGCGACACCGGCTGGCGCAAGGGCCGCAACCCCAGGCCCGACTTCGACGGGCAGGCCTACGCCGACGCGCATCCCGGGATGCGCGAGACGGGCCTCGCGCCCCTCGTCCACCGCCTCGCCACGGCGCTGATGCACGGCACCGACATCGCGGCCGGTGCCTTCCACCCCCGCTACGGCACGCCGGATTCGCGGGAGGCCGCGCTGCGCGAGGAGGCCCGGACGGTCGCGCCGTTCTTCGACGCCGCCTTCTACGCCAAGCGCAACCCCGACGCCGCCGACGCCCCGCTCGCCCACTTCGTCGCCTACGGGCAGCACGAGGGCCGGGACCCGAGCAAGGCCTTCTCGATCGCGTTCTACCGGGAGACCTACGGGCACCTGCTGGGTCCCGGGGAGTCGCCGTTCCTGCACTACGTGCGCACCGGCCGGGCCGCCGGGCTGATGGGCTGCCCCGAGGATCTCGGCACCTGCCCGCCCATGGAGGCTCCGGCGGCCGACGAATGGGACCGCCTGCCCCGGGCCCTGCCCATCGCGCAGGCCCAAGTCGTCGTCATCGTCCCCGTCTACAAGGGCCGCGGCGAGACCCTGCGCGCCCTCCACGCCTGCCTGTCGGCGCCCCAGGCCACCCCCTTCACCCTGCTCGCCGTCAACGACCGCTCCCCCGACCCGCAGCTCACCGCGGAGCTCGCCGCCCTCGCCGGCCGCGGCCTGTTCCACCTCGTCGAGAACGAGCGCAACCTCGGCTTCGTCCGCTCGGTCAACCGCGCCCTCGGCCTGCGCCAGGGCCGCGCCGTCGTCCTGCTCAACTCCGACGCTGAAGTCTTCGGCGACTGGCTCGATCGCCTCGTCGCCCACGCCGAACACAACGCCGAGCCTCGGGCCGGGTCCGGCACGGAAGGAGGGGCAGAGGCTGGGGCAGAGGCTGGGGCAGGGATGGGCGCGGGGCTGCCCGTGGGCAGCGTCACGCCGCTGTCCAACAACGCCACGATCTGCTCCTACCCGCGCTTCAACGCCAACAACACCATGCCGCTGGAGATCGCCCGGCCCGACCTCGACCGCGTGGCCGCGCAGGTCAACCGCGGCCGCGCCGTGCCCGTGCCCACCGGCGTCGGCTTCTGCATGTACATGACCGCCGCCGCCCTCGACGCCGTCGGCGACCTCGACGCCGAGGCCTTCGGCAAGGGCTACGGCGAGGAGAACGACTGGTGCCTGCGCGCCACCAAGGCCGGCTTCGTCAACCTGCTCGCCGAGGACGTGTTCGTCCACCATGCCGGCCAGATCTCGTTCGGGCTCGACGCGGGCGGCGAGTACGACCAGGGCCAGGCGGCGCTGCTCGCCAAGCATCCCGACTACCCGGCCCGGGTCGGCCAGTTCGTCCAGGCCGATCCCGGCCGGCGCGGGCGGGCGCGGCTCGACCGGGCGCGGCTCGCCCGGCACTTCGCCGGCCGGGCGCTGCTGTACGTGACGCACAGCTGGGGCGGGGGCATCCAGCGGCACATCGACGACATGGTCGCGCAGGCCCGGGCCGAGGGCCTGAGCGTGGTGCTGCTGCAGATCGACCGGACCCGCAACCTCGAGGTCCACGTCTCGTATCGCGGCCCCGAGTTCCTGTACCTGCCCAACCTCGACAGCCTGTACCTGCCGCGCGACGCGGCCGAGCTCGCCGACTTCGTCGGGCAGCTGGCGCCGGTCCTGATCCACGTGCACTCGCTGGCGGGGCTGCGCTGGGGCGCGGCGCGGGCGCTGATGGCGGTGGTGGCGGGCGCGGGGCGTCCCTACGCGTGGACGCTGCACGACTACTCGCCGGTGTGCCACCGCAACCACCTGGTGCAGCCGGACGGGCGCTACTGCGGCCTGGCGCCGGTGGCGGAGTGCCGGTCGTGCCTGGCGGTGGACGCGGACGGGTTCGAGGAGCCGGATCCGGGCGAGCGGCGGGCGGCGTTCGGGGCGTTCCTGGCGGGCGCCGCGCGGGTGTTCGCGCCGTCCTCCGACACGGCGAGCCGGATCCGGACGGTGTACCCGGACCTCGCGGTCACGGTGCGGCCGCACGTCGAGCCGGAGCGGTCGGTGCGCTCGACCGCCCTCCAGCGGCCTGGCCGAATCCGCCGCGTCGCCGTGCTCGGCGCGATCAGCGCCACGAAGGGCGGCCTGTTCCTGCAGGCGCTCGCCACCGACGCGCGGGACCGCGACCTGCCGCTGCACTTCGCGATCGTGGGCTACTCGGACCCGGCCCTGGCGATCGGCCTGGAGCGCGTCGGGGTCGCCCAGACCGGGCGCTATTCCGGGGACCACGAGGCCCTGGACCTGGTCTGGCGGCTCTCGGCCGACCTCGTGCTGCTGCCGGCGATCTGGCCCGAGACCTACTCGTACGCGCTGACCCTGGCGCTGCGCACCGGCCTGCCGGTGGCGGCCTTCGACCTCGGCGCGCCGGCCGAGCGGCTGCGCGCCTACCCGAACGGGCACCTGCTCCCCGGCGCGCTGGCCACCGACCCGGCCGCCTTCAACGACCGCCTGCTCGCCATCGACGTCTCGGCCGCGGGCCGGCTCACCGTGCCGATCCGGGCCGCCACCTACGGCGACCTGATGGGCGACTATTACGGCCTGGACCCGGCGCCGGCCGGGACCGGGCACCCCAGCGACGAGGACGCCGCATGATCTCCGTCAACGAGGACATGAAGCAGGAGATGCTGCGCCGCGGCATCTCGGTGCTGCACCCGGCCCCGTTCGGCCTGCCGGAGGATTGCGTCTTCGAGCCGCCGTGCAGCATCAAGTGGATGGGCGTCGATTACTGCCTCACCATGGGGGCGTTCTCGTACGCGGTCAGCGGCTACTATTTCGGCGCCGACATCGCCCGCTACTGCTCGATCGGCGAGAGCGTCCAGGTCGGGCGCGGCAGCCACCCGGTCCAGTGCGGCTCGACCTCGCCGCTGTTCTACACGCACCACTCGGCCGTGTTCGACCGCATCGACCCGCGGGCGGAGGATTACGAGATCTCCGGCCCGTATCTCTGGCCCAAGCGCGTGCGCATCGGCAACGACGTCTATATCGGCCACGGCGCCTTCCTGATGCCCGACATCACGATCGGCGACGGGGCGGTGATCGGCGCCATGGCGGTGGTGACCAAGGACGTGCCGCCCTACGCGATCGTGGCCGGCAGCCCCGCCCGGATCGTGAAGATGCGCTTCCCGGACGCGCTGATCGAGCGCTACCTGAAGGTGCAATGGTGGCGCTACGCCTTCTGGGACCTGCGCCAGTGCTCGATCACCGACCCGGAGACGTTCATCGACGCCGTCGAGGAGCGGATCGCCGGGGGCATGCAGGAATACCGGCCGGAGCTGATCCCGATCCGGTCGCTGGTGCCGGGCGCCTGAGCCCAGGCACCTGAGGCCGGGCGCCCGCCGGGACGCGCCCCGCGCCGGGGCGTCCGGGGCGGCACGCTCAGCCCGCCAGCACCCGCGCCGCCGCGTCGCCGAGAGCCCGCACGCCGAGGGCGAGGTCGGCGTCGCTGGTATCCTCCGCCCAGTGGTGGCTGATGCCGCCGATCGAGGGCACGAACAGCATCGCGGCCGGCAGGATCCGGGCGACGTTCTGGGCGTCGTGCCCGGCCCCCGACGGCATCACCTGCCACCCGCCGGGGCAGACGCTCTCGGCCGCCTCCGAGAGGGCGCGCATCAGGGCCGGGTCGCAGGGGGCGGGGATCGCCTTGGCCAGGGCCGTCAGCGTGGCCGGGCAGCGCTCGCGCCGGTTCGAGTCCCGCACCAGCGCCTCCAGGCAGGCCTCCATCCGCTCCAGCACGGGCATCGCCACGTCGCGGAACTGGAAATACACCTCGGCCCGCCCCGGGATGATGCTGAAGCCGCCGGGATCCAGGGTGATCCGTCCCGTGGTCCAGGTGCTGCGCGGCCCGCAGACCTTCGGGAATTCCCGGTCGATCGCCGCGAGCAGCCGCACCGCCGAGAGACCCGCGTCCCGGCGCTCCGCCATGGTGGTGCCGCCCGCGTGGTCCTGGTTGCCGGCGAAGTCGATCCGGAACTGCCAGATCGCCACGATGCCGCTCACCACGCCGAGATGCAGGCCGGCGGATTCGAGCTGCGTGCCCTGCTCGATGTGCATCTCGAGGAAGCCGCGGTAGCGGTCCGGGTCGAGCCGCGTCCGGGGCAGGCCGGCGAGGCCGGCGCTCGCGAGCGCCGCGCGGAGCGGCGTGCCGTCGGTGCGGTTGCGGGCCTCGTCGATCTCGGCCTCGGTCAGGTCGCCGATCGCCGAGCGGCTGCCCAGGAAGCCCCCCGAGAAGTGCCCCTCCTCGTCCGCGAAGGCGACGACGTCGACGGGCAGCCCGGCGCGGGCCAGAGCGACCCCGGCCACGACGCCCAGCGCCCCGTCGAGCCAGCCGGCCTCGTTCTGCGTCTCGATGTGGCTGCCGACCAGCAGGTGCGGGCCCGGCCCGCGGTGGCGCCCGAGCACGTTGCCGATCCCGTCGATGGAGGCCTCCAGGCCGCAGGCCTCGAGCCGGGCCATCAGCCAGCGCCGGGATTCCATGTCGTCGGCCGAGAAGGTCGGCCGGTGGACGCCGGTGCGGAACCGGCCGATCTCGCGCAGTTCGTACAGGTCGGCCAGGAAGGCCCGGGTGTCGATCGCGGTCATGGTGAGCCCAGGCGATGAGGCCGAGTGTTGAGGCCAAGTGTTGAGGCCGAGTGAGGCGGCCACGTGGAGAGGCCTCCGGCGGTGCAAGCCCCGTGCGGCCCGCTATTCCGCCGCCGCAGGTCTCGAGGCCGCGCCCTGCGCGCCACCCCCCGCGCCCTCCAGCCAGGCGGCGAGATCGGCCCGGGCCCGGTCGGTGAGCGCGCGCTTCTTCAGCGCCGCCTTCTCGGGCCCGCGCAGGCGCCGGCCGGTCTCGTTGCGGGGGGCCCGCTCGAGCGGCGGGAACAGGCCGAAATTCACGTTCATCGGCTGGAACGAGCGCGGGGCGTTGGCCTCCCCGTCCGCCATCAGGTGGCCGCCGGTGATGTGGGCGATGAGCGCGCCGAGGGCCGTGCTCTGGGGCAGGGGGGCGAGGGGGGCGCCGGCCGCCTCCGCGACGGCGAAGCGGCCGGCCATCAGCCCGACCGCGGCGCTCTCGACGTAGCCCTCGCAGCCGGTGATCTGCCCGGCGAAGCGCAAGGTCGGACGGGCCCGCAGCCGGAGGGTGGCGTCGAGGAGGCGCGGGCTGTCGAGGTAGGTGTTGCGGTGCAGGCCGCCGAGGCGGGCGAACTCGGCCCGCTCCAGGCCGGGGATCATGCGGAAGACCCGCACCTGCTCGGCGTAGGTCAGCTTCGTCTGGAAGCCGACCATGTTGTACAGGGTGCCCAGCGCGTTGTCCTGGCGCAGCTGCACGATCGCGCAGGGCTTGACCAGCGGGTCGCGGGGATTGGTGAGCCCCACGGGCTTCATCGGCCCGTGGCGCAGCGTCTCGGGGCCGCGCTCGGCCATGACCTCGACGGGCAGGCAGCCGTCGAAATAGGGCGTGCCCTCCCACTGCTTGAACCCGATCTTCTCGCCCGCCACGAGGGCGGCCACGAAGGCGTCGTACTGCTCCCGGGTCATCGGGCAGTTGAGGTAGTCCGCGCCCGTGCCGCCGGGTCCCGGCTTGTCGTAGCGGGACTGGAACCACGCCACGTCCATGTCGATCGAGTCGCGGTGGACGATCGGCGCGATCGCGTCGAAGAAGGCCAGCGACTCGGCGCCGGTGAGCCCGCGGATGCCCTCGGCCAGCGCCGGCGCGGTGAGCGGGCCGGTGGCGACGATGCAGGGGCCCCATTCCTCCGGCGGCAGGCCCTCGACCTCCCCGCGGACGAGGGTGACGTTCGGGTGCTGCTCCAGGGCCCGGGTCACCGCGGCGGAGAAGCCCTCGCGGTCGACCGCCAGCGCCCCGCCCGCCGGCACCTGGTTGGCGTCGGCCGCCCGCATGATCAGCGAGCTCAAGGAGCGCATCTCCTGGTGCAGCAGCCCGACGGCGTTGCCCTCGGGGTCGTCCGACCGGAACGAGTTGGAGCAGACGAGCTCGGCCAGCCCGTCGGTCCGGTGCGCCTCGGTGCCGCGCACCGGGCGCATCTCGTGGATCACGGCGCGGTGCCCGGCTTCGGCCACCTGCCAGGCGGCCTCGGATCCGGCGAGGCCGCCGCCGACGATGTGGATGGTCTGTGTCATGTCCGAGAATAGCGAAGGACCGCCGTCCGGATCAACGGGCGGCGGTCCTTCGAGGCATTCGTCTCGGGCGCTGTGGCGCGGACGCGGGGATCAGACGCGGGCGACGCCGCGGATCTCGCTGCGGTTGATGCCGAGATCGGCAAGATCGCGGTCCGACAGGCGGGACAGCTGGGTGACGGTGTCGCGGTACCGGAGATAGGCGCGGACGCGGCTCAGGACGCTACGGGCGGCGGACATGGTGTGCTGTGACCTCTGCTCGGGCAGACGATGGCGCCCCATTGCGCATCGCTGCCTCTTGTTGGTGCAACGCACATATAATCGCGCCGCAGCGCAGCAGGAGTCGTAAGGTCAAGCAGCAGACCTGCGAAAATCGCATAACCGGCTTAAGAAACCGGCAAGGTTTCCGGATGGTCATTCTTTGTGCGCATGCAGGGCGAAGAAGGGCCTTCCGCACGCGCGAAGGGCGCCCCGCCGGTCGGCGGGACGCCCTGCATGCCGTCTGACGAACTCGGACGGGGGCTCAGTAGAACGGGCGCGGCCCGTAGAAGCCGTAGGGCCGGTAGAAGGGCCGCGGCCGGTAGTAACCGCCGTACCCGCCGTAATAGACCGGGCGCCGCCAGTAGCCGTAGGGCCGGGGGCCCCAGTTCGGCCGGCAGATGCCCCACGGATTGGGATGGAAGCCGGGGCCGCAGCCCCCGGCCGCCTCGGCAGACCCCGCGAGCCCGAAGCCGCCGGCGATCGCGGCGGCCATCACGAGTGCCTTCGCGCGCGGTGCGCTCAGAATCGTCATGACTGGATCTCCTCAACGTTTCCGGCGGATCGGGAGCCGGTCGTTCGAGATTCGGTCCCGCCACCTGAACCGTCGCTGAGCCGTAGGTTGTGTCCGGTACAGGCCCGCGACGGCGCCGCGGCAACGCCGCTCGGAGCGCGAAGGTTGCACGCTCCGGGTCGCGGGCTCAGTGCAGCGAGGGCGTGCGCAGGAACCGCTCCCGATCCCCGGAGACGAGGGCGAGCTTCACGCCGCGCCCCTCCCGGCGGATCGTGAGGGGGACCCGCACCCCGGCCTCGCCCAGGGCCCAGACGCTCCGGAACAGGGCGGCGAGGTCGGCCACCGGCTCGCCGGCCACCGCCTCGATCACGTCGCCGGCCTGGAGGCCGCCGGTCTCGGCCGGGCCGTTATCGGCGAGGCCCATCACGACGATGCCCTCCTCGCTCTCGGTGGCGTAGAGGCCGAGCCAGGGGCGGGGCGGCCGGTCGGCCCGCCCGCGCGTGGCGAGGTCCTCGAGGATCGGCGTCAGCAGATCGATGGGCACGACCATGTTGATCGGCCGCGCCGCGCCGCCGCCGCCCTGCTGCAGCTGCAGCGAGCCGATGCCCAGCAGGTCGCCCTGGGGGCCGATCAGCGCGGTCCCGCCCCAGTGCGGGTGCGCGGGGGCGGTGAACAGGGCCTCGTCGAGGACGTACTCCCAGTAGCCGGCGAATTCCTGCCGGGCCACGACCTCGACGGCGACGCAGCGCTGGCGCCCGCCCGCCCCGGCCAGCACGGCCCGGTCGCCGGTCTTGAGTCCGGCCGAGTGGCCGAGCGGGAGGGCCGGCACGCCGAGATCGCCGAGCGCCTGGACCAGGCCGAAGCCCGTGGCGGCGTCGAAGCCGAGGACGTGGCCGGGCACCGAGCGGCCGTCCCGGGTGGTGAGCCAGACGCTCTCGGCCTCGGTGACGAGGTAGCCGATGGTGAGCACCAGCCCGTCCTCGCGGATCACCACGCCGTTGCCGGCGCGCTCGGTGCCGAGCGTCTCGGCCGTGAACGCGCTGTCCGGGATCCGCGCCGACAGGGCCAGGACCGCGGAGAGCGCCCGGTCGAGGTCGTAGCCGTAATCCGCGGGCCTGGGCTGGGCCTGCGCGGGGATCTTCCACTCGCCCTGCGTCGCCATGACAATCCTTCGGCTCGTCCGCCTGCGCTCCGGTCGGCCCCGGAGCCGCGCCATCGGCACACCATAGGATGTCCGCGCCGCCCGCGTCACCCGCGGCCGGCTGCGACCCGTGGCACGGGCCCGCCCGGGGCGGCCGGCTGCGGCCCGCCGCGGCACCGGCACAAAGAAAAACCGCCCGGCGGAGCCGGGCGGCGCGCCGTCCCGGAGGACGGCCTGTCGGAGATCCGGGAGCCCCCGCCGCGCGGCGGCGGGGAGCCCGGTGTCTCGGAAGGATCTCAGTACTTGCGGACCAGCGGCGCCGGGACCGGCGCGGCGGCCGGGGTCGGCGAGTAGAGCGGCACGATGAACCGGATCCAGCCGTCGGTGGAGTAGTTGTCGCGGGTGCGGCCGAACGCGTTGGTGTACTGCGCGCCGGTCACGACGTCGCGGGCAACGTAGGCCTGGACGGTGAAGATCTTGAAGTCGTAGCCGATGAGACCGCCGAGGGCGAACCGGCCACGGTTCCCGGCCGCGGCGCTGGCCTGGCTGATGTCGAAGTTGTAGGTGCCGTAGGCGATCGGGCCGATCTCGAAGTTGCCGAACTTCTTGGTCGCCGTGAGGTCGAAGTTCAGGGCGTCCGACAGGCGGATCGGGCCGATGGCGGCGCCGACCTGGCCGGGGAAGCGGCCGGGCGAGTCGTAGATGTTGGCGGTCAGGTTGGCGGTGATGTTCCAGCCGTCACCCGTGTAGCTGCCGGCGATGCCGAAGCGGTAGGTGTTGGAGGAGAGCTGCGGCAGGACCGGGGTGGCCGTCGTGCCGTTCGCGGTGATGATCGAGCCGCGGTCGCCGTTCAGGTCGTTCAGGTAGGCGCCGCCGAGCAAGCTGACGCCGAAGTTGTTGCCGAGGTCGAAGGCCCAGATGCCGCCGACGAAGGTGCCGACGTTGATCGAGATGTCCTTGTTGCGCACGCCCGCCGGGTTGCGGGTGAAGGCGAACACGGTCGGGGGCGCCACGAGCAGCTCGACGCGGCCGCCGAACGGCACGAACGGGGTCGACCAGACCAGGACCGGGATGTTGACGGCCGTGTCGGGCGAGTTCGGCGCGTCGGTGCGGCGATAGGTGAACGTGTTGATCGCGTAGAGGCCTTCCGGCAGCGGCGCGCCGACGGCGAGGCCGACCTGCTCACCGGGAACCGTCGTGGTCTGCGCCTGCGCGATCGTCGAGGTCATGCCGACCGTGAGCGCGACCGTGCCGGCCGCGAGCCAGTTCTTCATCATTTTCTCATTCCTTCCCAAGGTCATACGGCGTCCGTCCCGCATTCGGCACTTCCCTGCCGGTCTGCTCGCCTATCGCGGCTGCCGGCTTCGGACCTGCCGAGCGCCCCCACGGAGCCTGCCCGTCTCAACGTCTGCGACTATTCTACAGAGACCTGCGGAAAGACAGTGGAATGCTCGCCGAAACGCCACAACCGGCCGAACCGTTGCGCAAAAGCCGCATTTTTGCGGCGATGCAACACTGTCCACAGACCCTGCTCGAACCGCGGTTTCGGCAAAATATCGTTGAACGGTCAAGCTGTTGCCGGCCCGGGCCGCGGGAGAATCCGGCAAAGGCGGGAAGGTGATCGGGCAGGCCGCCGGTCCGGGCGCGCGGGCCGGGACCCGGCTCCGAACCGGTCGGCGGCGGGTCCGGAGCCGGATCCCGGCCGCTCGAATCACCGTCCGCGGGCGCGGGGTCCGGCCGAGACCCGGCAGAAACTGCCGCGCCGGCCCGGGAGCGGGTGATCCGTCGCGTCGGACCCGCGCCCGCACTGAAGGGGCGGGGGCGCGTCCGGCACGGTCGCCGGTGCGTGCGATGCCCGCCCCCGGAAGGTCCGCCCCCCTCCGCCGCCGCGCTACTCCGCGGCGCGACCGCGGCTCGCGGGTGAGGCGGGCCGCCGCTCCAGCACCTCGCGCAGGAACCGGCCGGTATGGCTGGCCTTGGCGCGGGCGATCTCTTCCGGCGTGCCCTGCGCCACCACCCGGCCGCCGCCGTCGCCGCCCTCGGGACCCATGTCGATCACCCAGTCGGCGGTCTTGATCACTTCGAGGTTGTGCTCGATCACCACCACGGTGTTGCCCTGGTCGACCAGCTCGTGGAGCACCTCCATGAGCTTGGCGACGTCGTGGAAGTGCAGGCCGGTGGTCGGCTCGTCGAGGATGTAGAGGGTGCGGCCGGTGGCGCGCTTCGACAGCTCCTTGGAGAGCTTCACGCGCTGCGCCTCGCCCCCCGACAGGGTGGTGGCCTGCTGGCCGACATGGACGTAGTGCAGGCCGACCCGCTTCAGGGTCTCGAGCTTGTCGCGGATCGCCGGCACCGCCTTGAACAGCTCGGCCGCCTCCTCGACGGTGGAGTCGAGCACGTCGGCGATGGACTTGCCCCGGTACTTCACCTCCAGGGTCTCGCGGTCGTAGCGCTTGCCCTTGCAGACGTCGCAGGTGACGTAGACGTCCGGCAGGAAGTGCATCTCGATCTTGATGACGCCGTCGCCCGAGCAGGCCTCGCAGCGCCCGCCCTTGACGTTGAACGAGAAGCGCCCGGGCTGGTAGCCCCGCGCCTTGGCCTCGGGGAGGCCCGCGAACCAGTCGCGGATCGGCGTGAAGGCGCCGATATAGGTGGCGGGGTTCGAGCGCGGCGTGCGGCCGATCGGCGACTGGTCGATGTCGATGACCTTGTCGAGGTGCTCCAGCCCCTCCAGCCGCCCGTAGGGGGCCGGGTGCTCCAGGGCGCCGTTCAGCTTCTTGGCGATGGCCTTGTAGAGGGTGTCGATCACCAGGGTGGACTTGCCGCCCCCCGAGACGCCGGTGATGCACGTGAAGGTGCCGAGCGGGATCTCGACGTCCACGTCCTTGAGATTGTTGCCCCGCGCGCCGAACAGGCCGAGCTTGCCCTTCCGGCCCTTGCGGCGGGCGGTCGGGGTGCGCACCGCCATCGCGCCGGTGAGATACTTGGCGGTGAGCGAGGCGGGGTTCGCCAGCACCTCCGCGGGGGTGCCCTGCGCGATGATCTCGCCGCCGTGGATGCCGGCGCCCGGGCCGACATCGACCACGTAATCGGCCTGCAGGATCGCGTCCTCGTCGTGCTCGACCACGATCACCGAGTTGCCGAGGTCGCGCAGGCGCTTGAGCGTGCCGAGCAGCCGCTCGTTGTCGCGCTGGTGCAGGCCGATCGAGGGCTCGTCCAGCACGTAGAGCACGCCGGTCAGGCCGGAGCCGATCTGCGAGGCGAGGCGGATGCGCTGGCTCTCGCCGCCCGAGAGCGAGCCGGAGCCGCGGGCGAGCGTCAGGTATTCCAGGCCGACATCCACCAGGAAGCTCAGCCGGTCGCGGATTTCCTTCAGGATCCGGACCGCGATCTCGTTCTGCTTCGCGGTCAGCTTCCCGGGCAGGTCCGAGAACCACCGGTGCGCCTCGGAGACCGAGAGGGCGGTCACGTCGGCGATGTCCGCCATGGCGACCTTCACGGCCAGAGCCTCGGGTTTCAGCCGCTTGCCGCCGCAGGCGGCGCAGGGCGTCTCGCTCATGAAGCGCCCGATCTCCTCCCGCACGGCGTCCGAGTCGCTCTCCTTGTAGCGGCGCTCCAGGTTCGGGATCACGCCCTCGAACGGCTTGTTGACCGTGTACTTGCGCAAGCCGTCGTCGTAGGCGAAGCGCACCGCCTGCTTGCCCGAGCCGTAGAGCACGATGGCGCGGGCCGTCTCCGACAGGCTCTGCCAGGGGACGCCCGTCTTGAAGCCGAAATGCTCGGCGAGCGCCTCGAGCGTCTGGCCGTAATAGGGCGAGGTCGACTTCGCCCAGGGGCCGACCGCGCCGCGCTTCAGGCTCAAGCCAGGGTCGGAGATCACCAGCTCGGGGTCGATCCGCATCTCGTGGCCGATGCCGCTGCAGGTCGGGCAGGCGCCGAACGGGTTGTTGAACGAGAACAGCCGCGGCTCGATCTCCGCGATGGTGAAGCCTGAGACCGGGCAGGCGAAGCGCGACGAGAAGGTGACGGTCCGCGGCGCCTCGCCCTCGGGGGCGTCGGCGAACACGATCTCGGCGACGCCGTCGGCGAGTTCCAGCGCCGTCTCGAAGGACTCGGCGAGCCGCGAGCCGATATCGGCCCGGACCACGATCCGGTCCACCACCACGTCGATGTCGTGCTTGAACTTCTTGTCGAGCTTGGGCACATCGTCGATGGCGTAGTATTCGCCGTTCACGCGCAGCCGCTGGAAGCCTTTCTTCTGATATTCGGCGATCTCCTTGCGGTACTCGCCTTTCCGCCCGCGGACCACGGGCGCCAGCAGGTAGAGCCGGGTCTTCTCCGGCAGTTCCAGCACCCGGTCGACCATCTGCTGGACGGTCTGGCTCTCGATCGGCAGGCCGGTGGCCGGCGAGTAGGGGATGCCGACCCGCGCCCAGAGCAGGCGCATGTAGTCGTAGATCTCGGTCACCGTCCCCACGGTCGAGCGGGGGTTCTTCGAGGTGGTCTTCTGCTCGATCGAGATCGCCGGCGACAGCCCGTCGATCTGGTCGACGTCGGGCTTGGACATCATCTCCAGGAACTGGCGGGCATAGGCCGAGAGCGACTCGACGTAGCGGCGCTGCCCCTCCGCGTAGATCGTGTCGAAGGCGAGCGACGACTTGCCCGAGCCCGAGAGCCCGGTGAAGACCACGAGCTTGTCCCGCGGGATGGTCAGGTCGACGTTCTTGAGATTGTGCTCCCGGGCGCCGCGGATCGCGATGACCCGCCGGTCCTCGACGGGGGCCGGCGCGGCGTCGAACAGGGCCTCCAGCTTGGCGTCGATGGCGGCTTCGTTCCGCGCGCCGGGGGAGCTGGATTTCGCGCGAACCGGCTTGGACTCGGGCACCTTGGACTGGGGCGCCTTGGACTGGGGCGCCTTGGCCGTCGCCGGGGCTTTCGGAGCCGTCTTGGAAGGCGCTTTGGCGGCAGCTTTCGGTGCGGCTTGGGCAGCACCGACGCGGCTTGCGGCACGACTTCCAGCTTGGGCTTTGGCCATGAGGGCGGCGGTCTTTCGAGGCGTCGACCGAGGCATCGACGAAATCGGACGGATTCGCGCGCGGGCCAGCCGCCGCTCCGGCTCATGTCGAGCCCGAGGGGGCCCGCGGCAAGATGCGGCCGGCGGGACGCAGGCCCGTCATGCGCCGCCCTTGCTAGAACGAAACGCGTACGTCGGCAACCGCTCGGTGAACGCGCGACCGTCTTCGCGAGCGCAGCGAAGCGATGACGCGGTGGAGCCAGCGGCCGCGATCGGAGTCCGGTGGCCCCAGCTTCGCCGTAGCTCGATTCGCCAAACCTTGGCCCACCTTCGGTGTTGCACCGCGGGCGCCGAGATCCACGTCGCCGTATCCCGCCCTCAGATCCACATCCCGACAGGTATCGATGCCAGCATGCGACGCGACCGATCCGGCCGCCCTCCGCGGTTCCGACGACCGCACGGCCACCCAGCAGCGCCTGTCCACGCGGCTGCTGTTCCTGATCGTGGGCATCGCCAACGCCACCTGGGCGCCCCTGGTGCCGCTGGTGAAGGACCGCGCCGGCCTCGACGCGGCGGGGCTCGGCCTGCTGCTCCTCACCTTCGGCGTCGGCTCGATCCTGGCAATGCCGAGCGCCGGGGCCGCGGCCGCGCGGCTCGGCTTCCGGCCGGTCCTGCTCGCCGGCACGCTCGCGATCGGCCTCGCCCTGCCGGTGCTGGCCGTGGGCTCCGGGCTCGTGCCGCTCACCGGGGCGCTGCTGCTGTTCGGGGCCGGGATGGGGGCGGTGGACTGCGTCATGAACCTGCAGGCCGTCGCGGTGGAGCGCGCCGCCGGGCGCCCGATGATGTCGGGCTTCCACGGTCTCTACAGCCTCGGCTGCATCCTGGGGGCGCTGCTGGCCAGCGTCCTGATGGGCACCGGCCTGGGCGCCGGCTGGAGCGTGCTGATCCTGGTCGCCGGCATCGTGGCCCTGTTCGCGGCCGCCTGGCCGGGCATCCTTCCGGCCGGCGGGACAGGGGGAAGCGGCGGGCCCGCCTTCGCGCTGCCCCGCGGCCCGGTGCTGGTGCTGGGCCTGCTCTGCTTCGTGGTGTTCCTGACCGAGGGCTCGGCCCTCGACTGGAGCGCGGTGTTCCTGATCCAGCAGCGCGGGCTCGATCCGGCCTGGGCGGCGCTCGGCTACGCTTCCTTCTCGGTCACCATGACGGCCGGCCGGCTCGGCGGGGATGCGATCGTGGCCCGCCTCGGCCGGCGGCCCGTGGTGATCCTCGGCGGCCTGCTGGCGGCGGCCGGCCTCGCGCTCTCGGTCGTCATCCCGGCCTGGGAGGCGGCGCTCGCCGGCTACGCCCTGGTCGGGGCGGGCTGCGCCAACATCGTCCCGGTCCTGTTCACGGCGGCGGGGCGCCAGACCGCGATGCCCGCGCGCGTGGCGGTGCCGGCGGTGACGACGCTGGGCTATGCCGGGGTGCTGGCGGGGCCCGCGCTGATCGGCTTCGCCGCGCAGGCGCTCGGCCTGCCCGCGTCCCTGCTGATCGTGGCGGCGCTGCTCCTCGGCGTGGCGGCGGCCGGCCGGTCCCTGCGGGTGTGACCCCTCACGCCTCGGCGTTGCGCGCCATGAAGGTGGCGGGCGTCCCGTCCTCCGGGTTCACGAAGACGATGTCGGTCGGCGCCCGCCGGGGCGTGTCGATCGACAGGAACACCACCGGGTCCCCGGGCTCGAGCGCCGGCATCGCGTGGACCGTGCCCTTCTCGAAGAACAGGAGCTGGCCCGGGCCGAACGCCGTCTCGGCGGCCGGATCGCCCAGCCAGACCCGGCCGCGGCCCGAGAGGCAGTAGAGGTACTCGTCGCAGGTGGCGTGATAGTGCGGCGGGGTCGGCCGGTAGACCCGGAACACCCGGGCGCTCGCCGCCTCCCGGTCGGTCAGGTAGGTGTCGACCAGGAGGGTCTCGGCGCTGTCGGGCAGACCCGCCGCCAGCGCCGTCACGTCGAAGAGGCCGGTCCCCGCCGCGTCCGCCATCACGTCCTCCTCAATCGGAAAACCCTTCGAGCACGATCTTCCCCCTGGCGCGCCCGCTCTCGACCAGCGCGTGGGCGCGCCGCAGGTTCGCGGCGTCGATCTGCCCGTAATGCTCCCCCAGGGTGGTGCGCAGGCGCCTGGAATCAACGAGGCGGGATATCTCGTCGAGGAGCGCCCCCTGGGCGGCGATGTCGGCGGTGGCGAACATCGAGCGGGTGAACATGAACTCCCAGTGCAGCGACAGGCTCTTGCGCTTGAGGAGCCCGACGTCGAGGCGCTCCGGATCGTCGATCAGGGCGAGGCGGCCCTGCGGGGCGATCAGTTCCACGATCGCGGCGAGGTGGGCGTCGGTGCTGGTCGTGGAGAAGACGAGGCCCGGCGCGCCGATCCCCAAGGCCGCCACCTCCGCCGCCAGGGATCTGGAATGGTCGACCACGTGGTGGGCGCCGAGGTCCCGGCACCAGGCCGCCGTCTCAGGCCGCGACGCGGTGGCGATCACGGTGAGGTCGGTGAGTTCCCGGGCGAGCTGGATCGCCACCGAGCCGACGCCCCCCGCGCCGCCGACGATCAGGATCGCCGGGGCCGCGCCCGGCACCGGCTTGTCCCCGTCGAGCCGGTCGAACAGGGTCTCCCAGGCGGTGATCGCGGTGAGCGGCAGGGCGGCGGCCTGCGCCCAGTCGAGGCTCTCCGGCTTGTGCCCGACGATGCGGGCATCGACGCAGTGGAACCGGGCGTTCGTCCCCGGCCGGGTGAGGTCGCCCGCGTAGAACACCGCGTCGCCCGCGGCGAAACCCTGGACCTCCGCGCCGGCGGCGACGACGGTGCCGGCCGCGTCCCAGCCGAGCACCTTGGTGCCGCCTTCCTCCGGCTCGGCCCGCCGCCGGACCTTGGTGTCGACCGGGTTCACCGAGACCGCCTCGACCTTCACCAGCAGGTCGCGCGGGCCGGGCTCGGGCTGGGGCAGGTCGAGATCGACCAGGGCCTCGGGATCGGTGATCGGCAGGGACTTGCGGTAGCCGACGGCGCGCATGGTGATCTCCTCGGAGTGTCGCCGCAGGAGATGCCGCCCGCCTTCACGGGCCGCAAGTACGCACATAAAACGCCACTAGTGCCGGAAATGATACCGTCGGAGACAGCCCATGCCCCGCACCCGCCGCCACACGGGCGCCTGCAGCCCCGGCTGCGCCGTCGAGGCGACGCTCCGGCTCATCGACGGCAAGTGGAAGGGCGTGATCCTCTACCACCTGCTGGAGGGGACCCTGCGCTTCAACGAGATCCGGCGGCGCCTCGCCAGCGTGACCCAGCGCATGCTCACCAACCAGCTGCGCGAAATGGAAGCCGACGGTCTGATCACCCGGACGGTCTACGCCGAGGTTCCTCCGAAGGTGGAATACAGCCTGACCGAGCGGGGGCGGTCCCTCGATCCGGTCATCCGCGCGCTGAAGACCTGGGGTGATCTGCACGCGGAATTGGCAGATACGACTCAAAACGCCGCCTGATTGGGCAAACCGGTGCCGAATATGGGCGCGACCACATAACCGGATCTTTATGACTTGGCCGGAAGGTGGCGCATCTCCCGCCGGACGGTTCCAGAACTTCCGATGCCGATCCTCGCCTCGCTCCGCGCCCGCATCCTGGCGGTGGCGCTCGCCCCGTGCCTCGCCTTCGCGGGGGCGGCGGGCCTCGCCGTGTCGGACCAGTGGGCGCGCCGCGCCGAGATGGGCCGGGTGGAGGGCCTGGTCGGCCTCGCCTCCCGGATCAGCGCCTTCGTGCACGAGGCCCAGCGGGAGCGCGGCGCCTCGAGCCTGTTCCTGGGCGCGAAGGGCGCGCAGTTCGGCCCGGAACTGGCGGCCCAGCGCGTGCGCACCGACGCGGCCCTCGCCGGGCTGCCCGAGGCCATGAAGGCCGCGACGGGCTTCGGGCCGGTCTTCCAGGCGCGCGGTGAGGGCTTCGCGCGGGCGCTGACCGGGCTGGCCGCGCAGCGCCGGGCGGTCGACGCCCTGACGGCGGCCCCGCCGCAGGCCGTGGCCTACTACACGGGCCTGATCGGGGAGGGGCTCGGCCTGGTGCGGGCCATGGGCGGCGCGATCGACGAGGCCGGCCTCGCCGCCCGGGCGAACGCCTACGCGGCCTTCCTGGCGCTGAAGGAGGCCGCCGGCCAGGAGCGGGCCGCCGCCTCGGCGGTCTTCGCCTCCGGCACCCTCGACCTCGCGGCCGCCCGCCGCCTCGCAACCCTCGCGGCCGACCAGGCGACCTATGCCGGCCTGTTCCGGGCCGGCGCCGAAGCGGGGCAGGCGAGCCTGCTCGACGCCGCGGAGGCGACCGAGCCGTCCCGCGCGGTCGCCCGCCTGCGCGCGGGCGTGCAGGAGACGATGCCGGGGACGCCCCCGGCCTTCCGCGACGCGCCGGGGTGGTTCCGCCTCGCCACGCAGCGGATCGACGCCCTCAAGGGCGTGGAGGATCGGCTCACCGCCGACCTGGTGGCGGCCGCGGGGGCGGCGCACGCCCGCGCCGAGCGGATGCTGGCCCTCTGGGCCGCCGGCGGGCTCGCCCTGTTCGCCCTCTCGGCCGGCCTCGCGGTCTGGCTCGGCACGGCCATCGCCCGGCCGCTCTCCCGGATGGCCGGGGTGCTGACCGCGATCGGCCGGGACGCGGGCACGGCCGACCTGACCATCCCGACCGGCGGGCCGCGCGAGGTCCGGGCGATCGCCGCGGCCGCCCTGGCGTTCCGCGACAGCGTCGCCGAGCGCCGGGCGGCCCGGGCCGCGCAGGAGCGGCTCGCCGCCGAGACCGCGGCGGCCCAGCGCGCGGCCGCCCTCGGCCTCGCCGACAGCTTCGAGCGCCAGGTCGGCGGGATCGTCGAGGCCGTCTCGGCGGCGGCGGCCCAGCTGGAGGCCTCCGCGCACGGGATGGCGCGGGCCGCCCAGGACACGACCGATCTGAGTCGGGCGGTGGCGGTGTCGGCCGATTCGGCCGCCCGCTCGGCCGACACGGTGGCGGCGGCCACCGAGGAGCTCACCGCCTCGGTCCGGGAGATCGGCGTGCAGGTCGGGTCCTCGGCGGACCTCGCGGCGAACGCCACGCGGAGCGCCGACGGCATGGCCGGGGAAGTCCACCGCCTCGCCCAGGCGGCCGGCAGCATCGGGGAGATCGTCGCGATCATCTCGCAGATCGCCGGCCAGACCAACCTGCTGGCGCTCAACGCCACCATCGAGGCGGCCCGCGCCGGGGAGGCCGGCCGCGGCTTCGCGGTGGTGGCCGCCGAGGTCAAGACGCTCGCGGAGCAGACCGCCAGGGCCACCGAGGAGATCGCTGGCAAGGTCGCGGAGATCACCGGATCGACCGAGGCCTCGGTCCGGTCGATCGGCGGCATCACGGCGGTGATCCGCAACCTCGCGCGGATCGGCGCCGAGATCGCCGCCATGGTCGAGCAGCAGGGCGCGGCCACCGCGGAGATCGCCCGGACCACCGCGCAGACCTCGCAGGACACACGCGGCGTCTCGGGCCACATGGCGGGTGTCGGCGCGGCGGCCGGCACGGCGAGCCAGGGCTCCGCCCAGGTGCTGCGGGCGGCAGCCGACCTGTCCCGGCAGGCGGGCGACCTGCGCGGCGCCGTCGAAGGCTTCCTGGCCCGGGTCCGCGCGGCCTGAAGAGAGGCTTCCGGCGGGTCGAGCCCCCTGGCGGCGTCGGGAACCGTCTCGGCGCGAGGCGGCCCGGGGATCCGATGACGGGCTTGCGGCCGCCACGACACGCCGCGCTCCCTGGGCGGCACGGCGATCCAGGGCTTCGAGGCCGAACGCGCCGACCGCCACGAAGGCTCCGCGCCGGCCGCGAGAGGGCACGGGGACGGTGCACGCCCGGAACCCCGGGGCTTCAGCGCGGGATCCGGGCCGGATCGCCTCCGGGTTTCCGGCTCGGTCGGGAATCAGTCGGGAATCGCGAAACCGATCGACAGACACAGGGCCGCGACGGCCGTCAGGGCCATGGCGGCCTGACGGACCTGACGCCAGCGCGCGCTGCGCGCGCTGCGCGCGCGCTCCTCCGGGCTGGCGCCGAGCTGGAGCTCGTCGTCGAAGCCCGTCACGAAGGATTCGAAACTCGGGAAGGCGCGCCGCGCGAGCCAGATCCACACGCCGACGGCGATCAGGCCGAGGACCCAACCGCCGTAGGTAAACGCATCGTCCAACATCCGGCGCAGCCCTCGAGACGACGCCCCCCTCGCGACTTATTCTACGGGAAGTTGCGAAGATTGCCTAGGCGGAAGAAGGGCTTCCGGTGGCGGTTCCGTGTTTCCGAACGTGTCTCGCCGGGACCGATCGGGTGCCGGTCCGGCCGCGTCCCCGTCGCGCGTCCGTCACGGCCCCGGCGGGTTCCTGTCGCTCCCCTGTCAGTCTCTCGCGCGGCCGAGGGCGTAGAGGGTGATGGCGGCGGCGTTCGAGACGTTGAGGCTGCGGATCGCGCCCGAGAAGGGGATCCGGGCCAGGACGTCGCAGCAGCCCCGGGTCCGCTCGCGCAGGCCCTTGCCCTCGGCACCCAGCACGATCACCAGCGGCCGCGCGATCGTCAGCGCGTCGAGGCTCTCGGGCGCGTCCGAATCGAGGCCGACCCGGGTGAAGCCGCGCTCGCCCAGGGCGATCAGGGCCTCGGCGAGGTTCCGGACGGTCACGAAGGGCACGTGCTCCAGGCCGCCGGAGGCGGACTTCGCCAGGACCCCGGTGGCGCCCGGCGCGTGGCGCGCCGTGGTGACGATCCCGGCGACCCCGAAGGCCGCGGCGGTGCGCACGATCGCCCCGACATTGTGCGGGTCCGTGATCTGGTCGAGCGCCAGCAGCAGCGCGTCGGCGGGCAGGTCGTCGAGGCCGGGCGCGGGCAGGGGCTCGGCCTCCAGGTACAGGCCCTGGTGGACGGCGTCCGGGCCGAGCAGGCGGCCGATGTCGCTCGGCCGCACCAGCTCCGGGGTGATCCGCACGGCGCCGCCGAACTCGGCCTCCAGCCGCGCGGCCGCGTTCTCGGTGGCGAGCAGCCGGTGCAGGCCGCGCTGGGCGTTGCCCAGGGCCTGCACCACGGGATGCCACCCGTAGAGCACGGTCGGCCCGTCGCCGCCCTCCTCCCACGGGCGGGACGCCCCGCCCGGGCGACCTCCGGACCGGGGGGCGGGGCGCCGGGGCCCGTGCGGGCGGGGCCGGGCGGGGCGTCCGCCGGGCGGCCGGGCGTCGTCGCGGCGATCCGTCATCGGGCCGCGATCGGCGAAGGGGCCCTGGGTCGGGCGAGGCTGGGTCGGGCGAGGCTGGGCCAGACGAATTCGGGCAAGGGGGGCATCGGCGCGCTCTTCTCTGAGGGCCCTGTCGGAAGGAGCCGAGAAACCGGGCGGCATCGCGCGCGTCAAGCCGGCATCACACCGGGAACTGCCGGCAGCCCTCGGGGATCCAGGGCCAGGACGATCGACGGAGCGCGCCGGCGCGGCACCGGATTCCGTCGCCGACCCGTCAAGTCGGGACGGTCGCCCCGCGTAGGAATGTGGAAAACGAACTCATATTCCCTTTGTGACCTGTGCATGTCCGGGCACGACACGGTCGTTCGTCAGAACGAACGGGCTGATCCGCAGTAGGAAGATTATCTGGACGAATCTTTCAGAGAGTCAGTTCAGCAAGTTATATGGGGTGGCGAATTCCGCATCTGTGCCAGGGCCTTGGCCTGCGTTCGCGCATTCGACTCTGCGCTGGCCCGCATCGGACTCTGCGTCGCGGCGTATCCGATTCTGCGCCCGGACGGCCGGTCGGCGTATCGGAATCTGCGCGGCGGCGTATCCGATTCGGCGCGAATCCGGGCCCGGAGCGGTGAATAACGGGGACGGACACCGAGCGGTCCCGCGTATCGGACTCTGCGTGGGATCGCCGGGGGAGCGGGGCCCGTATCGAACTCTGCGCGTGCCGGCCCGGGAGCCGGCCGTGAAGGGAGCAGTGTCGGCCCGCTTTCCGGCGCGTCCCCGCGACCGGGGAAGCGTGGATTGCCGGGACAAGGCCGATCGGACGGGGGCCGCGGCGGGCGAATCGTGGCATGGCAGGATCGGGCCGTCCGTCCGCCTGGCGGATCGACGGCCCGTGTACCGCGGGCCGAGGGGCGATGAGCATCGAGGAGAAGATCGCCGGGATCCACGACCCGGACCTGCGGGCCGAGATCGAGGCGGCGCGCGGCGGCTTCCTGTTCGCGCAGATCGTCGAGCACGTCCTGCACCGTCAGCGCGAGCGCGATGCCCAGGCCGCCCTCCTGGGGGAGGAGGAGAGCCGCCGGGCCGGGCTGTCCCGCGACCAGCGCCGCCGCGACGCGGTGCGCCTCGTGATCGAGAACGAGCCGGCCGTCCCGTCGAGCCTCCAGCACATCCACTCGGTCCTGGCGCTGTGCGGCCTGCCCTACCGGGACCCCGGGCCGGTGCGGGAATTCTCCCGCAGCTACGGCCGCAACTCGCTCAACCTGATCGCCGGCCGGATCAAGGACCCGGAGACCGGCGCCTTCGAGCCCCAGGGGCTGCCCTACGGCCCGAAGGCCCGGCTGGTGCTGCTGCACCTCTGCACCGAGGCCGTGCGCCAGCGCAGCCCCACCGTGAAGGTGGCCGAGACCCTGTCGGGCTTCATGCGGGAGATGGGCTTCGCGGTCACGGGGGGCGAGCGGGGCACCATCCGCCAGTTCAAGGAGCAGCTGAACCGGCTGGCCGCCTGCTCCATGCAGATCGGCCTCTGGGACGGGCGCGACAGCGCGACCACCCTCAACGTCCCGCCGTTCCGCAGCCTGGAACTGTGGCGCCCCCGCGCCGGGGAGGGGGACGACGAGGCCGGCCGCACGGTGCGCTTCGATCCCGAATTCTACGAGACCCTGATCCGGCACGCCCTGCCGGTGGACCTGCGGGCGGCCCGGGCCTTCTCGGGCTCGGCGCGCAAGCTCGACCTGCTGTTCTGGACCGGCTACCGCCTGCGGTCCCTGCAGCGGCCGCTCCGCCTGACCTGGGCCAACCTCCACGCGCAGTTCGGGGCCGAGAACGCCTCGATCCGCAGCTTCCGCCAGGCGTTCAAGGCCGATCTCGCGCATCTGCGCGAGGTGTTTCCGCGGCTGCCGCTGGTGCTCGACGACGGCGGGCTGACCCTGCACCCGGCCGATCCCAGCACGCTGCTCGTGCCGCCTCGCCCTGCGGCTAAGGGAATACGGAAACGCCTCAAGGAATAGAACAGGGATCGCTGCCTCTCATTCCCTCAGGGAATGGCTGCCTGACGGAATATGTGACGGTGGCTATTCCCTGAATGGCGCGGAATGAGATATGTGTTCCGTCCGCCTGGAAGGAACATCACGTGGCCCTGTCGGATTCCGAGATCGCGGCGCGGCTCGCCGCGCTGCGACGCCAGCGCGAGGCGCTCGATCGGGAGATCGCCGATCTCGTCCTCTACCAGGAACTCGGCCGCCGGCTCGCGGCCGGCGGAGCGGACGCGCGGCCGGACCCGGCCCCGAAGCCCGATCCGCCGGCAGGGCCACGCCGAGACCCGGCCGACGAGCCGCCGCGGGGGCGGGACGTACGGGACGTCCTAGAGGCCCGGTCCGGATCGCTTGCCGACGCGGCGGGCGCGGCCCCCGGGCACTGGGGCGCGCGGGCCGGTCCGGCGGCGCGGTCCGCGGGGGCGCCCGGTCCCGTCGGCGCCGCCGGACCGATCCCGCCGGCGATCGCCTTCACGGAGGACGCCGCCGGCGCCCGCCGCTACGGCCGGGCCGTGGTGCAGGCGGCCTGCGCGGCGATCGCGCGGGCGGGCCGGCCGCTGCACGCGGCCGAGATCCTGGAGGTGCTCGCCGGGCAGGGCTTCACCCTTCCCGGCCGGGATCCGGTGGCGGCCCTGAACACGCGCCTGTGGAAGCGGTCCGGGCCGGGCGGCCCCCTGAACCGGGTCGCCGAGGCCACCTACGCCCTGGTATCGACCCCCGCATCCACTCCGGGATCCACTCCGGGATCCACTCCGGACTGGCCGGGGCCGGGCCCCGCCTGAGGGGCGTCGGTCACGAAGCGTGTGGCCGGACCCCGCCGCCGTCTCCCCCATATCGGGCGCGCGCGGTGCCCGCCGATCCGCGCGGCTGCGCGCCGGCGGGCCGTGAGACGGCGTCCCGGCCGGGGAGGGCGTGCATGGACAGGACCGGACGT
The DNA here is from genome assembly GCF_040544715.1 of Methylobacterium sp. 1030. NCBI lineage: Bacteria > Pseudomonadati > Pseudomonadota > Alphaproteobacteria > Hyphomicrobiales > Methylobacteriaceae > Methylobacterium > Methylobacterium sp. 1030. The sequence continues at coordinate 46,228 of NZ_JBEPKM010000008.1, read as the reverse complement.
GATCGGATGATCGGGCGGGCGCGATGACGGCGGCGCTCGCCGCGCCGGTCACGCAGGTCTGCGCCTTCGTGCTCGGATGCGCGCTGATCCACGCCGCCCGCGCCCACGCCGATCGGATCACGCGGCTCCTCGCCGTCACGGCGGTCGGCGCGGCCGTGCTGGTGCTTCTCGTCGCGTCCCTCGACGACGCGCCCGAGGGCGGAACCTTCGACGAGGTCACGGTCTACGCGGCCTCCTGATCCCGTCGCCTGGCCCCGCAGGGGCCGCTCAGTTGACCAGGCAGAAGCCCTGACCGGTGCCGATCCGGCGCTCCTGCGCGCACCAGGGCTTGGACGCGCCGGGGCCGGTCGCCGGAACCTTCAGGCTGGCGGTCGTCTGCGCGGGGTCGGCGGCGGTGCCGCGGAGGGTGAGGCTGCCGACGGGCACCCGGCCGGGCGCGGGCCGGAGCGCGACCGGATCGGGGCCGGCCTCCGCTCGCGATCCCGGCGCGACCGCGCCGTCCGGTGCCGGGAGCGCGGGGCTCGCCGCCACCGGTTGCACCGGGTCGGGCGGGCTCAGGGTCGCGAGGCCGGGCATGTCCTGCGCCGCCGCGGCGCCGCACAGGACCAGGCAGGCGGCCGAGGCCGCGAGGAACCTGATCATCGACGAAGCTCCTGACGAGAACCATTCCGCCGGCCGGTCCCGCGGGCCGGACCTGCCGTGAGGCTGAGTCTGGCCTCCCGCTCGTTAAAGGGGCGCGAAGATTCAGGATTAACCGGTTTTGAAGATCGCCGTCTCCCCGGAGGCGGACAGCCTTGACGGCCCGCGCGGCGGGCCGCCGTCGTCCGGGAATGGAGGCCCGGCGACCGGGTGCGGACGCGGCGCGGAGCCGCTCCCGATCGCGCCGGGAACGGCTCCGCGCCGTCGTTTCGGGCCGGGGCACCGCGAACCGCCCCGGGTGGGCGGCGCGCCCTCCGCCCGACGGGTCTCGCCGCCGCCGGAGGGCGCCAGGGTCCTCAGTGCGCCGGGGCCGCCACCGCGGCGGCGAGCCGGTCGTGCGGGACACCCGACCCGCCCACCACCGCGATCCGGCTGCCGCCGGCGCTGCGCCGGCTCGCCCAGTCGCCGATCATCTCCAGGCAGGTGTGGTCGATGGCCGCGAGGTTGTCGGTGGCGAGGCGGACCTCGCCGCCCGCGGGGGTCCGCTCCAGGGCCGCCGTGAGGCTCGGCAGCTGCAGGAAGGTCGCCGCCCCCGACAGGCGCAGCTCCGGCACGCCGGGCACTTCGGGGGCCGCCGCGTGCTCGATCCGGAGCCGTCCCTTGCGCAGGCTCGGCAGGGCCTGGATCAGGCTCAGGGCGAGGCCGGTGAGCACCCCGGTGAGCAGGTCCACCGCCACCACGGTGGCCATCGTGGCGAGCCAGATCGCCGCGGTCAGCCAGCCGTAGCGGGCCTGCAGGTGCAGGGCGTGGGCCGGGCTCGCCAGCCGCCAGCCGGTGACCACCAGGATGCCGGCGAGGCTCGCGGTCGGCACCAGGGCCAGCAGCCAGGGCAGCACCAGCAGGAACGCCAGGATCCAGGTCCCGTGCATCACCGTGGCGGCGCGGCTCACGGCGCCCGCCTGGACGTTGGCCGAGGAGCGCACGATCACCCCGGTCATCGGCAGCGCGCCGACGAGCCCGCAGATCAGGTTGCCGATGCCCTGCGCGCCGAGTTCGCGGTTGAACTGGGTGCGGGGGCCGTCGTGCATCCGGTCGACGGCGGCCGCCGAGAGCAGGCTCTCGGCGCTGGCGATCACGGCGATCACCAGGGCCATGATCAGGATCTCGGCCTCGGCGAGGCGCGCCCAGGATTCGGCCGCCGGCAGGGCGAGGCCGGAGAACAGGGCCTCCGGCACCGCCACGCGCTTGACGGCGAGATCCCCGAATCCCGCCACGAGGCTGCCCGCCAGCACGCCGACGAGCGCCCCGGGCAGGAGCCGGAGCCGCGCCGGGCGCAGCCGCTCCCAGGCGATCATCGCCGCGATGGTGATCCCGCCGACGATCACGGCCCCGGTGCGGTCGCCCGTGCCGCTGACGAAGTTGAAGAACGCGGCCGGGATCGCCACGAGGTTGTCGAGGCCGCTCGCCCGGGGGAGGGCGTCGGTCAGGACGTGGATCTGGGCCAGCACGATCAGGATCCCGATGCCGGCCAGCATGCCGTGCACCACGGCCGGCGAGATCGCCCGGAACCAGCCGCCGACCCGCAGGGCGCCGGCGACGAGCTGGACGAGGCCCGCCACCACCAGGACGGGACCCAGGGCGTCGAGACCGTGCGCCTGCACGAACCCGTAGACGATCACGGCGAGCCCGGCGGCGGGCCCGCTGACCTGGAGCGGCGAGCCGGCGAGGAGGCCGACCACGATGCCGCCGACGATGCCGGTGATGAGGCCGCGCTCCGGCGGCACGCCGGACGCGATGGCGATGCCCATGCACAGGGGCAGCGCCACCAGGAAGACCACCACGGAGGCAGGCAGGTCCCGGGCGAGGCTCGCCCGGACGGCGCCGTCCGGGGCGAGGGCGCTCTGCAGGCTCGTGGTCAGGCGGCCGGGGGCGCGCATGGTCAGGCCGCCTGCAGGCGGCTGCTGGCGGAGGAATCCTGCGCCACGGGCATGTCGGCCCCGGCGATCGGCCGGAATTGCCCGCTCGCGCCGTCGTAGGCCAGGAGGGCACCGGTCTCGATCTCGAAGAACCAGCCGTGCAGCCGCAGGGATCCCTTGGCCAGGGCGGCGGCGACGCTCGGATGGGTGCGCAGGTTGGCGAGCTGGACCACCACGTTCTCCAGGGCCAGGGCGTGGTGGCGGGCCTGGGCGTCCATCCCCTCGGGATAGGCCTCGCAGACGATCCGCTCGGCGGCCTCGGCGTGGCGCAGCCAGGCCGCGACGCTGGGCATCCGCTTGAGCAGGTCCCGGTTCATCAGCCCCTTCATGGCGCCGCAATCCGAGTGGCCGCAGACCACGATGTCGCGCACGCCGAGGGCCACCACGGCGTACTCGATCGCCGAGGAGACGCCGCCGACCACGTCGGAGGCCGGGGGCACGATGTTGCCGGCGTTGCGGCAGACGAACAGGTCTCCGGGTCCCGCCTGGGTGATGTGCTCGGGCGAGACCCTGGAATCCGCGCAGGCGATGATCAGCGCGCTCGGGTGCTGACCGTCGCGCACCAGCTGCTGGTACATCTGCCGCTGGCCGGGGAAGACGCTGCCCTGGAAGCTGGCGATGCCCTGGATGAGGTTGTTCATGAAGGGTCCCTGAGGCCGGGAGAACCGGAAGGCGAGAACGGGGAAGGGCGATGCGCCGGAGCGCGCAGCGGTGTTCGGTCGGCTCCGCCCGGCCGGAGGTGCCGGGCGGCGGGTGTCGGTGCCGGGTGTCGGTGTCGGGTGTCGCGTCGGAGGCCCGGCCTCCGACGTCTCAGCGACGGACCCGGCGGCGCTCCGCGGTTCCGGAGGCCCAGTGCGGGTCGACGACCTGGCCGCGCGCCACGGTGGCCCCAGCCCTGTCGTGAACCATCGGCGCCCCGAGGAGCTGCCCGGACCCGGAGCGCTGCGAGTGCAGCGAGCGCGGGTCGTGGTGCGGGTCGTTGATGTAGGAGCTCATGTGGCCGCCGCCGGCAGCCTGCCGGCTCCCGCCGCCGCCTTCGCCCGCCTGCGCCGCCAGGGGCGCTCCGAGGATTCCGACCACGAGGCCGAGGGCGAGGCCGAAGGCGGGACCGGCCGCGCGGCCGCGAACCGGGAGATGTCGGGACTGGGTGCGGGACTGGATCATGACGTTTCCTCGCTGTTCGACTTGTGGCGAGGGACACCGCATCCCTGCCGATAAGTCGACCCTAGTCTACATTTTCGGAATAGCGTGTGCGCATCGGCACATTGTATCGACGAAAGCTTTAATCCGTGGCGTAAGTACTATCGTGTGCGTCCGCGCACGTCTTTGTCCATCTTGAGAGAGCGGCCGGGATTAAGGACAGATCTGGCGCCGACGGCGCGGAGCGTGTCCTTCAGGAGCGTGTCCTTCCGGCGCGAGTCCGCGGCGCGCAGGGCCGCGCGGCCGCCCTCGCATCGCGGACGCGCGCGCTGTCGGGTGCGGTCGGGACGACGGCCGCCCGGGCCGGAGCGGGGTCAGGCCCGTCCGGTGTGGAGACGCGCCGCGGGCAGGGGATTGGCCGCCACGTAGACGAGGCCGCCGGCCTCGTAGGTGAGGCTGGCGGTCCTGCCTCCGGCGAGGCCCCGCTCGAGCAGGCGGGTGCCGAACCCCTTCCGCGACGGCGAGACGACCGGCGGGCCGCCGCACTCGCGCCAGGTCAGCCGCAGGGTCTCGGTGTCCGGACCCGCCTCCACCGTCCAGGCCAGCGCGGCCCGCCCGCCCGGAACCGACAGGGCGCCGTGCTTGACCGCGTTGGTGCACAATTCGTGCAGGATCATCGTGAGCGCGAGGGCGCCCTCGGGCGGCAGCCGCAGGTCGGGGCCGTCCAGGGTGATGCGCGGGGTGTTCGCACCCGGAGCGTCCCGGTCCGCAGGGTCACGATCCGAAGTCTCCCGACCGGAGGAATCCCGGTTCGAGGGATCGCCGCCCGCGGGGTCCGGACCCAGGAAGGGCCGCACCGCCTGGGCGGCGATGCCGCGCAGATCCGCGCTCGCCCAGCTCTCGCGGGTCAGGATGTCGTGGGCGCGCGACAGGGCGAGGAGCCGCGCCTCGAAGGCGTCGCGCCCGGCCGCCGCGCCGGCGCCCAGATTCTTCAGGCTCTGCGCCGCCATCGCCTGCACGGTGGCGAGGGTATTCTTCACCCGGTGATTGAGTTCGTCGATCAGCAGCCGGTGGGTCTCGGCGCGCCGGGCCCGCTCGTCCGCCGCCGCCGCGAGGGCGTCGGCGATCGTCGCGCCCTCGCGCACGAGGGAGCGGGGCAGCGTCGGCAGGGGCTGGTCGCGGCCCAGGGTCTCGGCGGCGGCCGCCAGATCCAGCAGGGGGCGGGCGATCAGGCCGGCGAGCAGCCACGCGAGCAGCGCCGCCGCGAGGGCCACCGCGCTGCCCGTCGCCAGGATGCCCCCGCGCAGGGCCGCCACCGAGGTCAGGGCCCGGTCGGCCGTCTGCCGCACCACCACCTGCCAGCCGAGGCCCGGATAGTCGCGGTGGCCGGCCGTGGACGCGCGGGCGCTGAGATACGCGGCGTCGTCCGGCCAGGGGCCGACCCGGCTCGTGCCCTCCGGATCGAGGGGCCGGCCGCCCGCCAGGACCGAGCGGGGCAGGGGGGCGCCCTGCAGGGCGGGCGGCCCGAGGAGCACGGTGCCGTCGCGGGACAGGATCAGGATCTCGGCGCCCTGGCGGTGGCCCCGGAGGCCAGCCTCGAGGATGCGGGCCATGTCGCGCGCCCAGGTCCAGTCGAGATGGGCGGCCAGCACCCCGAGGACGCGGCCGTTCGGCGCCCGCACCGGCGCCGCGACGTCGAGGAGCCGCAGGGGCTCGCGCGACGCCGCGCGCGCGGCGGCCTCGTCCGGGGGCATCAGCGCCTCGAGGAGCTTGGCCGGGTGCACGTCGCCCACGTAGGGGCCCGCGCGGCCGCCGCGGAAATAGTCGCGGCCGGAGACGTCGGCGCCCTCCAGGGCGCCGGTGCTGGTGACGGAGAAGCGCCCGTCGGCGTCGATCAGCCCGATGATCGAGTAGGCCGGGTAGGTCGCCTGGAGCCGCTCCATCACGGCGCGCTTGGCGGCCGTTCCGGTCCCGGGATCGCGCAGACTGTCCGAGGCGGCGGCGATCTGGATGTCGCGCCAGCGCTCGAACATCCCGATATCGAGGCCCCGGGCCATCTGACCGGCGATCTCGGCGAGCTGGCCGCCGACCTCCGCCTCGAGCCGTCGGGTCGCCTCGCGGCTCACCAGGGCGGCGAGCGTCAGGGTCGTCAGGAAGCCGAGCGTGCCGAAACCCAGGGCCAGCACGACGCGCAGCCGCGGCGCGCGCCACCGGTCACGCCATCCGCCGCGGCGGCCGGTCCGGTCCGCGGGGCCGGCGCAGGGCGCCGCAAGGGATTCCGATCGCGCGACCGCTTGCATCCGATCTCCCTGGGATCGGCCGGCTCCCGGTGGAGGGAGATCGTGCCCGCGATCCCGTCTCAGCACGCGGGGCAGGCCTCAGCAAGGCGGAAACGGGCCTCGGCGATGCAGAATTTCTATCGGGAGTTGCAAATCTGCACGCCGTCGTCCCCCCGCCTCGTCCGGGTGCGGTCCGGGCTGCCGGCCGGGGCCTCAGTCCTCGAGAAGGGCGTGGGCTGCCCGGACCAGGAGCCCGCCCGGCCGGCGCAGGGCGTCGAGCACCGAGAAGTGCTCGGCCCCGGGGACCGGCAGCAGGGAGCCGGGGGCGTGGGCCGCCGCCCGCAGGGCGTGCAGGTTGCGGGCGTCGTGGATCAGCGCCGGCAGTTCGCGGGAGCCGTAGGCGATGCAGAGCGGCTTCGCGATCACCGGGAGCCGCAGGGGCGACAGGGTCTCGATCTCGCCGTCGGTGAGGCTCAGCTTGGCGTCCAGGGAGGTCTGGCGGATCGGCGCGAGGTCGTAGACGCCGGAGATCGCCAGACCCGCCGCCACCGCCGGATGGCCGAGCTGCATCGCGGTGAGCAGCCCGCCCGCCGACCAGCCCGACAGGATCAGGGGACCGCGGATCCCGCGCGCGGCCCCGTGGGCGGCCAGCCAGTCGAGGGCCGCGCCGATCTCCGCCACGATCCGGGAAAGGCCCGCCTCCGGCGCCAGGGTGTAGCCGACCATCGCCACCGACCAGCCGGCGGCGTTCGGGCCCTCCGCGAAGCAGGCGAACAGCTCCCGGGCGCCCCGCTGCCAGTAGCCCCCGTGGATGAAGACCAGGCAGGGCGCCGCCGCGTCCCGCGCCGGGTAGAGGTCGAGGGCGTTGCGGGCGCCGGGGCCGTAGGGCACGTCGAGGCCGGCCGGATGCGCCGCCCGATAGGCGGCCGAGGCCGCGTCCCGGGCGGCCACCTGGGCGGCGCTGTCGGCCACCGCGCGGGTGTTGTCGTAGCAGGCGTCCCGCGCCTCCTGCGCGAGGATGTCCCAGCGGCGGCGCGGATCCGCGGGGGTCGGATCGTCCAGGCGGAACTCCAGCACCATCGTGTCCGTCTCGGGCCGCTGCGGTCGCCCGCACCATGGCAGGCGGCCGGGCCCGGGTCGAGGCGGTTCAGAAGCCGGGCGCGGCACCCGGGACGGTGCCGCCGTAGCCCCAGCCCGTGAGCGGCGGCGCCGCGACCCGCTCGCGCGTCGCCGGCGCGACCGTGCGGGCGAGGGGCCGGGGCCGCTGCCAGACCCGCCAGAGCGGACGGTCGCGCGCCGCCATGCGGGCGAGGGTCAGGTCCATGTCGGAGGCCGCGCGGTGATGCGGTCGCCCGGCGGGGGGCGCGGCCTGCCGGCGGGCCTCGGCCGGGGCGGCCAGCAGCGGGGCCGTCGGCAGGAGGAGCGTCGGCAAGAGGAGCGTCGACAAGAGGAGCGTCGACAGGAGGACGGCGAGGATCGGGGCGGGACCGGGACGCATGGTCGGGGCTCCGGGACGAGCGGGCCGAAGGGGCCCTACCCGGCGGCTACGCCCGAACGTCGTCCCGGTTCCGGGTCTGCGCCGCCGGGCGCCGGGCATTGCCCTGGATCCCCGGAAGGCCGAGAACTCCGGCGGACGCCGCGCCCCTCCGAAACCGATTCGGGAGGGGCGGTGTGCCGGCCGCGGCCCGGCCAAGACCTAGCCAAGACCCAGCCAAGACCCAGCCAAGACCTCCCCAAGGCCTCCCCACGACATGGGATCCATGACAGAGTCCGCACAGACCGCCACGCCGCGCCCCGGCACGCCCGATCCGGCGGCGCTGCTCGCCGCGCTCGTCGCCTTCGACACGGTGAGCGCCCGCTCGAACCTGCCTCTGATCGACTGGGCGGAGGCCTATTGCCGCGACCTCGGCGCCGCGGTCGAGCGGGTGCCGGATCCGACGGGCCGGAAGGCGGCGCTGCTGGTCAGCGTCGGGCCTTTCGAGACGCGCCCCGGCTACGTGCTCTCCGGCCACAGCGACGTGGTGCCGACCGACGGCCAGCCCTGGTCGTCGGACCCGTTCGTCCTGCGGGAGGAGGGCGGGCGGCTCTACGGGCGCGGCACCTCCGACATGAAGGGGTTCCTCGCGGTCTGCCTCGCGCTCCTGCCCGAGATGGTCGCGGCGGAACTCGCCACCCCGATCCACATCGCGATCTCGTACGACGAGGAGATCGGGTGCCTCGGCGTGCGCCCGCTGATCGCCCGGATGCTCGAGCGCGTGCCGCGGCCGCTCGGCTGCTTCGTGGGCGAGCCGACCGGAATGGACGTGGTGGTCGGCCACAAGGGCAAATCGGCCGCCCGCCTCACCTTCCGCGGCAAGGCCAGCCACTCGGCCCTGGCGCCCCAGGGGGTCAACGCGGTCGAGTACGCCGCCCGCTTCATCGAGCATGTCCGCCTGTCGGCGGAGGCCATCGCCCGGGACGGCGCCCGCGACGCGCTCTACGACGTGCCCCACACCACCGGCCTGTCGAGCGTGGTCCGGGGCGGATCGGCGCTCAACATCGTGCCCGACAGCTGCAGCGTCGAGTTCGAGTACCGGGCGATCGGCGCGGACGATGCCGCCGCGCTGGCGGCGTCCGCGATCGCCTACGCCACCGGGACGCTGGCGCCGCTGATGCGGGCCGGCGATCCGGCCTGCGGCGTCGCGGTCGAGCCGCTGATCGATTATCCGGGCCTCGACACCGATCCGGAGGCGGCGATCGTGACCCTGGCCAAGCGCCTCGCGGGCCGCAACGGCCACGCCAAGGTCTCGTACGGCACGGAGGGCGGGCTGTTCGAGCGGCTCGGCGGCGTGCCGGCCGTGGTGATCGGGCCGGGCTCGATCGCGCGCGCCCACCGGGCGGACGAGTACGTCACCCGGGACGAACTCGCGGCCTGCGCGGGCTTCGTGCGGCGGCTGATCGGCGCCTGCGTGACCGGCTCCGCGGCGGCGTCCCAGGGTGCGCTCCCGGGCTGAACCGGCCTCCGCGCCGGTCGGGCGCGCCGCCGGTCCGCGGAGCCTCCGCCGCGCGGCGCGATCTCACCAGGGCGATCTCACCAGGGGATGCGGCCGAAGCGGTCGACCAGCCGCCGGTACTCGGCCTCGCTCTCGGCCCTCGACGTCCCGCCCTGGCCGACATCCGAGCTTCCGGAGCCCGGATGCACGAGGCGGCACACCAGCGGCAGGACGAAGCCGTGCCGCACGAGCTGCACGTTGGGGCCGCCGAGCTGGAGGACGTTGGCGAGCCACGGGCGGACCAGGGAAGCGTGCTGCAGCGTGACGGGCGCCGTCGCCTCGACGAGGTGGGCGCGGCGCAGGCCGGTCTCGGCGAGGCGGCCGAGCCACTCGTTGTCGTAGTGCCACTTCGCGGCCGGGCTGATCGCGCCGACCTGCGCGAAAGTGGCCCGCCGCATCAGCCAGCCCGACGGCGTCGCGAAGTCGTTGATCCGCACCACCTCGCCGGCCTCGTCGGTCTCGAGCTGCGTCGAGGAGACGAAATCGAAGCGGTCCAGGGCGCGGACGGCGACGCCCAGATAGGGCGGCAGCCAGCGATCGTCGTCCTCGAGGAAGCCGACGAGGTCCCAGCTGTCGTCGACGGCGGCGATGGCGGCGTTCAGCGCGGGGATCTGGCCCTTGCGCGCGCCGCGCGCGAAGGTGACCTGCGGGTGCGCGGCGAGCCGTGCCGGGATCTCGGTCCCGGGATCGGTCCCGACGAAGAAGTGGATCGTCGCCGGCCGGTCGAGCTCCTGGGCGTTGGCGCTCGCGATCGCGTGCTCCAGGAAGTACGGGCCGGCCTCTCCGGCCAGGGTCGAGGGTTTGAGCCGCGACGGCGTGATGATCGCGATTCGCATGGTCAAGGCTCGCCGGTTCTGCGGATACGGTTTGCGGTCCGGTTCCCCCGATCCGCGCGCCGTCACGCGTGATCACCGCGCGTCGACCGAGAGAGACTTGCAGAACTGGAGCCGAGACGGGACCGTGCCTGTCAAGTCTCGGACGATCGGTTCGGGTAGAGTTCAATAATGATCGAAAAAATTTCGAGCTACTGTATACATCGAGATCGATCGATCGGCCGAGAATCGATCCGAAATTCCGGAAATTTCCGGTGTTCCATTATTTTCGCGAAACGGCTTGAATCATTGTTGCCGCGATGCCACCCTCGCTCGAAGAAGCGCGGCATGTCGGGCGGCGGAGCTCCTCCCGGCCGGCACCGGCCCGTCGCCGAGGAAACCTTCGCGCCGCTCGCGGCTTGGATCAGCGCCTTGGATCACCGCCTTGGATCAGCGGTCCGCACCGGGCCGGGTTGAGGGAGACCCTTCAGAGCATGGCCAGCCTCAGCGTCGCGATCGCGTTCGGCGTCCGCCTGCTCCTCGTGCTGCTGTTCCTGCCGTTCAGCGCCCTCGACAAGATCCTGAACTTCAGGGGCGCGGTCGGGCAGGCGCGGCAGGCCGTGCACGCCACCGCGCCCGCGGCGGCGCTGATCCTGATCGGGCTCTGCGTCGAGATCGGGATGTCGCTGTGCATCCTGACCGGGACCGCCGACCGGGCCGCCGCCTTCGTGCTCGCCGGCTATTGCGGGGTGACGGCGCTGCTGTGGAAGCAGTTCTGGGTGCCGGGGGATTTCTGGGCCGGGGGCAGGGGCCGCGAGCTGTTCTGGGACTTCCTGAAGAACTTCGCGCTGGCGGGCGGCTTCCTGCTCATCACCTTCGGCACCGGCGCCGGGACGGTCCAGGACTTCCTCGCCGATCCGCTCGGATCGACCCATCCCTACGCGATCGCCGACCGGGCCCGGCCGTAGCGGGGCGCGGTCTGCGGGGCGCGATCTGCGGGGCTCGGCGCGGCGAGGCCCTCAGCCCTTCGGCACGGTGGCTTCCATGGACGGGCGGCGCTCGAACTCCGCGTACCAGGCGGCGACCGCCGGGCGGCCCTCCCGCCACGCGAGATCGGGGAAGCGCAGGTCCAGGTAGCCGAGCGCGCAGCCCAGCGCGACCGTGCCGATATCCAGCGCCGGCATCCCGCCGACCAGGCTCTCGAACCGGTCCAGCGCCGCGCGGATCTTGCCGACCTGACCGGCCTCCCAGGCGTCCCAGCGGTGGGGCTCGGGACGCAGCACCCGCTCGTAGCGGGTGAGCAGCGCCGCATCGAGCAGGCCGTCGGCGAGCGCCTGCCGGGTCAGCGCGTCCCAGCGGGCGGCGCCCTCGGGGAACAGGCGCGGGCCGGCGGAGAGGTTGTCGAGATACTCGCAGATCACCCGGCTGTCGTAGAGGGCTGCGCCGTCCTCCAGCACCAGGGCGGGGATCTTGCCCAGCGGATTGTGGGCGGCGACCTCCGCGGAGGGGCCGGTCGGCGAGGCTCCCGCGACGGTGACGGCGATCCGGTCGATCAGTCCCGTCTCGTGGGCGAGGACCAGCACCTTGCGGGCGTAGGGAGAGGCGGGGGAGTAGAGGAGCTTCATCGGACCGTCCCGGTTTGGTCTCAGGCGCCGTGATCGCGGCGCCGGGACCTTGCACCGATACCGCGGGGAATCCAGTCCCCGGCGCCCCGCCGGAGGCTCAGACCTTCCGGGTCATCCTGGCGCCGGCATGGACCACCCGGCTGCGGCTCCGGCCCGGGCTCGGGCGTCGCACCCGCATCCGCTGGCGCCAGACGAGGATGGCGCTCGCCACCCGATCGAGGACGAGCATGCACAGGCTGCCGACGATGGCGAGCACGCAGGCGGCCCCGATCAGGACGCCCCAGATCCCGGGGGCCGGGATGATCATCAGGCACAGGAGACCGAAGACGGCCGCGCCAGGTATCCACTTCGCCATCGCGCCGTCCGCCTGAACCAAGGGTGTCGCTCGGGCACAAGCTGCACCGAGACCCTTAAGAGGGTTGGTTCGACTGGTGTGTAGGCGAATAGTTTTGTCTCTAGAAGATATGAATCTGTCAGTCTCGGTTTATGTACGGTAAATACGGCGGTGAATATGGTCGGTCATCGGCGTCCCGGGACCTGATCTCAATCCACCAGCGACAAGGTCCGTCCGGCGCTGACCAGATGGTAGAAGCGGCCGTCGAACATCTGCATCACCGCCTCGGTGGCGGCGTGCGATTCCGGGCGGATCGACGAGGCGAGGCAGGCGTCCAGGGCCGCCTGGTCGGGGAAGTCCATCTCCAGGATCATGGCGATCGGCCGCGCGTCGTCGTCCTTGGAGACGAGGCGCTGGACCCGCACGGCGGTGACGCCCGGGAACCGCCGCCAGAACGGCTCCAGCTCGTCCCGGACCCGGCGGAAGAACTCCTCCTCCCGCCCGTCGCGCACCGTGCCCTCGTAGATCGCGGTCCTGGTCAGCATCGGCCGTCCCCCGGAAGTCCCCGTCAAACCCCCGGGTCAACCGCCGGCGGCGGGGATCGCTCCCCGCGATGATCCGGCAGCGCTCCGGCAGCGCTCCGGCGGTGACAACGCGCACCGGCTGTCGGCGGAATTGGCCGCCGGCGGGACGGACGGGCTTCTCCCCCGCGGCCGGTCGGCGTATCCAGGGACAGCCCATCGTGACGATGCGGGAGAGACCGGGATCTTCCCAGCAGAGGGGACCCGGCGCCGACGGAGCAACCGCCCCGGAAACTCTCAGGCACCGGAACCGTGTCGTCAGGGCGATCTGGAGAGTGGTGCAGCGGGCTGAAACCGTGGGCACCCGCCGAAGGGGACGTCCGTGCCTCGCCTCGCCAGGGCGGGTCGGATCAAGCTCTCAGGCACCGGGACAGATGGGGCGCGCAACCGGCCGACCGCTCGAGGGCGGCCTCCACGCGTCCAGTCCCGGAGTCCAAGCTCATGACCCACATCGCCGTGATCGGCGCCGGCATCACCGGCGTGACGACCGCCTACGCGCTCGCCCAGCGCGGCTACCGCGTCACCGTCCTCGACCGGCAGCGCTACGCCGCCATGGAGACCTCCTTCGCCAATGGCGGCCAGCTCTCGGCCTGCAACGCCGAGGTCTGGAACAAGCTCTCCACGGTGATGCAGGGCCTGCGCTGGATGCTGCGCCGGGACGCGCCGCTGCTGATGAATCCCAAGCCCTCCTGGCACAAGCTGTCGTGGATGGCCGAGTTCGTCCGCGAGATCGCCCATTACCGGGAGAACACCGTGGAGACGGTGCGGCTGGCCCTGAAGGCCCGGGAGGCCCTGTTCGCCATGGCCGAGGCCGAGGGGATCGACTTCGACCTGAAGACCCGCGGCATCCTGCACTTCTACCGGGACCGGGCGAGCTTCGAGAAGGCGACCGCCGTCAACGCCCTGCTGCGGGAGGGCGGCCTGGAGCGCTACGCCGTGACCCCCGAGGAGATCCGGGCGATCGAGCCGACGCTGGCCGGGCGCTACCACGGCGGCTTCTTCACGCCCTCGGACGCCACCGGCGACATCCACAAATTCACCCGCGGCCTCGCGGCCGCCTGCGCGCGCAAGGGCGTCCGCTTCGTCCAGGACGCCAGCGTCGAGACGATCGCGCCCGGGGAGGGGGGCTACGCCGTCGGCTGGCGCGAAGCGGGCCGGCCGGCCGGCGACGCGCGGGTCCTGCGGGCCGACGCGGTGGTGGTCTGCGCGGGCTGCGCCAGCCGGCACTTCGCGGCGATGCTGGGCGACCGGGTCAACGTCTACCCGGTGAAGGGCTACTCGATCACCGTGAACCTGCTGACCCCGGAGGCGCAGGCGGCGGCCCCGGAGGTGAGCATCCTCGACGAGGCGGCCAAGATCGTCACCAGCCGCCTCGGCGACGAGCGCCTGCGGGTCGCCGGCACCGCCGAGTTCAACGGCTTCAACCGCGACATCCGCCACGACCGGATCGAGCCGCTGGTCGACTGGACCCGCGAGCAGTTCCCGCGCGTCGACACCGACCGGGTGGTGGCCTGGAGCGGGCTGCGACCGATGCTGCCGACCATGCTGCCCAAGGTCGGCCGCGGCCGACTGCCCGGAATCTTCTACAACACCGGGCACGGCCATCTCGGATGGACCCTCTCGGGCGCCACCGCCGAGCTCGTCGCCGGGGCGGTCGCCGCCGAGCACGCCCCGGAGCCGACGATCCTGCCGCTCGCGGCCTGACCCGGGTCTCCGAAGGGCCCGAGGCCCTTCGGCAGGTTGTCAGGGCAGAGCCCTGACGCGCAGCGCGGCGCGCCGTCCCATCCTCGAACAGGGGGCGCGCCGTCGAAGATTATTTTGTATTCTCTTTCCGAACCACCCCGGAACCCGAGCCGCGATGCCCTCGTCTCCCGCCTATCTCGACCCCGCGACCGGAGCGACCTACCCGATCGAGACGCCGCGCTGGCGCTCCGAGACGGGCGGTCCGCTGATGATCACCGACCTGCCGGGAATCGGGCGGGCGGAGATCGACACGGGCCGGCGCTCCCTCTGGCGCTACGCCGCCGCCCTGCCGGTGGCGGTGGCCGACCCGGTCACGCTGGGCGAGGGCTGCACCCCGCTGGTGCGCCGGCCCTGGCGGGGCGGCCACGCCCATTTCAAGCTCGAGTGGTTCGCGCCCTCCGGCAGCTTCAAGGACCGGGGCGCCGCCGTGATGCTGTCGATCCTGCGCCAGCAGGGGATCGACGCGGTGCTGGAGGATTCCTCCGGGAACGGCGGCGCCGCGGTGGCGACCTACGCGGCGGCCGCCGGGATGCGGGCCAAGATCCTGGTCCCGGCCTCGACCTCGCCGGCCAAGACCGTCCAGATGCGGGCCGCCGGCGCCGAGGTCGAGCTGGTGCCCGGCACCCGCCAGGACACCGCCGACGCGGCCGTCGCCCAAGCGGAGTCGATCTTCTACGCCAGCCACAACTGGCAGGCCCATTTCCTCCAGGGCACCAAGACGCTGGCCTACGAGCTGTGGGAGGATCTGGGTTTCACCGCGCCCGACGCCGTGATCATCCCGTGCGGGGCCGGCAGCAACATCCTCGGCTGCGATATCGGCTTCTCGGAGCTGCTGCGCCGGGGGGCGATCGCCCGCCTGCCGCGGCTCTACGCGGTCCAGCCGGCCCATTGCGCCCCCCTGCACGCGGGTTTCGAGGCCGGCGCCGCGGATTTCGTGCCGGTCACCCCGCGCCCGACGCTGGCCGAGGGCGCCTCGATCGCCCAGCCGGTCCGCGGCCGGGAGGTGCTGGCGGCGCTCCGCCGGTCCGGCGGCGGCACCGTGGCGGTCTCCGAGGAGGCCATCGAGGCCGCCCTGATGGAGCTCGCCCGCTCGGGCCTCTACGTCGAGCCGACCTGCGCCATGGCGGCGGCGGCGCTCACCGACCTCACCGCGCGCGGCGCGATCCGGCCCGGGGAGACCACCGTGGTGGTGCTCACCGGCACCGGCATCAAGGCGACGCCGCGCATCGCCGAGCTTCTGGGCCTCGCCCCGTAATCCCGGCCCCCACGAGATCCGCACGCGTTCAGGAGGACACACCATGCGCAACAACATCCCCGCCACCGTCGGGATGCCGGTCGAGGAGGTGGACACCCCCTGCCTGCTGGTCGACCTCGACGCCCTCGAGCGCAACGTCGACACGCTCGGACGCTTCATGAAGGCGCACGGCCTGCGCCACCGGGCGCACGCCAAGACCCACAAGTCGTCCGACATCACGGTCCTGCAGATGGAGCGGGGCGGCGCCTGCGGCGTCTGCTGCCAGAAGGTCAGCGAGGCCGAGGCGCTGGTGAGCGCCGGCATCCGCGACGTGCTGGTCTCCAACCAGGTGGTGGCGCCGAAGAAGATCGAGCGCCTCGCGGCGCTCGCCACCCGCGCGCGGGTGCTGGTCTGCGTCGACGACCTCGGCAATGTCGACGACCTCTCGGCGGCGGCGGTCCGGTACGGCGTCACCCTCGAGTGCCTCGTGGAGATCGACGTCGGCGCCGGCCGCTGCGGCGTCGCGCCGGGCGAGCCCGCCGTGGCGATCGCGAAGAAGATCGCGGCGGCGCCGGGCCTGCGCTTCGCGGGCCTGCAGGCCTACCAGGGCAAGGCCCAGCACGTGCGCGATTTCGGCGAGCGGAAGGCCCTGATCCAGACGGCGATCGACGAGACGAAGCGCACCGTCGACCTGCTCAAGGCCGAAGGGCTCGACTGCGCCATCGTGGCGGGGGCCGGCACCGGCAGCTTCGCCATGGAGGGCGGCAGCGGCGTCTACAACGAGCTGCAATGCGGCTCCTACGTCTTCATGGACGCGGACTACCAGCGGGTGAAGGACGCGGACGGGCGACCGATCGCGGAGTTCGAGAACAGCCTGTTCATCTACACGGCGATCATGAGCAAGGCGAAGGCGGACGTCGCGATCTGCGATGCCGGCCTGAAGGCGCAGAGCATCGACAGCGGCCTGCCGGTGGTCTTCGGCCGGGACGACGTCGAGTACGTCAAGTGCTCGGACGAGCACGGGGTGATCAGCGATCCCGGCAACGTGCTGAAGCTCAACGAGCGCCTGAAACTGATCCCCGGCCATTGCGACCCGACGGTCAACGTCTACGACTGGTACGTGGGCGTGCGGAACGGCCGGGTCGAGGCGATCTGGCCGGTCACCGCCCGCGGCATGACGTTGTAACGGGATTCCGAAGGGCCGAGGCCCTTCGGCGGGGCGTCGGGGCGGCGCCCCGACATCGGGCTCCGCCCGATACCCGCGAAAGGTCTCGACCTTTCGAAACCATGACTCGGGAGGTCCCTGAATCCATGCGCTTCATCTCCGAGGAGGACTCCGCCGCCCTGGTCGATCACGCCATGGCGTTCGACGCGGCCCGCGCGGCGCTGATCGCCGCGGTGGCGCCGGGGACCACCCTGTTCCCGGCGGTGCTCGGCCACGGCTCGGAGCCGACCAACCGGTTCTCGATCAAGTCGGGCTCCACGGCGGACTATGCCGGCCTGAAGGTCGGCTCGTTCTGGCCCGGCAACCCGGACCGGGGCCTGCCCCGGCACAATTCGGTGATCCTGCTGTTCGACCAGGCCGTCGGCCGGGTCGACACGGTGATCGAGGCCGGGCGGGTGAACGCCTACCGGACCGCCGCCGCCGACGCGGTGGCGGCGAGCGTCCTGGCGCGGCCGGACTCGGCGGTGCTGGCGGTGTTCGGGGCCGGCAACCAGGCCGAGTTCGAGTGCGCGGCGCTCGCCCGGATCCTGCCGATCCGGACGGTGCTGGTCGTCGCCCGGGACGCCGCCAAGGTCGCGGGCTTTGCCGAGCGCCTGGCGGGGCAGGGGGCCTCGGGGATCGACGTGCGGGCGGCCGCGCCCCGGGAGGCCTGCGCGGCGGCCGACGTGATCGTCACGGCGACGCCGGCCCGCGCGCCGCTGTTCGAGGCCGACTGGGTCCGCCCCGGCACGCACGTCGCCGCCATGGGCGCGGACGCGAAGGGCAAGCAGGAGCTGCCCCCCGCCCTGCTGGAACGAGCCGCCCTGTTCTGCGACCTGCCGGAGCAGTCGCGCACCATCGGCGAGTTCCAGCACGCCTCCGCGGACGCCCAGGCCGGAATGCGGGCGCTCGGCGACGTGCTCCGGAGCGGGGAGGGGGGCCGGACGGATCCGGAGGCGATCACCGTGTTCGATTCCTCCGGCATCGCCCTGCAGGACCTGACCATCGCCCGGGCGATCCTCGCCAAAGCCGACGCGCGCCTGTAGGGGGAGGCCGGCGCCGGCCCTCCCCGCCCCGGCGGAGGACGGCATGCAGGACAGGCAGATCCGGGTCATCGGCATCGGCACGGGCGATCCCGAGCACCTGACCCTCCAGGCGGTGCGGGCGCTCGCCGACGTCGACGCGGTGTTCGTCCTCGACAAGCGCGCCGAGACCGCCGACCTCGTCGAGATCCGCCGCCGGATCTGCGCGACCCATATCGCCAAGCCACACCGGTTCGTCACCGTCGAGGACCCGCCCCGGGAGCGCCGCCCGGCCGATTACGGGCGCACGGTCGAGGCCTGGCACGCGGCCCGGGCCGAGCGGCTGGAGGCGGCCTTCGCGGCCCATCTCGGGGCCGGGGAGGTGGGGGCGATCCTGGCCTGGGGGGACCCGGCCCTCTACGACAGCGTCCTGCGCATCCTCGACCACATCCTCGCCCGCGGGCGCGTGCCGTTCCGGCGGCTCGTCGTGCCCGGGCTGTCCAGCGTGCAGGTCCTCGCCGCCCGCCACGGCGTCCCGCTGAACGGCATCGGCGGGTCGGTGCTGATCACCACCGGCCGGCGCCTCGCCGCGGGGTGGCCGGCGGAGGCGGAGAGCGTCGTGGTGATGCTCGACGGCGACCCGGCCTTCGCGCATCTCGACCCGGACCTGACGATCCACTGGGGCGCCTATCTCGGCAGCCCGGACGAGATCCTGGTCTCGGGCCGGCTGGGCGACGCGGGCGAGGAGATCCGCCGGGTCCGCGCCGAGGCCCGGGCCCGGCACGGCTGGATCATGGACATCTACCTGCTGCGCCGTGACCGCGCCGCCACGGACAGGGCCGGCGCGGCCGGCTAGACCGCCGCCATGCTGCGCCTGCGGGACTACCAGCGCGCCAGCCTCGACGCGCTCTCGGCCACCTGGGCGCGGGGAGGGGCGGACGACGCGGCGCCCGGCCACCTGATCGTGCTGCCCACCGGGGCGGGCAAGGCGCTCGTGATCGCGGCGCTGGCCCGGGAAACCCTTGAGGAGAACCCCCTCGCCCGGGTGGCGATCGTCACCCACAGCCGCGAGCTGGTCGCCCAGAATTTCTCCGAGCTGACCCGGTCCTGGCCGGGGGCGCCGGCCGGGATCTTCTCGGCCGGGCTCCGGCGGCGGGAGGCCGGGGCGCAGGTGCTGGTCTGCGGCATCCAGTCGGTGGCCGACCGGCTCGACACGGTGGGCCCGCGCGACCTCGTGATCGTCGACGAGGCCCACCTGATCCCCCGCGCCGCCGATACCCGATACGGCCGCTTCCTGGCTGGCCTGCGCGCGCGGACCCCCGGGCTGCGGGTGGCGGGCTTCACGGCCACGCCCTATCGGCTCGATTCGGGCCGGCTCGACGAAGGCGAGCACCGGCTGTTCTCCGGCATCGCCTACGAGGCCGACACGTTCACGCTGATCCGGCGCGGCTTCCTGGCGCCCCTCGTCTCCAAGGCGACCCTCACCCAGCTCGACGTCTCGGGGGTCGGCCGGCGCGGGGGCGACTACATCCCGGGCGAGCTGGAGGCGGCGGTCAACCGCGACTGGATCACCCGGGCGGCGGTCGCGGAGCTCGCGGAGTACGGGCGTGCCCGCCGGGCCTGGCTCGCCTTCTGCGCCGGCCTCGCCCACGCGGAGGCCGTGCGCGACGCGGTGCGGGCGGAAGGGTATTCCTGCGAGAGCGTCTCGGGCGAGACACCCCGCCGGGAGCGCGACCGGATCGTGGCGGCGTTCCGGGCGGGAAAAATCCGCTGCCTGACCTCGGTGGGCGTGCTCGGGACCGGTTTCAACGTGCCCGAGGTCGATCTCGTGGCGCTGCTGCGCCCGACCCGCAGCACCGGCCTCTACGTGCAGCAGGTCGGCCGGGCGCTGCGCTGCGCGCCCGGCAAGGCCGACGCGCTGATCCTCGATTACGCCGGTCTGGTGCGGATGCACGGGCCCGTGGACGCCGTGACGGTCCGGAGCGCCACCCAGGGACTGGGCGGGGCAGGGGCCCCGCGCGCCAAGCCCTGCCCCGGCTGCGGCGCCCTGATCGCGCTGAACGCCTCCACCTGCGAGGCGTGCTGGACCGAGCCGGAGGCGGACCCGGACGCCGAGGCCCCGCACGAGGCCGCCGCCGACGACGAGCTGGCGATCCTCTCGGCGGATCCCGGGCTGCCCGGTCCCGAGCCGGCGGGCCCTGCCCCGGTGGCGGAGGTCGGCGGGCAGGAGGCTGCTCGGCAGGAGGTTGCCTGGCATCCGGTCACGGCCCTGAAGCTCGAGGCCGCACCCGACGGGCTCGACCTCGTCCTCGGCTGGCGGGACGGCCCCGCCGAGGCGGCGTGGCGCGTCCGCCTGCGGCCCGAACGCAGCGGCTACGAGCGGGAGAAGGCGGTGTCCTGGTGGCGCGGCCTCGGCGGCGGCCGGGACGCGCCAATGAGCGCCGCGGAATTCCTGGAGCGCGCCGCGCTCCTGGCCCGGCCGGCCTCGATCCGGATCCGGCCGGGCCGGCTGTCGGAGCATATCGACTGTCGGACCCGGGATGGCCGGATCCTCGGCGACGTGCGCCGCTTGGGCGGGCGCGCCGCGTGAGGCGGCGCGAGTCGCGGCGGGGAGGGGGCTCGGACCGCCCTCGCCCGATCCGGATGCCGCCGAGCCGAGCGGGCCTTGACGCCGGGCCGCACCGCCCGGATCCGGAGGCGGCCGGAGACGAGATCCCATCCGGGCTCGCAGCCGGCCACTCACAGCGGCTCAGCCGGCGGACCACCCCTCACCCAGCCCGATTTGCTCGTTACATTCCATAATATATCTTATGCGAACAAGGCAGCAGCTGTGGGGGCTGGGTTGTCGGGTGCTGGGCGCCTCGACCTGGAGGCCGCGCGGTTGGATCAGGGCTGCTGATCGGACGTCAGGTCGAGGCCGCAGGGTTGAAAGGCCGCGCGCCGCCGCCGGGCATGTTCGGCTCCGACCCGGGCCGCGACGCGCCCGTCGTCGCGCGCGACGCGGCGTGATCGCCACGGCGGGCGCGGGGACGAAGGGGCCGACGGGCGCCGAAGTCCGACGCTCCCGGGCAGGGCGGTCGGGTCAGGGGCCGGAGGCCCCTCCCCGCGGCGGACGGACTGGAACGACGCACGGCCGAGCGCTGCCGCGGCGCTCCGGCTAGCTCAGCGTCGCGCGCGGTGGCTGCCCGGCTCTTCGGGCGTGGCCGCCCGCGAACCCGGCGGCGATCTCCGACGCGCCCGGCGCGGTCCTGTCCGCGCGGGCGAGGGCACCTGCGCGTCCGGCCGGGCTCACCGGTCCCCTGCCCTGCCTGTCTGACCTGCCTGTCTGACGGCTCCCGAGCCGGAGGGCCAACCCAGGCCGGCGGTGCGCGCACCGCGTCAGCGCATCACCGACACGCTGGTCAGCCAGAGCCGGCAGAGCCGCGGCCAGAGGGCGACCGGCGCCTCCGACCGGCCGATCCCGAAACCGTGGCCGCCGACCGCGAAGCGGTGGTACTCGACCGGTACGCCCGCTTCGCGGCAGGCCGCGTCCAGGATGCGGCTGTGCTCCGGGCTGATGACCGCGTCGTCGTCCGCCTGCACGAGGAACAGTGTCGGGCAACCGGACCGGATATGGGTCTGGAGCGACCAGTCCCGGCTCGCCGCCGGGCTCGGGGTCTCGCCGACGAGGGAGCGCCGGGTGGTCGTGCGGTCGTAGGGCGGCTCCAGGCTCACCACGGGGTAGATCAGCGTCGCGAAGTCGGGCCGCGCCGACAGGTCGTCGGCCGCGTCGACGGGGTCGTAGGCCCGGAACGCGGAGCGCGCGGCGATGAGGCCGCCGAGGTGCCCGCCGGCGGAGAAGCCGAGCACGCCGACGCGGGCCGGGTCGATCCGGAAGCGCGCGGCCGCGGCGCGGATCAGGCGCAGGGCCCGCTGCCCGTCCTGGAGCGGCGCCAGGGGGCCCGCCGCCCAGCCCTCGCCCGGCAGGCGGTAGGTGAGCACGAAGGCCGTGATGCCCTGCGCGGCGAGCCAGAGCGCGGCGGGGAGCGCCTCCTTGACCATCCCGATCCGGGCGTAGCCGCCACCGCCGGCGACGAGGACCGCCACGCCGGTCGGCGTCTCCGGGGCGTACACCTCCAGGACCGGCACGGCGACGTTCTTCACGGCGCCGCTGTCGTCGCGGACCGGCGGACCCTGAGGACCGCCGCCGCCCGGCGGCTCCCCCGGCCAGAGCGGGATCCGCTCCGGTGCCCCGACGGCGTCGGCCCCCCGCGCCGACAGGACGGCCGAACCCGCGGCCAGGGTGAGGAGCAGAGAGCGGCGGTCGGGCACGAAACCGGGCATGGGCCCCCTCGCGACGGGCGCGGTCCCGTGCGGCCCGGTAGGCAAGACCGCCGTGCCGGATCGGTTCCCGGTCGGGCGCCGGTCCGGGGCTACAGGACCCGCGGCAGCAGCCGGCCGAGGAGATCCCGCCCCGGGAACCGGACCGGCGGCATCCGCAGGTCCGGCGCCGGCTCATCGCCGGGGATCGGCCCCTCGGCGAAGCGGGCCCCGGCGGACCAGAACCCGTCCCGCCGCGTGCCGATCATGCCGAGCCCGACGGGCTCCCGCGTCGCGTCGGGGCGCAGCCGTCCCGCCGCCCAGACGCGCTGCCAGCACCGGCGCCGCGACAGGTCGGCGTCCCGCCAGCCCAGCCGCGCGTAGCCGGCCGCCGCGAAGACCCGGTCCCCGGCGAAATCCTCCGGAATCCAAACCCAGCTCGAGAACACGTGGACCGTGTCGGCGCGGAAGCCGGCCGGATCCACCGCCCGCGTGTAGGCGCTCAGAGCCGTCGCTCGGTGCCGGCCGACATGCCGGCGCAGGCGCCCCGGCAGCGCCAGCGCCTCCGGGAAGGCGGCGGCGTCGAAGCGGGTCGGTGCCGCGCCGCGCTCCAGCGCGTAGACGCTGTCCACGAGGTGCATCCAGGGTTCGAGATCGACCTCCCAGGCCTGCTCCACCGGCGCGAACCGGCGGACCCGTCCCTCGATCAGCCGGTCGGCGACGCGCCGGGCGGGCTCGGGAACCCAGTCCGGCCCGGCCTCGGTCACGCGGAGCAGCGTCGCGGGCCCGTGCGCACGGACCGCCTCGGCCAGGCGGGCGAAATCGGCCTCGGGCTCGTCGCGGCCGACCTTGCGCACCAGGATCTTCGACCCGTCGGCGAGCTCGTCCAGCAGCTTGCGCTTGAGATGGGCCAGCCGGCCGTACTCCCGCTCCAGCAGCACCTCCGGCTCGATCGAGCCGGCCGGATGCCCGGTATTCGCCCAGATGTTGTAGGCGACGCTGTGGCAGTAATAGGTGCCGCCGGAACTCACGGAGAGCCGCAGGTCGCCCGGCACGCCGAAATCCGCGAAGCCGCAGCGCAGGCCGCGGATCAGGTCCTCCATGGGCGTGTAGGAGAAGCGCAGCAGGCCGGAAGGCTCGACCCCGCCGTAGCGCTGCACGAACCCGAACTCGCAATTGTCGCCGAGGCTCCGAAAGGCGTGGAGCCGTTCGGCGAGGAGCGCCGCCGTCGTCCTGTTCTCGGTCACTGCATCCGCTCTGTCTCGCGCTCTGTCTCGCGCTCTGTCTCGCGCTCTGTCTCGCGCTCTGTCTCGCGCTCTGTCCCGCGCCCGGATCGCGGCGGGGTAGGGCGATTGTCCGGTCCCCGCCCGGTCGGCGCGCGCGCCACGCTCAGCCGGCCGGGGGCGCCTCCAGGGGCGCCTCCTGGGTTCCTTCCAGGGGCACCTCCAGGCGGAAGCAGGCGCCCTTCTCCCGGGCCGGGATCGTCAGGTTGCCGCCGAGCTGGCGCGTGAGGCTGCCGACCACCCGCATGCCCAGGCTCTTCGAGCTGCGCCCGATCTCGAACCCCGCCGGAAGGCCGATCCCGTCGTCGGCAACCTCGACCACGAGCCCCTCCGGCCGCCGCTCGGCGCGGACCCGGATCTCGCCGCCCGCCGGGTGCGTCTCCATCGGGTAGGCGTATTTCAGCGCGTTGGTGACGAGTTCGTTGACCAGGAGGCCGATGGGAATCGCCCGGTCGGCCGAGATCCGCTGCGGGCAGGCCGTGCAGGTAAGCCGCTGACCCGGCACGCCGCTGGCGAGGTTGGCCACCAGCTTCTCCAGGAAGGGCGCGAGGTCGAGCTCGCCCGGCACCCCCTCCCCTTCACCCTCGACCGCATCGCCCTGCCGCCAGAGCTGGTCGTGCACGCCCGCGATCGCCTCGACGCGGCTGCGCGCGTCCGCCAGGGCCGCCTGCACGGCGGGTTCCTCGGCGGCCCGGGCCTGCAGGGCGAGGAGGCTCGCCACGATGGCGAGGCTGTTCTTGACCCGGTGGCTCATCTCGCGGGCGAGCAGGTCCTGCCGGGCGAGGGCGGCCCGCAGCAGGCTCTCGGTGCGCTGGCGCTCGATGGCGCCGCCGAGCAGGTTGGCGAAGCCCTGCATGAAGGCGATGTCGGCTTCCGCGAACATGCCCTCGCGGGTGTCGTCCACCTCCAGCACCCCGAAGGCGCCGTCCCGGTTCTCGATCAGCACGTTGATCGCCCGGCGGATGCCGTGCTCGGCCATGAGCTGCGGCGTGCGGAACCGGGTCTCGTCCGCGAGGTGGTTGGAGATCACAGGCCGGCCGGTCTTGAGGGCGAATCCGGCCGGGGAGGCGAGATCGGCCCCGATCCGGGCCTTGCCGATCACGTCGGGCCCCCAGCCGACACCGGCCCGGACCAGCAGGGTGTCGGCGCCGCGCCGATATTCCAGGGCCTTGCAGAACTCGGCACCCATGCCCTGCGCGCACAGCTCCGCGGCCCGCTGCAGCAGGTGATCGACATCGGTGCCGCGCAGGGCCTCGACACCGAACTCCGACAGGATCGCCTGCTGGCGCAGGCGATAGTCGAGATCGGGCGGCGCGGGCGCGCGGCGCGGCTCGGGGCTCGGTTCCACTTCGGTCTGGTCGGTCTGCGGAGTCATGGAGGGCGGCAGGGTAGCAGGAAGGTGGCCCCGACGCGAAGCGTCGTCGCCCGGAGGAGCGCACCCGTCCTCGCACCCGTCGCCGCGAGTGTCGTCGCACGTGTCGTCGCACGTGTCGTCGCACCCCGGCGGCCGCCCGGACCCCCCGGCCCCGTACGGCGTTCGTCCGTCGAGCACGCTTCGACGAATGCGTGGAGAAACGCGCGGAGGAACGCACGCATGGCCGACGACCTGAACGGACTCTCCGACAAGGCCCTCTCGATCCTCGCCTTCGCGGCCTATCACCGGCTCGTCAGCGGCGAGACGGTCACCTCGGTGATCCGCCGTGACGGCGCCGGCCACGAGGCCGACCCGGAGGGCGTGAAGGAGCTGGAGGGGCGCGGCCTCGTCACCGCCGGCGAGAGCGCCATCGACCTCGGCGAGACCGCGCAGGCGGCGGTCGAGACGATGGTCGCAGCCCTGCGGCGGGAGGTCGGCCGCTGAGTGCGGCATCCCGGCCGTGGAAACCCGGGAACGCGCCCGCCGCCGGGCGCCTTTCCCCGCATCCACGATCCCGCATCCACGATGGAGACGCGCATGACCGCCAAGGCGAAGGTGAAGACCGGGGACGATGTCACCTACAAATGGGGCAAGGGCACCGTCTCGGGCGCGGTGACCAAGGTCCACACGCGGGACGTGGAGAAGACCATCAAGGGCAACACGGTGAAGCGCGAGGCCTCGAAGGCCGAGCCCGCCCTCGAGATCGAGACCGCCAAGGGCAAGACCGTGCTGAAATCGGCCTCTGAGGTTCGGGTCAAGTCTGCGTAAGCGCGCAACCTTCGCGTGCCGTGATCTTGCGCACATCACTTTCTGCTTAAGGTCTCGCCGGAAGCGGGGCGGCGGCTATCTGTAACGGTTCCAGCCTTGGAAGCCGGGACCCCCGCATGACCATTCCCCTCAGGCTCACCCTGAACGGGCAGCCGCGCGAGATCGCCCTCGACGATCCGCGCGTCACCCTCCTCGATCTCCTGCGCGAGCGCCTCGGTCTGACGGGCGCCAAGAAGGGCTGCGACCGCGGCCAGTGCGGCGCCTGCACGGTCCTGGTGGACGGGCGCCGGATCAACAGCTGCCTGACCCTCGCCGCGAGCCTCGACGGCGCCGAGATCCTGACCATCGAGGGGCTCGCCGAGGGCGACCGGCTGCACCCGGTCCAGGCGGCCTTCATCGCCCATGACGGCTTCCAGTGCGGCTTCTGCACGCCGGGCCAGATCATGAGCGCGGTCGGCCTGATCCGCGAGGGCCAGGCCGGCACCGATCCGGAGCGCATCCGCGAGGGCATGAGCGGCAATCTCTGCCGCTGCGGCGCCTACGCGGGGATCCTGGACGCCGTGCAGGACGCGGCCGCCCGGACCTCGGAGCAGCGGGAGGACGCGGCGTGAGGACCTTCGACTACATCCGCCCCGCGAGCGTGCCCGAGGCCGTGGCGGCCGGCCAGCAGCCGGGCACCGCCTTCCTCGCCGCCGGCACCAACCTCGTCGACCTGATGAAGGGCGGTGTCGCCACCCCGGAGCGGGTCGTCGACATCACCCGCCTCCCCGGCCTCTCGGCCATCGAGCGGCTGCCGGACGGCACCGCCCGGGTCGGGGCCCTGGTCCGCAACAGCGACCTCGCCCACGACCCGGCCTTCGCCAAGGCCTACCCGATGGTGGCCGAGGCCCTGCTGGCCGGCGCCTCGGCGCAGCTGCGCAACGCCGCCACGGTCGGCGGCAACCTGATGCAGCGCACCCGCTGCCAGTACTTCACCGACGCGGTCTCGCCCTGCAACAAGCGCGCGCCCGGCTCCGGCTGCGCGGCCCTGGGGCACGCCACCCGCATCCACGCGGTCCAGGGTTGGAGCGAGCACTGCATCGCCACCCACCCGTCCGATTTCTGCGTGCCGCTCGCTGCCCTCGACGCGGTGGTCGAGATCGCCGGGCCGGACGGCGCCCGGGAGGTGCCGCTCACCGCGTTCCACCACCTCCCCGGCGACCACCCGGAGCGGGAGACCGAGCTGCGACCCGGCGAGCTGATCACCGCCCTGCGCCTGCCCCCCGAGGCGACCGCGTTCCGGGGTAATGCCCGCTACCTCAAGGTCCGCGACCGCACCTCCTACGCCTTCGCGGTCGTCTCGGCGGCGGCCGCCCTCACCCTGGAGGCCGGCGGCCGGATCGGCCAGGCCCGGCTCGCCCTGGGCGGGCTGGCGCTCAAGCCCTGGCGGGTGGCGGAGGCTGAAGCCGCGCTCGCCGGGCAGGCACCCTCCCCCGAGGCCTTCGCGAAGGCCGCCGAGGCCGCGCTCGCCGGCGCCAAGCCCACCGGTGAGGCCAACGCCTTCAAGGTCGAGCTCGCCCGCCGGGTGGCGATCCGCGCGCTGACCCAGGCCGCCGCGGGCACGCCCGCCCGGATCCCGGCCCTCCCCGCCTCCCCGTTCGGCATCGTCTGACACGCGGTCGATGGTTTGGCACCGCCGTCCCTGCGAGCGGAGCGAAGCAGCCCGGTCGGCGCCGCGACCTGCGATGTCGCGCTGCCCTGGGTCACTTCGCTCCGCTCGCGATGACGGCGGGAGCCGCGTTGACCGGAACCTCCAACCGGAACCCGTCTGAGGAGACCCGCATGACCGCGACCTCCACGCCCGCCCCGAATCTCCCCGCCGGCGCGATCCGGCACGGCTCCAGCATCGGCCAGCCGCTGACCCGGCGCGACGGCCCGCTCAAGGTGACGGGCCAGGCCCGCTTCTCCGCCGACAACCTGCCCCCCGGAACCCTCCACGCGGCGCTCTGCGTCGCCCGGATCGCCCGCGGACGCGTCACCGGCCTCGACGTGGCCGCCGCGGAGGCGCATCCCGGCGTCGTCGCGGTGATGCGGCCGGGGCACGCCCCGACGCTCGCCAAGGACCCGGACGCCAAGGACGGGCCGTTCACGTTCCGCCTCGACCTCCTGCAGAACGACCGCGTCCGCTACGCCAACCAGCCCATCGCCGTGGTGATCGCCGAGACCCTGGAGGCGGCCACCGAGGGCGCCCGGCTGCTCGCCCCGACCTACGCGGCCGAGACGCCCCGGATCGGGCTCGATTCCGGCGAGGCCTTCACGCCGGATTCGGTCGGCGTCGGCGCGCCGCCCGTCGAGACGGACGGCGACGTCGAGGCCGGACTCGCGGCCGCGTCCAAGGCGATCGCCGCCACCTACGAGACGCCGGCCCAGTATCACAACGCCATGGAGCCCCACGCGGCGGTGGCGAGCTGGGACGGGGACCGGCTGACGCTGTTCATGCCGACCCAGGCGCTCGCCATGTCGCAGGCAAGGCTCGCCGGGCTGTTCGGCATCGGCCCCGACGACATCCACATCGAGAGCCCCTATCTCGGCGGCGGCTTCGGCTCGAAGGGCGTCCCCGCCGGGCCGCAGGTGCTCGCCTGCATGGCGGCGAAGCTCGTCGGCCGGCCGGTGAAGCTCGTCCCGACCCGGACCCAGATGTACGGCCCGATGGGCCATCGCGGGCCGACCCGCCAGACCCTCCGGCTCGGCGCCGACGCCTCCGGCAAGCTGACGGCCCTCGACCACCACATCCGGACCGCCTCGTCGAGCTTCGACGACTTCTTCGAGCCGGCGGGCCGGGCGACCAGCACCCTGTACGCGAGCCCGGCCATCACCATCCGGCACGAGGCCGTGCGGCTCGACACCGGCACGCCGCTGTTCATGCGCGCGCCCGGCGAGGCGTCCGGCAGCGTCGCCCTGGAGAGCGCGCTGGACGAGATGGCCCACGAGCTCGGCATGGACCCGCTGGAGTTCCGGCTCGCCAACTACGCCGAGGTCGAGCCGATCACCGGCAAGCCGTTCTCCTCGAAGGCCCTGCGGGACTGCTACCGGCGCGGCGCCGAGGCCTTCGGCTGGGCCGGTCGCCCGCTGCAGCCCCGCCAGACCCGCGACCGGGACGGGTTCCTGGTCGGCACCGGCATGGGCACCGCCACCTTCCCGGCGCTGATCTTCGAGGGGATGGCCCGGGCCGAGATCCGCGCCGACGGCACCGGCACGGTGGAGCTCGGGGCGATCGACATGGGCCAGGGCTCGTGGACGGCGCTCGCCCAGATCGCCGCCGACGGGCTCGGGATCGGGATTGACGCCCTCACCTTCCGGATGGGCTCGTCAGACCTGCCGAATGCCGGCATCGCGGGCGGCTCGGGCCACACCGCCACGGCGGGCGGCGCGGTCCACGCGGCGGCCGGCGACGTGATCCGGCAGCTCGCGGAGCTCGCCACCAACGACCCCGCCTCCCCGCTCTACGGCGCCGGCAATGCCGGCGTGACCGCCGCGGGCGGGCGTCTGACCCGGCGCGACGACCCGGGCCGGAGCGAGTCCTTCACCGACATCCTCCGGCGGGCCGGCCGGTCGCGCATCGAGGGCCAGGGCAAGGCCGGCGCCGACCCGGCCGCGCAGGCCTCCTACGCCATGCACGCCCACGGCGCGGTCTTCGCCGAGGTGAAGGTCGATCCCGATCTCGGCCAGATCCGCGTGAGCCGCCTCGTCGGCGCCTTCGCGGCGGGCCGGGTGATCAACCCGCGCCTCGTCCAGAGCCAGTATTACGGCGGGATGATCTGGGGCCTGTCCTTCGCCCTGCACGAGCGGGCCGAGATGGATCCGCGCACCGGCCGGTTCCTCAACGACAACCTCGCCGAGTACCACGTGCCGGTGAACGCCGACGTGCCCGCCCTGGAGGCGATCCTGGTCCACGAGGACGACGCGGTGGTGAACAACCTGGGCGTGAAGGGAGTCGGCGAGATCGGCATTACCGGCACGGTGGGGGCCATCGCCAACGCGGTCTGGCACGCCACCGGCGTGCGGGTCCGCGAGATGCCGATCACCCTCGACAAGCTGCTGGGCTGATCGGGCGGGTCGGGCGCCTGGAACCGGTCCCGGGCGCGTCGCGCCGCCCGGGATTTTTTAGTATGGGGCAGGCCACCCGGCGGCCGGCGGCCGCCGCAGCAGCGCGGAGACCGGCATGCCTCTCACCAGCGACATCGGCGGCGTCGTCCCGATCGCGCCGACCCCGTTCCATCCGGACGGCCGGATCGACGAGGTCTCCCTCGACCGGATGACCGACTTCTTCGGGGCGGCCGGCGTCGACGGCCTGACGATCCTCGGCCAGCTCGGCGAGGCCGGCAAGCTCGACCACGCGGAGGGAATCGCCGTGGCGCGGCGCGTTCTCGGGCGCACACGGCTGCCGGTGATCGTCGGGGTCACGGCGCCGGGCTTCGCGGCCATGCGGTCGCTCGCCCGGGAGGTGATGGAGCTGGGCGCGGCCGGGGTGATGATCGCGCCGCCCAACACGCTCCGCACCGACGATCAGGTGGTCGGCTATTTTCGGAATGCCGCCGAGGCCGTGGGCCCGGACGTGCCCTTCGTGCTTCAGGACTATCCCCTCACCTTCTCGGTCCAGATGACCCCCGGCGTGATCCGCCGGATCGTGTCGGAGAACCCCTCCTGCGTGATGCTCAAGCACGAGGACTGGCCGGGACTGGAGAAGATCTCGACGCTGCGCGGCTTCGAGGCGGACGGCTCGATGCGCCACATCTCGATCCTGGTCGGCAACGGCGGTCTGTTCCTCGATTTCGAGACCGAGCGCGGCGCCGACGGGGCCAATACCGGCTACGCCTTCCCGGAGATGCTGGTCGACGTGGTCCGCCTCGGCCGGGCCGGCGAGCGCGACGCCGCCCACGACCTGTTCGACGCCCACCTCCCCTATCTCCGCTACGAGCAGCAGCAGGGCCCGCTGGGGCTCGCGGTCCGCAAATACGTGTTCATGCGCCGGGGGATCTTCGCGTCCGACACGCAGCGCAAGCCGTCGCAGGCGCTGACCGCGCAGGCGAAGGCCGAGGTCGAGTACCTGCTGGGCCGCCTCGCCCGCACCGACGCGCGGGCCCGGCTCGCGGCCTAGAACGCCCTGCCCTGCCCTGCCCTGCCCTGGCCGGAAGGCCGGGGCCTCGCCGAAGCCGCCTCGCCCGCTCCGGCGGGCGGGGCGCCACGGCTCACTCGAGCCTGAAGGCGATGACCGAGTCCCCCGGCGTGGTGCCGAGGGCGCCGTGCCCGCCCGCCGCGATCACCACGTACTGCCGGCCGTCCCGGCCGCGATAGGTCATCGGTGTGGCTTGGCCGCTGGCCGGCAACGTCGTGGTCCACAGGACCTCGCCGGTCTGCATGTCGTAGCCGCGGATGCGGTCATCGAGCGTGGCGGCCGTGAACGCGACGCCGCCCGCCGTGGTCAGGGTGCCGCCGTGGGCCAGCATGCCCATCTCCAGGGGAAGCGGGACCGCCAGGCCGCCGACCTTCTGCCCCGCGACCGTGCCGTTGCGGCGCTTCCAGGCGACGGTGCCGTCGGCGAGATTCACGCCGACGCGCACGCCCCAGGGCGGCGCGCTGCACGGGATGCCGAGGGCGGAGCGCATGTGCGCGATCGCGACCGCGTAGGGGCCGCCGAGATTCTCGTTGACCGGGCTCGCCTCGGGATCGGCGCCGACGAGGCGCCTCTCCGGCTCGCCCGGGGGGCGCGGGAGCAGGCGGTAGATGTAGGGCAGGTATTGCGGCGTCGCGATCATCCAGTGATGGACCGGATCGACCGCCACCGAACCCCAGTTGAACACCCCGATATTGCCGGGCCAGATGATCGCGCCCTCCGACGTCTGGGGCGGCGTGAACGGGTTGCCGTCGTAGCGATTCGACCGGAAGGCGAGGCGGCACTGGATCTGGTCGAAGGGTGTGACGCCCCACATGCCGGCCTCCGTCAGCGGCGCCGGCGTGAAGCGGAGGGACGACATCGGCTGGACCGGGGACGGCGTCTCCCCCGGGATGTCGGTCCGGGTCGAGACCGGAATCTCGGAGACCGGCCGGACCGGGGCGCCGGTGCGGCGGTCGAGGACCCAGACGTTGCCGACCTTGGTGGGGATCAAGATCGCCGGCACCGTCCCCTCGCCCCGCGGCAGGGTGAGGAGGACCGGCTGGGACGGGTTATCGCGGTCCCACAGGTCGTGATACGCGGTCCGGAACGCCCAGCGCAGCGCGCCCGTCTCCAGATCCAGCGCCGCCAGGGCGTCGATGAGGGCCTCGTCCGCCTTCGACCGGGCCACGCCCACCTGATCGGGCGCCCGGTTGCCGAACGGCACGTAGACGAGCCCCAGCGCCTCGTCGGCCGAGAACTGCGTCCAGGCCACCGCCGAGTTGGGCTCGTACGACTCGCCGGGCCGCAGCGGCGCGGTCGCGTCGGGCTTGCCGGCGTCGAACTTCCAGACGATCGCGCCGGTGCGCACGTCGAAGGCGCGGATCACGCCCGAGGGGTTGTCCGCGTAGTAGTTGTCGGCGATCGCGCTGCCGAGGACGATGAGGTTCCGGGTCACCAGCGGCGCCGAGGTCTGCTGATAGGCGGCGCGCCGGAGGTTCGGCATCTGCGCCTTCAGGTCGACGAACCCGTCCGCCCCGAAGGTCCTGCACGGGGCGCCGGTCTCGGCGTTCAGCGCGTAGAGGCGGGCGTCGACCGAGGCCGCGATGATCCGGCGCGGGCACTCGGCGACCGCGGCCGCGACGGCGGCGGCCCGGTCGGCGTCGGTCTCGGCGGGCGGCGCGTAGCCGGCCGAGTCGTTGTAGGACACGCCGCGGCAGGTCTGGTGCTGGTACTGGCCGTCCCGCGCCATCTTCGGGTCGAAGGCCCAGACCAGCCGGCCGGTCTCGGGCTCCAGGGCCTGGACGATGTTGTGCGGCGTGCAGAGGTAGAGCAGCCCGTTCACCTTGATCGGCGTGGCCTCGAAGGTGAATTCCTTCGGATCCGCCCGGCTGTCGCCGCGCAGGTCGCCGGTATGGTGCTCCCAGGCCACGGCGAGGCCCCGGACATTGGCGGTGCCGATATCCGCCAGCGCCGAGTAGCGCTGGCCGAGATTGGTGCCGCCATAGGCGACCCAGTCGTCGGCCGGAAAGGGAACGCCGCTCGGATCGACGGCGGCCGGCCCCGCCCCCGCGACCTTCGACAGGCTGCCCCGCGTCTCGACCGGGTCGACGAACCAGGACGCGGCGCCCGAGGCCGCGATCAGCAGGACGACGACCCGGAGGGAGAGCGGACCGTTCCCGAGACCGGGCGTCCAGGGCCGTTCGGGCGCGTCGCGCAGGCGCCGCACCACGGAGGGCAGGCAGAGCACGAGCCCGACGAGGAGGAGCAGGCCCCCGCGCGGGATCCATTGCCACTTGTCGAGCCCGACCTCGCCGAGCGTCCACACGAAGGCCGCCGCCAGCACCAGGGCGTAGATCCGGAGGCCGTTCTGGCGTCGCCGGACCAGCTCGACGCCGGAGACCAGCACGCCCAAGCCCAGGGCCACGTAGAACCAGGACCCGCCCGCGAGGGCCAGTGTCAGACCGAAGCTCGCGAGGGCGAGCCCGAGCAGCGCGATCGACAGCGCTATCGTTCCGAGTGCCACGGCGGTGGTATCCGCTTCCTGAGCCGGCCGGTCACGGCGGCGCCGGAAGCTGAGCCCCCACGGCGCCGCCGCATGCCCGACGGCTTATTGCCGCCGTAGCTGTCCCAAGGCTGGACAAGGCTGCCGGGCGCCGCCGCTCACGCCCCGGCCCGGTCCTCCGGACGCAGAGTGACCCTGTCGCCGTCGCGCAGCGAGGCCGGCGGGCCCACGACGACGCGCTCGCCGCCGTTCAGACCGTCGCGCAGCTCCAGGAGCGTGCGGGTCTGGCGGAAGATCGTGACGGGGCGCATCC
Source organism: Methylobacterium sp. 1030 (assembly GCF_040544715.1). NCBI lineage: Bacteria > Pseudomonadati > Pseudomonadota > Alphaproteobacteria > Hyphomicrobiales > Methylobacteriaceae > Methylobacterium > Methylobacterium sp. 1030. Next base: position 12,893 of record NZ_JBEPKM010000008.1, on the reverse strand, counting down.
GCACCACGCCCCCCCCGTCCCCGGCCGCCTCGACCACGGCCACGCGGGTCCCGTGCTGGTCGAAGATCAGCGCGTCGTTCGGCACTGTCACGGCGGGCGAGACCCGCGGGATCTCCAGCGTGATCGTGATGTAGAGTCCCGGCCGCAGCGCCCCGTCGGGGTTGGGGATGTCGACCTGCGTGACCAGCGTGCGCGCGGCCGAGAGCAGCGTCGTCGACGAGCGCGAGACCGTGCCGGGGAAGATCCGGCCCGGGATCTGCGCCACCTCGACCGAGGCGGCCAGCCCGTCGCGGACGCCGTCGGCGGCGTAGAGCGGCACGTTCACCGCCATGCGCAGTACGTCGTCCCGGTTCAGCGTGAGGAGCGGCGCCCCCGTATTCGTGTCCGCCGTGACCGCGTCGCCGACGTCGTTGTTGCGGGCCGTCACCACCCCGTCGAAGGGCGCGCGGATCTCCTCGAAGCCGGTCAGGACCTTGAGCCGGGCGACCTGCGCCTCCTGGGCGGCGATGTTGGCCTCCGCGACTTTCACGGCGGCCCTGGCGGCGTCGACGTTGGCGGTCTGCGCCAGCACCCCGGCCTGGGAGGTGTCGGCGTTCTGCCGGGTCTCGACCCCGGTGCCGGCCAGCGTCGAGGTCCGCCGGTTGGTCACGTCGGCGAGGTGGCGGTTGGCCTCGGCCTGGTCCACCATCGCCCGCGCCTGGATCAGCGCCGCCTGGAGCTGCAGCACCTGCGACTGGGCCTGGACCAGCTGCTGGTCGAGGTCGGGCGCGCTGATCCGGAACAGCAGGTCGCCCGCCTTCACGTGCGAGCCGATATCGACCTTGCGCTCGACGATGTAGCCGGTCGCCCGCGGGTAGAGGTTCGCGATGTCGAACGCCTGGGTGGTGCCCGTCTGGGTCAGGCTCAGGGTGTCGGAGGCCCGGGCCGCGGCGGCGACCCGCACGGTCGGCGGCTTCGCCTCGGCGGCCGGCGGACTCGCTGCGCGCGACGCGTCCGGCCACAGGCGGTATCCGAGGACGCCGAGGCCCGCCAGCGCCAGCAGGGCGAGCCACCGGCGGCCGCCGCGGGCGGGCGGGACGGTTCCGTCCGTGGCTGAACTGTCTCGGTCCGCCATCCTCGCCCTCGGGTCGCGCCGCGCCTGAACCGCCGCCTCGGCGCCCGGCCGGGACGCGTGCGCCGCCGTATTCAATGCGCCGTCTTCAATGCATAGACCGCGCGCGGGCTCCGGGCGAGATGCCGCAGCGCACAGCACGGCCCGCCCGCGGATCCTCCGAGCACGCGACCGGTTTCCCTGCCACGGACTCAGGGACCCATCCACGATGACCGAGATCTCCAGGCGCGCCGTCATCGCAGCCGCCGGCGGCGCGATGGCCGCGTCCTCCGCCGCGGCGCAATCCGCCGGGCCGGCCCCGCGCCTCCCCGAGCGCGGCGGCAAAGGCGCCGACATCCTGGGCCCGCAGAACCGGCCCCGCGCCGCCGAGGAGCCGTTCACCCTGGCGCCGCCCGCCACCGACCACGGCACCATGCCGAACCTGAAGTGGTCCTTCGCGGACAGCCACATGCGGCTGGAGGAGGGCGGCTGGGCGCGCCAGACCACGATCCGCGAGCTGCCGGTCTCCAAGGCCATGGCCGGGGTCAACATGCGGCTCAAGGCCGGCGCGGTCCGCGAGATGCACTGGCACAAGGAATCCGAGTGGGCCTACATGATCAAGGGCAAGGCCCGGATCACCGCGGTCGACCAGGACGGGCGCACCTTCGCGGACGATGTCGGCGCGGGCGACCTCTGGTACTTCCCGGGCGGCATCCCGCACTCCATCCAGGGACTCGCCGCCGACGGGATCGACGGGTGCGAGTTCCTGCTCGTCTTCGACGACGGCGGTTTCTCGGAAGATTCCACCTTCCTGCTCACCGACTGGCTGGCCCACACGCCCCGGGACGTGCTCGCCAAGAATTTCGGCCTGCCCGAGAGCGCCTTCGCCAGGATCCCCGAGAAGGAGCTCTACATCTTCCCCGGCCCGAAACCCGGCCCGCTCGCGGCCGACCGGATGGGCGGCTCCGGGCCGGTGCCGAAGACCTTCAGCCACCGTATGCTGGCACAGGAGCCGGTCCGCACCCGGGGCGGCAGCGTGCGCATCACCGATTCCACGGTGTTCCCGGCTTCCGTGACGATCGCGGCGGCCCTGGTCGAGGTCGAGCCCGGGGGGCTGCGCGAGCTGCACTGGCACCCGAACAGCGACGAGTGGCAGTACTACCTCTCCGGCCAGGGCCGGATGACGGTGTTCGGCTCGGAATCGAAGGCCCGCACCTTCGACTACCGGGCCGGCGACGTCGGCTACGTGCCCTTCGCCATGGGGCACTACATCGAGAATACCGGCGACACGACCCTGACATTCCTGGAGATGTTCAAGAGCCCGCGCTACGCCGACATCTCCCTGACGCAGTGGCTGGCCCTGACCCCGCACCCCCTGGTTCAGGCCCATACCGGGCTGGATCCCGAGCGCCTTGAGGCCCTGCCGGAGACAAAGTCCCCCGTTGTGCCGGGTTGACGCGCCCGGGAACCCGGACCGATCCTGGCGCGTCGACCCGCACAAGCGTTTCCGAAACCCGCTCGACTCTCGCACGGAGGGACCCATGCGTGCCGCGTCCCGCGCGCTCCTCGCCCTGGCGCTCGCCCTCCCGGCGGGCTCCGCCTCGGCGCAGGTGCAGCAGAACGACCCGAATGCCGCCAACGCCTCATTCGCCCTGCAGGGCCAGATCCGGTCGCTCAACCAGCAGCGGGTCTCGGACTTCAACACGCTGAACCAGACGTTCCAGCGCAACGTCCAGGCCGATTCCTTCGGGCCCTACCTGCCCTATCGGGGCGTCCGCGGGGATGTGTACCGGGGCCGCCATATCGGTCGCAACGGGATCGTGCGGCGGGGCGGCGGCCTCAACACGAGCGTCTGCACCGGCTGCTGACATCGGCCTCCGCGCCGCCGGGATATCCGCGCAGAGCGGGGAAAGCCCGAAAAAAACCTTTTCCCGCGGGCACGCTTCCCCCAGAAGCTGGGCCCATGGTGGCGTGCGCATGAATATCCTGCTGATCGGCTCCGGCGGCCGCGAGCACGCCCTGGCTTGGCGACTGGCCCAGAGCCCGCTCTGCACCCGCCTGTTCACGGCGCCGGGCAATCCCGGCACGGCCCGCCACGGGACCAACCGGCCGGACCTCAAGGTCACGGACCACGCGGCCGTCGCCGCCTTCTGCGCGGCGGAGGCGATCGGCCTCGTGGTGGTCGGGCCCGAGGCGCCCCTCGTCGCCGGCCTGGTGGACGACCTGAAGGCCGCCGGGATCCGCGCCTTCGGGCCGACCCGCGACGCCGCCCGGCTCGAGGGCTCGAAGGGTTTCACCAAGGATCTCTGCGCCGCCTGCAACATCCCGACCGCCGCCTTCGCGCGCTTCTCCGACCTGGAGCCGGCGCTGGCCTATGTCCGCCAGCAGGGCGCCCCGATCGTCGTGAAGGCCGACGGCCTCGCTGCCGGCAAGGGCGTCACCGTGGCCGAGACGGTCGACCAGGCCGAGGACGCGCTGACCGGCCTCTTCGCCGAGCCCGGCGCCGAGGTCGTGGTCGAGGAGTGCCTGTTCGGCGAGGAGGCGAGTTTCTTCGCCCTGTGCGACGGCACGCGGGCGATCTCCCTCGGCACCGCCCAGGACCATAAGCGGGTCTTCGACGGGGACCGGGGGCCCAATACCGGCGGCATGGGCGCCTATTCCCCGGCCCGGGTGGTCACCCCGGAGATCGAGGCCCGGGTCATGGCCGAGATCATCGCGCCGACGCTTGCCGGCATGCGGGCCCGCGGCTGCCCGTTCACCGGCATCCTGTACGCCGGCCTGATGCTCACCGCCGACGGCCCCAAGCTGATCGAGTACAACACCCGCTTCGGCGACCCGGAGGCGCAGGTGCTGATGCCGCGCCTCGCCTCCGACCTCGTGCCGGCCCTGCTCTCGGCCTGCGAGGGCGACCTCTCCGGCGTGAGCCTGGAATTCGATCCGCACCGGGCGGCCCTCACCGTGGTGATGGCGGCGGCCGGCTATCCGGGCGCCGTGGTCCGGGGCTCGGTGATCCGGGGCGTCGACGCCGCCGAGGGCGACGGGGTTCACGTGTTTCAGGCCGGCACCCGCGCCGAGGACGGGCAGCTGCTCGCCGATGGCGGCCGGGTCCTGGCGGTGACGGCCCTCGGCGACAGCGTCACGGACGCCAAGGCCCGCGCCTACGCGGCGGTGGCCCGGATCGACTGGCCGGAGGGTTTCTGCCGGCGCGACATCGGGTTCCGCGCGGTGGCGCGGGAGGCGGGAGAGGGCTGAGCGGCGCCCGCGTTCGACGCCGCGGCGGGCCGTGCGCCTCCCTGCCCCCGACGCCCGGGACGCCGCGGAGGCTGATCCGGGACCCGAGCCCGCGCGGTGCCGCGCAGCGTCCGGAAACCTCCCCTACTCCCCAACCGCCGCGCCGGCCGGCCGGCGGTTGTCGTTGGCGCCGTAGAGCAGGCCCGGCCGCATCCGCTCCGTGCGCGAGGCGTCATTGCCCGACGACGCGGCCTCCGGCAGGGCGAGCGCCGCGGCCCGGACCGCGATGAGCTCCTGCGCCCCCCAGGGCCTCTGCTCGACGATCGTGTGGCCCATGCCCTTGAGGATGGCCTGGGTGTCCGCCGAGAGCGCGAAGGGCTCGGCGTAGACCGTGTCGGGCAGCCACTGGTGATGGATGCGCGGGGCGTCCACCGCCTCCTGCGGCTCCATGCCGAAATCGAGCACGTTGATCAGCGTCTGCGCGTTGATCGTGATGATCCGCGAGCCCCCCGGCGAGCCCGCCACCAGCGCGACCTTGCCGTCGCGCAGCACGATCGTGGGCGCCATGGACGAGAGCGGGCGCTTGCCCGGCTGGATCGCGTTCCTGGTCCCCTGCACGAGGCCGAACAGGTTCGGCACCCCGGTCTTGACCGTGAAATCGTCCATCTCGTCGTTGAGGAAGAACCCCGTGTCGCCGGCGATCACCCCGGCGCCGAAATAGCCGTTGATCGTGTAGGTCAGCGCGACCGCGTTGCCGGCCTTGTCCATCACCGAGATGTGTGTGGTCTCGGGCCGTTCCCGCGCCTCCGGTCCCGGATCCGGGCGGATCTCCGCAGATGGGGTCGCCCGGTCCGGGCGGATCGAGGCCCGGAGCGTCTCCGCGTAGGCCGGCGACACCAGCCGGTCGACCGGGTTCTCCACGAAGGCCGGGTCGCCGAGCAGCAGGTTGCGGTCCGCGTAGGCGCGCCGCATCGCCTCGACCATCAGGTGTACGGTCCGGGCCGAGTTGAACCCGGCGGCCCGCAGGTCGTAGCCGTCGAGGATGCTGAGGATCTCGCAGAGCGTGGTGCCGCCGGACGAGGGCGGTGGCGCCGACAGGATCGTGGCGCCCCGGTAGCGGCAGGTGAGCGGCTCGGACTGCGTCACCGTGTAGGCGGCGAAGTCGGAGGCCGTCAGCAGGCCGCCGCCCGCCCGGGAGGCCGCCTCCACGGCTGCCGGGATCGCGCCCCTGTAGAACGCGTCCGCACCGCGCTCCGCGATGGCCTGGAGGGTGCGGGCGAGGTCGGCCTGGACCAGCCGGTCCCCGGGCCGCCAGGGGCTGCCGTCCGGGCGCAGGAAGATCCGGGCGACGTTCGTCTGGCCCGCGAACAGCTTCGTGCCGGATTCGAGGATGTCGGTGTCGCCCCGGGTCAGCACGAACCCGTCCCGGGCGAGCGCGATCGCCGGCGCCATCACCCGCGCCAGCGGCAGGGTCCCGTACGCGGCGAGGGCGGTGTTGAGGCCGAGCACCGTCCCGGGCACGCCGGCCGCCTTCCAGCCGCGCAGGCTCGCGCCCTTCACGACGTTGCCGGCAGCGTCGAGATACATGTCCCGGGTGGCGGCCGCCGGGGCGGTCTCGCGGAAATTGATGAAGCGGCTGCGCCCGTCGGCGCTGTGGAGCACCAGGAAACCGCCGCCGCCGATGTTGCCGCAGCAGGGGTTCACCACCGCCTCGGCGTAAGCGACTGCCACCGCGGCGTCGACGGCGTTGCCGCCGGCCCTCAGGATGTCGGCGCCCACCTGCGAGGCGAGGCGCTGGGACGAGACCACCATCCCGTTCTCGGCCTCGACGGCCGGTCCCGAGGCGGAGCGCGCGGCGGGCGCGCCCAGGGCGAGCAGGGCCGTGAGGAGCAGCGCGCGTGCCGGTGCGATCATCCCTGCCCTCTCCGGTGCGGGTCCCGCGCCGTCATATAGGGGACCGCGCGCTGGAGTCGCTGGACCCGTCCGATCACCGTATCCCGAGGGGCGGCGAAGCCGCCGCGAAGGAGCCTCCGAGGGCTCGCGAGACTTCCGGAGCCCCTCCGAGCCCGCTGCACAGCACCGCAGGATGAGAGGGGCGAAGGGCGGTGAGGGATCGGGCCGATCCGCCTCACTCGGTTTCGCTGGAACGGTTCGGTTGAGGTGCCCCTCTCCGTCATCACGAGCGCAGCGAAGTGACCCAGGGTCGCGCCACGTCAGGAAGCGTGGCGCTGCTGGATTGCTTCGCTCCGCTCGCAAGGACGGCGCCGCCGAAGGCCTCAGCCGTTGCGGAACGTGTAGCTGTAGCCGTTCAGCGCCGGCGCGCCGCCGAGATGGGCGTAGAGCACCTTCGAGCCCTTCGGGAAGAAGCCCTTCTTCACGAGGTCGATCATACCCTGCATCGACTTCCCCTCGTAGACCGGGTCGGTGATCATCCCCTCGAGCCGGGCCGAGAGCCGGATCGCCTCCACGGTCTCCTTGGAGGGCACGCCGTAGACCGGGTAGGCGTAATCCTCGTTGAGCACCACGTCGTCGGCCACGATGTCGCCCGCGCCGACCAGGGCGGCGGTGTTCTGGGCGATGTCGAGGACCTGGGCCTTGGTCTGGGTCGGGGTGCAGGAGGCGTCGATGCCGATGACGTTGCGGGCGCGCCCGTCGGCCGAGAAGCCCACCAGCATGCCGGCATGGGTCGAGCCCGTCACCGTGCAGACCACCACGTAGTCGAAGCGCAGGCCCATCTCGGCCTCCTGCTTGCGGACCTCCTCCGCGAAGCCGACGTAGCCGAGCCCGCCGTACTTGTGCACGGAGGCGCCGGCCGGGATCGCGTAGGGCTTGCCGCCCTCGGCCTCGACCTCGGCGAGCGCCCGCTTCCACGAATCGCGGATGCCGATGTCGAACCCGTCATCGACGAGCTGCGTCTGCGCGCCCATGATCCGCGACAGGAGGATGTTGCCGACCCGGTCGTAGACCGCGTCCTCGTGCGGCACCCAGGCCTCCTGGATCAGCCGGCACTTCATCCCGATCTTGGCGGCGACCGCCGCGACCATGCGGGTGTGGTTCGACTGCACGCCGCCGATCGACACCAGCGTGTCGGCGCCGCTCGCGATGGCGTCCGGCACGATGTACTCGAGCTTGCGCAGCTTGTTGCCGCCGTAGGCGAGGCCGGAATTGCAATCCTCGCGCTTGGCGTAGAGTTCGACCTCCCCGCCGAGATGCGCGGTCAGGCGCTTGAGCGGCTCGATCGGCGTCGGGCCGAAGGTCAGGGGATAGCGCTCGAATTTGTCCAGCATCGGGTCTCTCCGGGTCTCGGGGCGCGGCCGGGGGCAGGAGCGGTCTCCGCCGGGCCCGGACGCGTCGAAGCGAGGCCTCGGGGACGGCCCGGCGCGAGGCCCGGCTCCGTCTTCGAGGCGCGGGGAAAATTACCCGATCCGCGATGAAAGGTGCTCTCGATCTTTCAGCTCAGACATCCCGCCACTTGCGTTGCTGGGCGCCTCAGCTGCAGAGAATTCCGGATTGAGCTGTGACCCTGAAAGAATCGTCCATGTCCGCAGGGCTCGACCGGATCGACCAGAAGATCCTCCGCCTCCTCCAGGCGGACGGGCGCATGGCCAATGCCGAGATCGCCGAGCGGGTCGGCACCAGCGCGGCCACCTGCCATCGCCGGATCCAGCGCCTGTTCGCGGACGGGTTCGTGCGGGCGGTCCGGGCGCTGATCGATCCGATGCGGGTCGGACGCGGCACCCTGGTCTTCGTCGGCGTCGTGCTCGACCGCTCGACCCCCGAGAGTTTCTCGGAATTCGAGGCGGCCGTCCGGGCGATTCCCGCGCTCCTCGACTGTCACCTCGTGGCCGGCGACTTCGACTACATGCTGAAGATCCGGGTCTCCGACATGGCCGACTTCAACCGCCTCCACAGCGCCACGCTGATCGGCCTGCCGGGGGTGCGCCAGACCCGGACCTTCTTCGTGATGAAGGAGGTGATCGACAACGCGCCCCTCGATCTGTGAGGCCGCCTACCCCTCCCCGCGCCGTTCCTTCCGCAACGCCTCCCAGCGGTCGAGCCGCTCGGCGATGCGGTTCTCGTAGCCCCGTTCGGTCGGCTGATAGAGGTGCTGGCGCCCCAGCGCGTCGGGCCAGTAATCCTGGCCCGAGAAGGCGTTGGGCTCGTCGTGGTCGTAGCGGTAGCCCTCGCCGTAGCCGATCCGCTTCATCAGCTTGGTCGGCGCGTTGAGGATGGTGCGCGGCGGCGGCAGGGAGCCCGCCTCCTTGGCGAGGCGCGTCGCGGCCTTGTAGGCGGTGTAGACGGCGTTCGATTTCGGCGCGCAGGCGAGGTAGATCGCCGCCTGGGCGAGGGCCAGCTCGCCCTCGGGGCTGCCGAGGAAGTCGAAGGCGTCCTTGGCGGCGTTGGCCACCACCAGCGCCTGCGGGTCGGCGAGCCCGATATCCTCCACCGCCATGCGCACCAGCCGGCGGGCGATGAACAGCCGGTCCTCGCCGGCATCGAGCATCCGGCAGAGATAGTAGAGCGCCGCGTCCGGGTCCGAGCCGCGGACGGTCTTGTGGAGCGCCGAGATCAGGTTGTAGTGGCCCTCCTGCGCCTTGTCGTAGATCGGCGCGCGCCGCTGCACGATCTCTTGAAGCGCCTCGGCGTCGAGGGTCTCGCCGGGTCGGGCCGAGCGCCAGACCTCCTCCGCCAGCGTCAGGGCCGCCCGACCGTCCCCGTCGGCCATGCGGACCAGCACGCCCCGGGCCTCCTCGGTGAGCGGCAGGGCCTGGCCCGTCAGCGCCTCGGCCCGGACCAGGAGCCGCGCGACGGCGCCCGGGTCGAGCGCCCGGAACAGCAGCACCCGGGCGCGGGACAGGAGCGCGGCGTTGAGCTCGAAGGACGGATTCTCCGTCGTCGCGCCCACCAGCGTGACGGTCCCGTCCTCCATCACCGGCAGGAAGGCGTCGAGCTGCGCCCGGTTGAACCGGTGGATCTCGTCGACGAACAGCAGGGTCCCCTGCCCGGTCGCCCGGCGCTTGCGGGCGGCCTCGAACACCTTCCGCAGGTCGGGCACGCCGGAGAAGATCGCCGAGATCTGCTCGAAATGCAGGTCCGTGCCCTGGGCGAGCAGCCGCGCCACCGTGGTCTTGCCGGTGCCGGGCGGTCCCCAGAAGATCAGCGAGCCGAGCGTCCGTCCCCGCAGCAGGCGCGTGAGCGCCCCGCCCTCCCCGGTCAGGTGTTCCTGGCCGACGACCTCGGCGAGGGTCTGCGGGCGCAGCCGGTCCGCCAGCGGGCGGGCGGCCTCGGCACCGGGGGCGCGGCCGGGATCCGGCGCGGGAGGCGGTTCCGCGGAGGCGAACAGGTCGGACATCCGCGCATCAACACCGGGCGCGGCCGGGGGCGCAAGCCGGGAGCCGGGGCTTGCCCACGGCCACGGACCTGGCGCCCCCGGACGGGATCAGCCGCCGAACACCGAGGTCAGGATCTCGCCGTTGCGGTTGATCGCGACCTCCCACGAATTGAGGCTGTTGCGGGTGACCCGGTCGAGATCCTTGGTGGTCGACATCGGCACGCCGTTGACCGCCACGATCACGTCGCCCTTCTGCAGCCCGACCCGGGCCGCGATGGAGTTCTCGTCCACCGCCTGCACGGCCACGCCCTCGGCCGGGAAGTCCACCTGCATCTCCTCGGCCACCGCCGGCGAGGTGTTGACGAGGGTCGCGCCGACGAACGGCGAGCGGGTCTTCACCTTGAGCACGTCCCGCGGGCGCGTCTCGGGAGCCGGGGCGAGCTTGACCGAGACCGTCTGCCGGGCCGTGCCGCGCAGGATCCCGAACCGGGCGTGGCCCTGCACGCCCTTCAGGGCGAAGCGGTAGCCGAAAGCCTCCGGGTCGGCCACCTCCTGGCCGTCGACCGTGAGGATCAGGTCGCCGCGCTTCAGGCCCGCCTCCTCGGCCGGGCTCTTGGGCTGGAGGCTCGCCACCAGCACGCCGGTCGGGTGGTCGAGACCCATGCTGTCGGCGATGTCGGGGGTCACGCTCTGGATCCGCGCCCCGAGCCAGGGCCGGCGCACCACGCTCGCCCCGTCGCGGGCGGCGTCGACCACCGCCTTGACCATGCCCACCGGGATCGCGAAGCCGATGCCGTGGCTGCCGCCCGATTGCGAGTAGATCGCGGTGTTGATGCCGACGAGCTGGCCGCGCAGGTCCACCAGCGCGCCGCCGGAATTGCCCGGGTTGATCGCCGCGTCGGTCTGGATGAAGTACTGATAGTCCGCCGAGCCGACCTGCGTGCGCGCCAGGGCCGAGACGATGCCCTGCGTCACCGTCTGGCCGACGCCGAACGGGTTGCCGATCGCCATCACGAAGTCGCCGACCTCCAGGGCGTCGGCATCGCCGAACGGCATCGGCACGAGGCCCTTCGGCGGCTCCTTGATCTTGAGCACCGCGAGGTCGGTGCGGGTGTCGCGCATCACGATCGTGGCCTCGAACTCGCGGCGATCCGCCAGGGCGATCCGCACCTCGTTCATGTTGTCGATGACGTGGTTGTTGGTGATCACGAGCCCGTCGGCATCGACCAGCACGCCCGAGCCCAGGGAGCGCTGCGCCCGGTCACCCCGGGGGCCGCGGCCGCCCTCCGGCTCGCCGAAGAAGCGGCGCATGAACTCCTCCATGGCGCTGGTGCGCGCGCTGGAGCGCTTGTCCACGTGGGAGGCGTAGACGTTCACCACCGAGGGCGCGGCCCGCTTCACCACGGGGGCGAAGGAGAGCTGCACGTCGGCCTTGCTCAGCGGCACGACCTTCGCGGTGCCGTCCTTCGCGGGCTCCCGGGTCTCCGTCCGCGCCATCTGCGCCGCGGCCGGGCTGGCGGCCAGCAGGGCTGCGACGAGGGCGGGCAGGGTGAGGCGGGTCAGCATGCAGGGCTCCGGCGTCTGGGCGGGCGCGCCGTCCAGGCCGAGACAAGGCAGGCGCACCGTGCGGCCCCACGCTATCGAGGCCGATTGCGGCAGGTCGACGACACCTTCGCCGCAGGCGGGACGTGTCGCCGTCAGACGGCTTCCTTGCTGCGCGCCCGCCGCTTCCCGGCGGGCTGCGGCGCGGGCTCGGCTTCGGGTTCCGGCGCCGCGGCGCGCGGCTGCCCGAGGCCCAGGGAGCGGGCGAGCTGCGAGCGCTGCTCGGAATAGCTCTGGGCCGTCATCGGGTAGTCCGAGGCGAGGCCCCACTTGGCGCGGTAGGCCTCCGGCGTCAGGCCGCGCAGGGTGAGGTGCCGGCGCAGCGTCTTGTAGGGCTTCCCGTCCTCGAACGAGATCAGGAAGTCCGGATTGATGGAGCGCCGGATCTCCTGCGCGGTCGCCTTGGCGATCGGCGGGCTCTGGCCGGCGTCGCAGACCCCCCGAATCGCCGCGTGCACCTCGTTGAGGAGGCCGGGCAGATCCGCGCTCTGCACGTGATTGTGGCTCACATAGGCCGAGACGATCTCGGAGGCGAGCGTGACGAGGCGGAGAGAGCCGCCGTTCGACTGGGCCATGTCTCGTGCGTTGCCTTCTCGTGATGACGAAACTCGCCAGAACGCAAGCACTGCGTCGCGATTCGGACGCCTGATACAATCGCATTCGCAAGAAGCGTCAAGTCTTAAATTCGGAACTGGGGTATACGATCCCAAATAGCGTAATAAGAGCGATCTTGATCGCTCAACCTCAAGGAGTAATGCCTGTCAGGGTCTCGCTTGTGCGCAATCGATATTGCCGATTTATCCCTGCGACCTGACGCGGCCTGCACTCTACAGCCGAAGGTGCGATGCGGTGCCGGCTATAGAGCTTACGAGGCCGTTTCTGCCCATCGATTGTGCATTCGCAGAGCGTCGCTGGCTGATACCTCAAAGCCGATAGGACAACCTCAACGACGCTTTGTGGCGACCGCACCTCGGCGGTGAGCGACGGAGGGTCTGGAAGCGGACCGACGGTGCGCCAGTGGCGCAACCTGATCGCGAACTCGCTTGGGCGTTCGAGCTCCGTCCGTGGCCGGACAAACGCAGAACCCGCCGCGCTGTTGAGCGCGGCGGGTTCTGTCTGTCGGATTTGGTTGCGGGGACAGGATTTGAACCTGTGACCTTCAGGTTATGAGCCTGACGAGCTACCGGGCTGCTCCACCCCGCGCCAAGTCTGTACGGCTGGTCCGGGTCGACGCGGGCTCTGTGTGAGCGTGCGCCGTGTCCGGGGGCCGGATCGGTGTTCGTGTCGAGGGAAGGATGATTGCGATGGGCAGGTCTGGCGGCGACCGACTCTCCCGTGTCTTGAGACACAGTACCATGGGCGCTGGCGTGTTTAACGGCCGAGTTCGAGATGGGATCGGGTTCTGGGCACGCCGCTCAGGCCACCAGACCGGCGCATCGCAACTTGTTTGGCACTGGGCGTCGCAGGGTGCTGCGACGGCGAGTGCTCAGTTCGGCAAGCATGCAGCGTCTGGCGCTGCGGGTCTTTCTGCAACCGTGCCTCGCGGACACGGATCACGAGAGCGATCAAGCCAATCGGGCGATTAGTACCGGTCGGCTCAACGCGTCGCCGCGCTTGCACCCCCGGCCTATCGACGTG